>JBDHSJ010000006.1:0-47347 GCA_039808065.1 Burkholderiaceae bacterium | reverse complement strand
CCGTTCCAGTTGCGCTGCGCCAGCTCGCTGTGGCGCTGCAGCAGCGCGTGCTCGGTGTCGTCCAGGCGCAGCAGGGCTTGCACGGCGGCGGCCAGCACCACCTCCACGGCGCGGGCGGTGTTGCCATCGTCCATCTTGATGGCGAGGCCCCAGCCGCGCTCGGGCAGGGCGGCGCAGTACACGCCTTCCGCGCCGACCTTGCAAAAGAGCCGCTCGCCGAGCTGCTGCATCAGCACGGTGTCCAGCCGGTTCGTGCCCGCCACATGGAAGGGCTCGGCCGCCACCGCCGCGCGCAGGCGCTGGGCGGCGCGGGCATGGTCGGCGCTCAGGCCCTGGCCGGTGCCAAAGCGCGCAAAGCCCAGCGCCAGCCGGCGCAGCGGGATGCCGTAGGTGGGGATGGAGCAGCCATCGGTGCCGACCGGGGCGTTGGCCA
Organism: Burkholderiaceae bacterium; assembly: GCA_039808065.1. GTDB lineage: Bacteria > Pseudomonadota > Gammaproteobacteria > Burkholderiales > Burkholderiaceae_C > Inhella. The sequence continues at coordinate 46,914 of JBDHSJ010000006.1, read as the reverse complement.
GGCGGTAGCCGGTGCTGGCTTCCAGGGCCGCCGTGACCTCGCGCATCACCGGGTGCTCGGGCTCCACGTAGCCGCGCAGGAACTGGCGCCGGTCTGCCTCACCCGCCAGCACACAGCCCAAACACACAAAGCCCGCATGCTTGCCCGAGCAGTTGTTGTGCAGGGCCGTGGGCGTTTCACCGCGTGCGCCCATGGCGGCAATCTGCGCCTCGGCGCGCGGCCAGTGCGCGCCGCATTCCAGCACCTCGGCGCCCAGCCCCAGCTTGGCCAGCAGGCCGGCGCTGGTGGCCACATGCGCGGGCTCGCCGCTGTGCGAGGCACAGGCCTGCGCCAGCTCAGCGTCGCTGAGGCCAAAGCGTTCGGCCGCACCGCTGGCTACCAGGGGCAGGGCCTGCAGGGCCTTGACGGCCGAACGCGGGTAGATCGGGCGTTCGATGTCGCCCAATGCCATCACCAGGGCGCCGTCGGCGTCCACGAGGGCGAGCGAACCGCGGTGCTGGGACTCGACCCATTCGCCGCGCCAGACGTCGACCAGGACGGGGTTCATTGCATGCTCCTGCAAGGGCGGTGCGGGACTGTAGTGCCGCGCCCTGCTCAGCGCAGATGCCGCTCAAAGAACCCGCGCAGCTGCCCATGCACCTGCGCCAGCACGCCCCGGTCCAAGCCCGCCGGGTCGTTCAGCATGCGCCCTTCCAGGCCGTCGATGCCCGGCGGCAGCGGCGCCAGCAGCAGGCCGTGGCCGCCCTCGGGCACATGCGCCAGGCGCTCGCAGTGCGGGGCGCAGGCGCGCAGCACGGCCTCGGCGTGGAAGCGGCCCTTCAGCCACAGGTCCTGGCCGACCGTGATCAGACCGAGCGCGGCGCGCGGCTGGCGCAGGGATTCGGGGTCGAAATCGGCCGCCGCGGGCACGCCGGCCACCACGGCGGCGATGCGCGGGTCATGGTGGGCCTGCGGGCGCGCGTCGCTGAAGCGCGCCTCCAGCACGCGGCGCGCCAGCCACAGGCGCAGGTTGTCCGCCCAGGAGCCGGTCAGTGCGGTGGCCAGGCCCACGCAGGCGTGGAAGTCTTCGCGCAGATGGACGCGGCAATGGTCGCGAAAGCGCGCCGGTGACCAGACCCCACCGGCCAGGCTGAGCGCGGTGTGCCCGCCGGCCGACATGCCGTACACGCCGACGCGGTCCAGGCGCAGACGCGCCCCCCACTGCGGGTGTGCGGCCAGCCGGTCGATGGCGCGCGAGACCTCCTGCGGCCGGCGCGCCCAGCTGACCGGGCCGCGGTCGACCATGTCGCCGCTGCGATCACCGCGGTGGCGCACCCCGGCCACGGTGTAGCCGGCGGTGACGAGCGCGCGAATGGTGTCGGCATGCACCCAGGGCGAGCCGCCCGAGCCATGCGAGACCACGATCAGCCGGCCATTGCCCGCTTCGAACGGGCCGTCCGGCGCCGCGGGGATGCGCAGCGCGCCGCGCGTGAGCGCTTGCTCGGGGCTGCTGCTTGGGTAGAAAACCAGCAGCTCTTCATCGCTGGCGGTTTGCGGCGCCAGGGCGGTAACGCCCAGGCCGGCCTGGGCGAGCGGGCTCAGCAGGGTGGCGGAAACAAGCGTGAGCGGGCGCAGATAGCGGGACATGAGGGACTCCGGGTTGCGAAGTCCTCAGCCTCGCCGGCTTCGGTTCGGCGGTCTTGCCGAATCGCCGAAGAGCGGGAAATTCCCTTTTTCGATCAAGCCTTTGCAGGAATCGGCCAGGCAGCTTTCAGGTTTCGGCCAGGCTCCGCTTGCGAAACTCGGTCGGCGTCTGCGCGGTGTCGGCCTTGAAGGCCCGGTTGAAAGGGCCAATCGAGCCGAAGCCTACCGCCAGCGCGATGTCCAGCACCGTGCGGTCGCGCTGGGCCGGGTCGGCCAAGGCGGCGCGGGCCTGGGTCAGGCGCCATTGGTTCACATAGGCGTTGAAGTTGCGAAAGCCCAGACCCTGGTTGATGGCGCGGCGCAGGCGGTACTCGGGCACGGCCAGTTGCGCGGCCAGGCCGGCCAGGCTCAGGCCCTCGTCACGGTAGGGCTGCCGCTCGCGCATCCAGGGTTCCAAGCGGGCCAGCAGCTCGGCGTCGGGGGGCGTGGCTTCCGGCTCGTGCGGCTGAGCCGCGGGGGGTTCCGGCTCGGCGGCGGGCAGCAGCAGCTGCTGCCAGCGCGGTGCCTGCGGGCCCAGCAGGGCGGCACTGCCCAGGCCGATCACCAGGCCCAGGCCCAGCAGGTCCAGCAGCGCCAGCACACCCGGCGCATCGCCTTTGCCCACGCGCAGACCCACGCTCAGCACGGTGTAAGCCACGCCACCCAGCACCAGACCCAGGCGAAGGCGGCGGCGCCCCTCCAGCAGATCGGCGCGCCAGCCGCGCAGCGTCACCCAGACTGCGGCGGTGGCGCACAGCAGTGGCGCACTGCGCAGCGCGAACGTCAGCGCTGGGTGGCGCGGCAACAAGCAGTACGCGGCACCCAGGCTGGCGATGCCCGCCCAGATGGCCAGATGGCGCGGGCGCAGGCGGAAGTCTTCGTCAAACAGCAGGCGCACCAAGCACCAGAAGCCCATGGCATTCCCCACCGCCACCGCCACCCAGGGCGCCTGCCAGGCACGTGGCACGCTGGCTTCGAAGGCGGGGGTAGAGCCGATCAGCTGAACCACTAGGCCGGGAAGGAAGAGCGCCAGCACGGCGTGCGCCGGCGCGCCGGCCGGCAGGCGACGGTGCAGTTGCCAGCCCACCAGGGCCAGCAGGGTGATCAGACTGCCGCGCAGCGCGGCGTCCATCAAGGCCAGGGCGTCGCTCATGCCTTCATCAACTCCGCCTTCGCCCCCAGCCAGCGCTGCACCTGGGCCTGCGCGGCGTCCGGGTGTTCGGCCAGCAGCCGGGGCGCCACCGCGCGGGCGGCCACCAGCAGTGGGGCGTCCTCCTGCAGGTCGGCAAAGCGCAGCAGGTCGGCGCCGCTCTGGCGGTGGCCCATGAACTCGCCGGGGCCGCGGATGTCGAGGTCGCGGCGGGCGATCTCGAAGCCGTCGGTGGTCTCGGCCATGGCCTTCAGGCGCTCGCGCCCGCTCTCGCTCAAGGGGCCGGCGTACATCAGCACGCACACCGAAGCCGCGCTGCCGCGCCCCACGCGCCCACGCAGCTGGTGCAGCTGCGCCAGGCCGAAGCGCTCGGCGTGCTCGATCACCATCAGGCTGGCATTGGGCACATCGACCCCCACTTCGATGACGGTGGTGGCCACCAGCAGCGGCAGCTCGCCGCTGGCGAAGCGCGCCATCACGGCGGCCTTCTCGTCGGCCTTCAAGCGGCCGTGCAGCAGGCCGACGCGCTCGGCCCCGAGCCGCTCGGCCAGCTCGGCGTGCGTTGCGGTGGCGGCCTGCAGATCGCTCTCTTCGCTTTCCTCAATCAGCGGGCAGACCCAGTAACTCTGCTTGCCCTGGCCGATCTCGTGCGCGATGCGCTCGATCACGGCCTCGCGCTTGTCCAGCGCAAACACCTTGGTGACGATGGGGCTGCGCCCCGGCGGCAGCTCGTCCAGGGTGCTGACGTCCAGGTCGGCGTAGTAGCTCATGGCCAAGGTGCGCGGAATCGGTGTGGCGCTCATCATCAGCAGATGCGGTTCGAGCCCGCGCTCGGCCAGCTTGCGCCGCAGGGCCAGGCGCTGCGCCACGCCGAAGCGGTGCTGCTCGTCGACGATGGCCAGGCCGAGGTTGGCGAACTGCACCTTGTCTTCGATCACTGCATGCGTGCCGACCACCAGCTGCGCCTCGCCGCTGGCGGCCTGCGCCAGCAGGGCCTCGCGCTTCTTGCCCTTCACGCTGCCGGTGATCCAGGCCACCTTCACGCCGATCGGCTCCAGCCAGCCCACCAGCTTGCGCAGGTGCTGCTCGGCCAGCAGTTCAGTCGGCGCCATCAGCGCGCATTGCCAGCCGGCGTCGATGCAGACCGCGGCGGCCAGCGCGGCCACCACGGTCTTGCCCGAGCCGACATCGCCTTGCAAGAGCCGGTGCATCGGCTGCGCGTTGGCCAGGTCCTGGGCGATCTCTTCGCCAACACGCCGCTGTGCCCCGGTCAGCTCGAAGGGCAGCTGCGCCAGCAATTGCTCCACCAGGCGGCTGCCGCGCAGCACCGGCGCGCGATGCTGGGCGCGCAGGGCCTTGCTCTGCAGCTGGCTGAGCTGCTGGGCCAGCAGCTCTTCGAACTTCAGGCGCTGCCAGGCGGGGTGCGAGTGGTCCTCCAGCGTGGCCAGCGGCACGTTCGGCGGCGGGTGGTGCAGAAAGCCCAGCGCCTCGCGCAGCGGCGGCAACCCGCGCGGCACCGTGCCGGGCGGCAGCAGCTCCTGCAGCGGTGCGCGCGGCAGTGCGGCCTCGATGGCCTTGCGCAGATAGGCCTGCGGCAGGCCGGCGCTGGTGGGGTAGACGGGGGTCAGCGCGGCGGCCAGGGGCGTGTCGTCGTCCACCACCTTGCAGTGCGGGTGCACCATCTCACGCCCGAACAGGCTGCTGCGCAGCTCGCCACGCACGCGCAGGCGCCGGCCCTCGGCATAGCTCTTCTGCTGGCTGGGGTAGAAGTTCAAGAAGCGCAGCAGCAGGCGCTCGCCTTCTTCATCCTGCAGGCTCACCAGCAGCTGGCGCCGGCGCCGGGTCTCGACGCGGCAGTCCAGCACCACACCTTCCACCTGCACGACCTGGCCGTGCCGCGCTTCGCGCAACGGCGTCAGGCGGGTTTCATCCTCGTAGCGCAGCGGCAGGTGCAGGGCCAGGTCAATCGGGCGCAGCAGGCCCAGGCGCTCCATCGCCCGGCGCGGACCGGAGGGCGCGGGCTTGGCGGGCGGGGCTTTCGAGGCTGCGGCCGGGGCGGACATGGGCGCGGATTGTGGCCAGACTCCTAAACTGCCGGCCCCCCTTTGCGCCGCAGGAACCGATATGGAAGGCCCCGAGACCCACGCCCACCACCATGGCCACAGCGGACACCGCTGGCTGGACATCGCCGCCGCGGGCTGCGCCATCGTCGTGTCGGTCATTTCGCTGTTCCTGGCGATCCACCACGGTCAGGTGATGAAGGAAATGGCCGATGCCAATGCGCGCATGGTCACGGCCACTTCCTGGCCCTGGGTGAGCGTGGGCACCAGCAACCTGAGCGACAGCGGCGCGCATGAAATCAGCCTGTCGGTTGTGAACAAGGGGATCGGTCCGGCGCGTATTCAAGGCGTGGAGATGCGCTACGGCGACAAGCAGCTGGCCCATGCCGCCGAACTGCTGGAGCTGTGCTGCTCGGCCAAGCGCGAGCCCGGCAAGCCGCCCAAGTTCATGGACATCACCTCGGGCGTGAACGGCGAGGTGCTGCGCCCGGGCGAGCGCATCGATTTGCTGCGCGTGCCCGAGCAGAACAGCGAACCCGAGGCCTGGGCGCAGCTGAACCGCGAGCGCTTCAAGGTGGCGCTGCGCATCTGCTATTGCTCGGTATTCGACGAATGCTGGACCACGCGGGCGGATTCCAACGAAGTGGACAAGGTGCAGGCCTGTCCGGCCGAGTGGAAGAAGTTCAAGGGTTGACCCGCTGTGACGGGTGGCAGGGTGGGCCCGTGGCGCCTACGCTGCGTTCTCCCTTGACGCCGCCCGCCTCATGAACGAACGCCGCCACCTGCTCCTGGGCGCCGCCGGACTCCCCCTGATGGGCGCCGTCAGCGCCCATCCCGCCTGGCCGGATGCGGCCGAGATTGCGCGCCGCACCGAGAGCCTGCGCGCCACCGAGACCGCCTTTGCCGCCACGATGGCCGCGCGCGATCTGGCGGCCTTTCGCCGCTTCCTGGCGCCGGACACGGTCTGGATCAAGGGCAAGAACGAACCCCTGCTCGGGCCCGAGGCCGTGGTGGCCCATTGGGCCCCGTTCTTTGAGGGGCCGACCCCTCCCTTCAGCTGGGGTCCCGACCTCGCCCTGGTGCTGCCCAGCGGTGAGCTGGGGCGCACCAGCGGGCCGGTGCACGACCCCGCAGGCCAGCTGGTGGCGCGTTTCCAGTCCACCTGGCGGCGCAAGCCGGGCGGTGACTGGGAGATCGTGTTCGATTTCGGCACCGGGCCAAGCTGAGCCACCCCAAGGTGTCGGCCGGCTTGACAGGGCGGCCCAAGCCTTCCGCGGCTGGCACCGGAAAGGCCAAGTCCCTGCAGGCTTTTTGGCAGTCTGGCGCGCTCTGTGCGTGGGTACGCGCTATCTGGACCCCACCCGCGAGATGCCCATGCGCAACACCCTGACCCGACTCTGTGCAGCCCTGGCCCTGAGCCTGCCTCTGGCCGCTCAGGCCTTTGTGCTCAGCCCCACCAGCCCCGGCAAATGGGGCCCGCCCGCCATGGGCACCGGCGCCACGGTGAGCTACAGCTTCATGGCCACCGGCATCAGCTGCGCGGGCGAATGTGTCGGCAGCATGATCGCGCTGGCCGACTTCATGCCGGCGGGCTGGCACAGCGCCATCACCTCGGCCTTCGCCGCCTGGTCGGCCGTGGCCAACATCAACTTCGTTGAAGTGGCCGACAGCGGCCTGGCCTTCGATGCCCCGGGTGCCGGCGCGGACATCCGCATTGGCGGGCACGCCATGGATGGCGCCTTTGGCACCCTGGCCCATGGCTACTACCCGCCGGCCAATGGCGACTCGGCCGCCGGCGACATCCACTTCGATACGGCAGAGACCTGGAAGGTCGGGTTTGGCGGGGCCGGCTTCGACATCTTCCAGGTGATGGCGCATGAGATCGGCCACGCCATCGGCCTGGACCACACCGATGTTCCCGGCTCGCTGATGAATCCTTTCTACACCGAGGCCTTCTCGGGCCTGCAGGCCGATGACATCGCGGGCGCGCGATTCATTTATGGCCGCGCAGTGACGCACCCGATGCCCGAACCCAGCCCGGCCCTGCTGTTGGCCCTGGGCCTGTGCGTGGCCGGCCTGAGCCGCTCGCGCGCTGCGCGCAAGCTGTGACCCCGGGCCTGCGGCGCCGCGCCCTGCTGGGCGTGGTGGCCGCGGCCAGCTCCCAGGCGCGGGCCATGTGGGCACCGCTGAGTGACGCCGAACTGCTGCGCGGCGCCGACCTGATCGGCCTCGGTCAGTGGTTGGGCCAAACCCAGCTGCAGACCGGGTCGCAGGCGGCGCTGCTGGATTTGGGCGTGCTCCAGTTCAGCGAGCTCTGGAAGGGGCCACCGGGCTTGCGGCTGGCGTTGGTGCGCAGCCGCTCTCCCCTGGCGCCGCGTTCCAGCAGTGATCTCGTGTTCCAACCTGGCCAACAGGGCCTGTGGCTGCTCCGCCTGGAGCCCGGTGCGCAGGGGCTGTACCGTTGCGACCACCCCCAGCGCTTCGTGCCCGCCGGCAGTGCCCACATCGAGGTGCTGCGCCGCCTCTGGCAGGCGCAGACGGGTTGAGGTGCTGGCGGGGCCCGCTCAACCCGGCCCCAGGCGCGCCCGCACTGCCGCCACCAGCGGCGCGACCGCGGCGTCCGGGAAGGGCGCCACGCTGCTGACGTTGACCTCGCACAGCACCCAGCCGTTGCCGTCGGCGCGGGGGATGAAGTCGGCGTCCCAGAGCAGGGGCAGCTCGGGGCGCGCCAGCGCGGTGGCACGGCAGAGCTGACCGATCCAGTCCTCGCCCTCCAGGCGCGTGCGCGGGGCCTGGAACTCCGGCGTGTCGGCCGGGTGGTAGAGCCGGGGCCCGGGTGGTGCAGCCTCGGGGTGCAGGGCATTGATGGCCTGCTGGCCGAAGCCCGCCACCTGGTCGGCCACACAGTAGACCCGCGTCATGCCCCGACGGATGCCGTCTTGCCAGGGCTGGTCGATCAGGTGCCCGCCGGCCTCGAAGTACGGGGCCATGCGGGCCGCCAGGCCGGACCAATCGGTGCGTTCTTCGCTGCTGCCGCGCTGGGCATGGCGCAGCCGCAGCTGCTCCTCCTCCAGCGCGACCCGCCAGACGCCGATGCCGCTGTGCCCGCGCCACTGCTTGAGCACGCGTGGGCCAGCGAGCAATCGGGGCTCCAGCTCGGCGCGCAAATCGTCCAGGCGCGCGATGCGCCGGCAGTCGCTGCCAAAGGGCAGCGCACGCGTGGCCAGCAGCACGTCCTTGGTGCCGAGCTTGAGGATCGCATCGGGGTGCGCGCTGACCTGCACGCCCATCTGCGCCGCCTCGCGCAACAGCGCGTCCAGACGGGTGCGCGGCCGGCCGCGGGCATCCAGCGGGTTCTGCCACACCAGCAGCAGGGCCAGGCCGCGCAGCTCCGCGCGCATGTCGTCGGCCCAGTCGTCGTCGTAGATCAGCGGCTCGGCCGGCAGGCCGGCATCCGCCAAAGCCTCGAACAGCGCGGCGAGGCGACTGTCGGCCGGGTCACGGCGCGCGCGCTGTTCGGCGCTGCCGGGGTAGAGCAGGCCGATGCGCGCGCTCATGGCGTGGTCCGGCGCATGAAGGAGGACACCCTGGCGGCCCAATCGGCCGGTTCCTCGATGAAGGGGCGATGGCCGCTGCGCTCGAAGATCCTCAGTTCGGCTTGCGGCAGGGCCGCGGCGATCTGCTCGGCCACCTGCGGTGGGGTGATGCGGTCGGCACGCCCGGTCAGCACCAGGGCAGGCGCCTGCACGCTCGCCAAGGCCGGCAGCAGCTCCACGCCGGCCAGGGTGCCAGCCACCTGCCATTCGGGGTCGGGGCCGAGCATGGCGTTGTAGAGCGCCAGGTTTCGACGGGCCAGGGCGGGTTGCGGGCTCTTGGGGGCGCCAGGCTTGCGCGGGGCCAGGTCGTGCCAGTACAGCGCTTCCAGGGGCTCCTCCAGCAAGGCCTGGTACTCGGGCGCGGCGGAACGCAGACCGCGGGCGCGCAGGGCCAGCAGTTCGGCCCAGATGCGCGGGTGCTGGGTCTGCAGATGCTGATTGCAGCGCTCCACCATCGCCTGCCAGCTGGCAGCGCCGTGCAAGGTGTCGCCCAGCACGAGCCGCTCCACCCGCTGCGGATGGCGTACCGCCCAGGCTTGAGCCAGCAGCCCGCCGTAGCTGTGGCCGTAGACGCTCAGTTGGGGCAGGCCCAGGTGCTCGCGCAAGCGCTCCAGGTCGCGCACATCGCGCTCCAGGGTGTAGCCGGCTGCATCCCCCAGGCGCGCACTGCGCCCGCGGCCGATCGGATCGAGCAGCAGCACGCGCAGATTTTCGGTCAGCGGTGCTGCCCAATGGCGCAACGCCCAGGTGCTGCCGCCGGGGCCGCCCTGCAGCATCACCAGCAGCGGGCCCTGGCCCGCCACCGCGTAGGCCAGGGGGCCGTCCGGGGTGTCGAAACGAATCTCTTCCCAGCTCGGTGCATCCGCCCGACTCATAGAAGGAACAAAGCTCGCAGCGGCGAGCAGCAGGCCAATCTGGCGGCGCGTGGGCATCAAGGGGTGGTTCAGCGTCATGGCGGCCATGCTAGGCATGGCGGGGCCATTCATCCAGCGATGCTTTCTGGCCTAAGTGGTTAGAGTTGCTAACCATGCTTCCTCTGCAAACCTTGCGCGTCTTCCGCCAGGCGGCGCAGCAGCAAAACCTGCGCGCCGCCGCCGAAACGCTGAACCTCACCCATGGTGCGGTCAGCCAGCAGATCCGCCTGCTGGAAGAGCGCCTGGGCCTGCCGCTGTTCGACCGGGTGGGCCGCGGCATCAAGCTGAACGCCGCCGGCGCCGCGCTGCTGCACCGGGTGCAGCAGGCCCTGGCCCTGCTGGAGGCGGGCGAACGCGAGGCCCATGCCGTGGGGCACACGCCGCAGCAGGTGCTGCGCCTGTCGATGCTGCCGAGCTTTGCGCAGTGCTGGCTGTTGGCGCGCCTGTCGCGCTGGCAGCGTGCCCACCCGGGCTGGCGGCTGGCGATTGACGCGCGCCTGAACCTCGTGGACCTGGGGGGCGCCGAGGCGGCGGATGTGGCGGTGCGCTACGGCCAGCCGCCCTGGCCCGGCACGCTGGCGCGGCCGCTCGGCGGTGAGCTGCTGTTCCCGGTGGCCAGCCCCAGCCTGGCCGGCGCGCTGCGCGGCCTGGCGCCGGCCGATTTGCTGCGCTTTCCGCTGCTGCAGGGCACGGCCGAGTGGCGCGGCTGGCTGCAGGCGGCCGGGGTCAGCGAACCCCAGCCCGAGGCCGTGGCCAGCTTCAACGATGCCGGCCTGCTGCTGCAGGCGGCTGAGGCCGGCCTCGGGATCGCGCTGGCACGCGGGCTGCTGGTGCTGGATCGGCTGCGCGACGGTCGTTTGATCCCGCTGCACCCGCTGACCGTGGCCTCGCCGCGGCGCTACTGGTTGGTGGCCAGCGAACCGGGCTGGCAGCGCCCCGAAGTGCAGGCCCTGCACGCCTGGCTGCTGGCGCAGCTCGCGGAGTCGGAGCGCGAGCTGGCCGGCCTGCTCTAGGCTATCTCCAGGCCCTACTTCAGCGTGATCTCCTGCATCGTCTTGTTGCCCAGGATCTCGCGCGTCTCGGTGCGCTTGACCATCATCTGCACCTGCTTCTCTTCAGTGCCGACCATCTTCAGCGACAGCGCGTCGAACTTGTCGGTCAGGCCATCGAAGGCGGCCCAGTTCTTGAACTCGACCATCAGCATCAGGTCCCAGTCCTCGCGGTCCGAGGCCTGTCCGATCAGGATCTTTTCGGACAGGATCAGGCCCTGCTTCTTGGCCTCTTCCATCAGCTTCTTGCGCGCCACGCCCAGGTCGCGCAAGTAGATGTCCTGCATGCCGGGTTTGACCTTGATGAGACTGATGCCCCACACCGAGCCTTCGTTGTAGGGCTTGGTCTGCGCCGCGGCGGGCAGGCTGGCCGCCAGGGCCAACAAGGCAGACAGAGCGAGCGTTCGTCCAAACTTCATGAACCACCTCCTGCGCTGTCCGTTGAAGGACAGGGTCAGCCGTGGACAGCCTGCAGCCGGCCCTTCAAAAGCGGTCGATTGTGGGACGGACGCCGCGCGGGCGCACGCCTTATTTCGGCAGCGGTAGGCGGCGTGAGAGCGGAGGCAAGCGCGCGCCGCCGCCTTGCAGGCGCTGGTCATGGCGGTAGTCGGTGTTTTCGCGGATCTGCCACTGCGCGCGCGCGAAGCGGGTCTTCAACGCGGCCACGATCTGCGCAAACGAGAAGCCCTCGTCGGCATTGCTGTCCAGGTGATGCAGACCGGGCTCGGGCGCCTGCAACAAGGCGAGCAAGGCTGCCGCGGTGTCGGCCATGAAGGAGCAGGCCGGCGTCCAGGCCGTGCTGGCCGCCACGCAGCCCGCGCGTGCCTGCCAGTCGTCCAGCGCCATCAGCATGTTGTTGCCGGCTTGTTCGGGGTCGATCTGCCAGCCGATGCGCAGCACCATGGCAGCGGGGTTGGCCTGGCGCACCGCGTCCTCGCAGCGGATCTTGTAGCGGCCGTAGTCATCTTGCGCATTGCGCGGCGCGTCGGCGGCATGGGGGCCGTCGGGCTCGTGGTGGAAGACCATCGCGGTGCTGGTGAAGACGAAGGGCAGCTGATGACGGGCGGCATGAACGGCCAGCTGCGCGGCCCAGGCCTCGCTGCCCATGGCCAGATGGGCGATGGCATCCGGCCGCTGCGCCTCCAGCCAGGCCTGGCCGGCGACAGCGTCATCGGGCGGCAGCTGCTGGCGGTCCCAGCGCAGGATCTCGTGCCCGGCGGCCGCGGCGGCGCGCGCCAGCTGCGGGGCCAGCGAGCCGTTCAGGCCGGTGACCAGCAGCTTCATGGGGTGGGCGCCTTGCGCATGCCGATCAGCCAGGGCCGCACCTCGACCTTCAGCAGGCCCGACTGCACCGCCGGGTCGGCCTTGGCAAAGGCCTCCACCTCGTCGAGCGGGATGCCGGCCTCGGGCAGCATCATCCCGCCCGCACCGCCGTCCATGAAGGGGCCGCCCAGCACCAGCTTGCCCTGCTGCTGCCATTGCCGGTAATGGGCGATATGGGCCTGGATGCCAGGTTGCTCGAAGGGCGAGCGGCCGGCCACCCAGGCCGGGCCGGGGCTGTGGATGACGAGGTGGCGGAGGTCGCGGCCGGCGTTGGCCTGCGCCGCGGCGGCGGCGGGCATCAGGGCCGGGAGCAGGGCGGTGAGAGCGAGGGCGACGCGGCGCAACATGGAAGCTCCGGGGGTGAGGACCGGCTCAGCGTAAACGGCCACATGCCGTCCGGCGATTCCGCATGCTCAGCGCGGCTTGCGCCACTGCGGGTGATGCAGGCGCCCGGTTGGTGCGCAGGCCAGGGTCTTGAGCGTCGGTCGGCGGGTGCCCGGGTAGGGCGCCAGCTCGGCCACGCGCGGGTGGAAGAGTTCCAGGATGCGCAGGAGTGCGCCCTTGCGCTGGAATACCGAGTGGCGAGCCCACAGCATGCCGGCCGGCGCTGCTTCGCCCGTGGCTTGCCGCCATTGCTGTTGCATGTGCCGGCGCGTCGGGCCCTGCGGCATCAGGCGCTTGGGTTGCAGGGTACTGCGCTGCACCCGGCGGTCCTGGTAGAGCAGCTCGGCCAGTGGCCGACGCCCCAGCCCCTTGAGTGCCTGCCAGGGCCCGGCCAGGGTGCTCTTGTGCAGGCTGGAGCGCGCCCACACCAGCGGCTCGCCATCCACGCGCAGCACCACCTCGCGCACCAGGGTGCAGCCGCGCCGGGGCCGGCCGAGCTGCTGGCGCTCGGGCACGCGCAGCTTGGCCGTGGCCTGGCGCAGCAGCTGCACCTCGAAGCGGCCATGGCGGGCCAGGCGGGCGGACAGCGAGCCGGGGGCGCGCAGCCAGGCGCGCAGGCTCAACCGGGACGCAATGCCCAATTCAGGCTTTACCCAACTCAGCCGCGCGGGCCGCCGCGGCGCGCACGGCGCGCTGCACGGCCTCGCCCACGCCATCGGCGCGCAGGCTCTCCAGCGCGGCGTAGGTGGTGCCGCCCTTGCTGGTGACGCGCTCGCGCAGCGTGGCGACGGATTCGCCCGATTGCAGCGCCAGCGCCGCCGCGCCGCCGCAGGTGGCCAGGGCCAGCTCCCGCGCTTGCGCCTCGTGCAGGCCAAGATCGAGGCCGGCCTGGATCATGGCTTCGACGATGTAGAAGAAGTAGGCCGGGCCCGAGCCGGAAAGCGCGGTCACGGCGTCCAGATCGTCCTCGCGCTCGACCCAGAGCGTGCGCCCGGTGGGTGCGAGCACGGCCTCGACCTCGGCGCGGTCCAGTTCGGTCACGGCCTCGCGGGCATACAGGCCGGCAATGCCCTGGCCGATCAGGGCCGGCGTGTTGGGCATGGCGCGCACCACGCGTTGGGTGCCGCAGACGTCGGCGATCGTGTTGCTGCGCACGCCGGCCATCACGGACAGATGCAGGGCCTGGCCGAGCCAGGCAGCCGCCGGCGTGGCGGCCTCACCGAACAGCTGCGGCTTGACGGCCCAGACCACCAGGGCGGCCTGGGCCAGGCGTTCGTCGGCGCTGGCCTGGGCCTGTACGCCGTACTCGGCCTGCAGGCGCTGGCGCTGCGCCTCGAAGGGTTCGACGACCAGGAAGGCGTCGGCAGGACGGCCGGCGCGGCGCAGGCCGCCAAGGATGGCGCTGGCCATGTTGCCGCCGCCGATGAAGGCGAGGGTGGGATGCATGGCGGCGATTGTGGCGCCCTCAGTTGTCGCTGGGCAGCCCCTGCCACTGCGCCCGCCAGGCCTCGAACTGTGCGAGCGGCAGCGGCCGGGCGATGCCATAGCCCTGCGCCAACTGGCAACCCATGCGGCGCAGGGCCTGGGCATGCTCCAGGGTCTCGACGCCCTCGGCCACGGCTTCGAGATGGAAGGCGCGGGCCAGGCCGATGACGCCGACGACGATCTCCAGATCGCTTTCGCTGCTCAGCATGTTGCGGATGAAGCTCTGGTCGACCTTGATCACATCCACCGGCAGCTGGCGCAGGTAGCTGAGCGAGGAGTAGCCGGTGCCGAAGTCGTCGAGCGCGAAGCGCACGCCCAAGGTTCGGCATTCGCGCATCACCGCCACGGCCTGGGCCATGTCGCCGATGGCGGCGGATTCGAGCACTTCCAGCTCCAAGAGCGCGGGCGGTACGCCGGGTTGGCGCGCCAGCGTGGCGGCCAGGCGCTCGGCAAAGCCGGGGGCCAGCAGCTCATGGGCGCTGATATTGACGCCCACGCACAGGGCCGCGCCCTGCGCATGCCAGCGCGCGGCCTGGTCCCAGGCCTGCTCCAGCACCCATTGGCCGAGCGGCAGCTCCAGCGCGCTGCCGGGCAGGTAGGGCAGGAACTCGCCCGGTGGCAGCAGGCCGCGTTCGGGGTGCTGCCAGCGGATCAGGGCCTCGGCACCGGCCAGGCGGCCATCGGCCAGCTCGATCTTGGGCTGGTAGAAGAGCACGAACTCGCCGGCCTCGTAGGCCTGCTGCAGGCGCTGCAACTCGCTGCGCTGGGCCTGGGCGCGACGCTCGGCTTCGGGGTCGAAGAGCTGGTAGCGGTCGCGGCCGGCGTCCTTGGCCTGGAACATCGCCTGGTCGGCGTGGCGCAGCAGGGTGTCGGGGTCCACGTCGTCGGCCGGAAACAGGGTGACGCCGACGCTGGCGCTCAGGCCCAGTTGCAGGCCCTCGCCCAGCACCACCGGCAGCCGGGCGGCGCTCAGCACGCGGTCCAGCACCTGCAGGCATTCCTGCGTGGAGTGCAGTTCGGTGAGCAGCAGCACGAACTCGTCGCCACCCAGCCGGGCCAGGGTGTCGTCGGCGCGCAGCACGCTTTGCAGGTGCTGGGCCACGCCCACCAGCAGGCGGTTGCCGGCGTCCTCGCCATGGCGCTCGTTGGCTTGGCGGAAGCCGTCCAGGTCGAGCAGGCACACGGCCAGCGGCTTGCCGCTGCGGCGCGCGCGCGCCAGCGCCTGCTGCAGGCGGTCGGTCAGCAGGCGGCGGTTGGCCACGCCGGTCAGCGGGTCGTAATGGAGCATGCGCTCCAGCTCTTCCTCGTGGCGCTTGAGCAGGCTGACATCGGTGAACACGGCGATGTAGTGCAGCACCGCCCCCTCGGCATCGCGCACCACCGAGATGGAGAGGATCTCGGCGTAGACCTCGCCGTTCTTGCGCTGGTTCCAGATCTCGCCACGCCAGCGCCCGTGCTGCTTCAGGCTGGCCCACATGCCGGCGTAGAAGGCGGCGTCGTGCCGGCCGGAGGAGAACAGGCGCGGCGTCTGGCCGATCACCTCGGAGGGGCTGTAGCCGGTGATGGCGCACAGCGCCGGGTTGACCTTGGTGATGCGCAGCTCGGCATCGCAGAACATGATGCCCTCGTCGCTGCGGTCAAACACGGTCTGCGCCTCGCACAGCGCCAGCTCCAGTTCGTGGCGCTCGGTGATGTCGTTGAAGGTGCCGGCCATGCTCAGGGCCCGGCCCTGGGCGTCGCGCTCCAGCACGCGGCCACGCACCGACAGGCGGCGCCAGCGCCTGTCCAGGGTCTCGCAGCGCAGTTCGGCCTGGTAGTGCGGTGTGGCGCCGCTCTTGTGGCGCTCCACTGCGGCCAATGCCACCGGCAGGTCCTCGGGGTGGACGAAATCGGCCCAGCGCGTACCGCGCTGGTGCAGTTGGCCCTCGGGGTAGCCGAGCAGGCGCTCCAGGTTCTCGCTCACCTGCAGACGGTCGCTGGACAGGTCCCAGTCCCAGTAGCCCTGGTCGGAGCCCTCCAGCACGCGGCGCAACTGCTGCTCGCGCTCGGCCAGGGCCAGCTCGGCGCGCTTGCGCGCACTGATGTCCTGCAGCGCGCCGCTCAGACGCGCCGGCCGGCCGTTGCGATCCAGGTCCACGCGTAGGCGCGCCGTCACCCAGGCGCGGCTGCCGTCCGGGCGTCGCAGCTGCAGGTCGCCCTGGTAGGACTCGCCGGCGGCCAGCGCGCGCTCCAGCGCCCCCTCGAATTCGTCGCTGGGTTCGAAGCACCGCGCCAGCTCGCTCAAGCTGTGCAGCAGCTGGCCCTCGGGCAGGCCGAGCAGGCGGCGCAGCTCGGCGCTGGTTTGCGGCTGGCCATCGGGCAGCTCGATTTCCCAGCTGCCCATGTGCGCCAGCTGCTGGGCCTCGGCGAGGGCCAGCTGGCTGCGCGAGAGCACGGCCAGGCTGTCGCGCAGCTCGGTCACGTCGCGGGCAATCGAGAACACGCCCTGGCGCCCGCCCTGGGCGTCGGGCACCGGGCCCACCGTCAGCAGCAGGTGGTGCAGCGGCCCGTCGCGCAGGCGCCGCGTGGCGGCCACGTTGTGCACATGGCCATCGCCCAGCGTGGCCTGTTCCAGCGGGCTCAACGGCCCCTCCAGCACGCCCTGCTGCTGCTGCGCCACCTGGTTGGCCAGCAGCACCTGGCCTTGCGGGTCGCGCACCCAGATGGCGTCCGGACTGCCGTCGATGACGGCGTCGATCAGCAGACGGTGGCGGCGCTCGCGCCGCAGGCTGCGCAGCAGCACCGCACTGAGCAGGCTGATCACCACGCCGGTGCTCAGCATCAGCACCCACAAGAAGCTGTCCAGGTGGCTCCAACCGAATGGCGACCAGCGCAGATCCGGCGTCCACAGCGCGGTCAGCAGGCCCGAAAGCAGCGTCGCCAGCAGGCCGGCCGTCAGCCCGCCCAGCAGCGCCGCCAGCACGATGGGCAGCATGAAGAGCAGGAAGACCGGCCGCCCTTCGGCCAGCGGAGCCAACTGCTGGCGCAGCAGCAGGGCCAGCAGGGGCAGCATGCACGCGGCCAGCAGGGCCAACCAGCGTGCCGCGAGGCCCTCGCGGCGCGCCAGCTGGCGCGGCATGGGGTCGGGCGTCAGCGTGCCGATGTGGTGCGCCGCCCAGGTCCAGAAGCCCGTCGTCAGCAGCACGAAGAGCACGCCCTTGACGGTGGAGAGGCGCTGCATCTGTTCGGGCAGCAGCAGCAGGCCCAGCAGCGCATCCGACAGCAGGATCCAGGCCAGGCCAAAGCACAGATAGCCTGCGGCCAATGCGGCAATGGCGCGGCGGCGCTTCGGGTCTCCCTGCATCGTGGTCGGCTCTTCTCGTGGCACCAGGGCCGGCGGACGACGTTTTTACACCCCGCCCCGGGCAACGGCAGGGGCGGGCCGAATTACCTTGCGTTACGTCAGCACAATCGGTTGTACATGGCTGTACCTGTCCCGGTGGCGCCGCGCGCCCATCCCAAGCTCTGGCCCCTGCTCTGGCCGCTCTTCCTGGAACTGGCGCTGGGCATGGCGGTCGGCCTGGTGGCCACGGCCCTGGCCGGGCGCGTCAGCGACAGCGCCGCCGGCGCCTTCGCGCTCACCAACCAGCTGCAGGCCACGCTGTTCATCGTGTTCCGCGTCATTGGCGCGGGCATCGGCGTGGTCATCACCCAGGCCCTGGGCAGTGGCCAGCGTGGCAGCGCCGATGCCTTGGCCCGCGCCGCCTTGGGCGCCAGCAGCTGGATCGGCCTGGTCTGCGCCCTGGCCGCCTGGGCCGGTGCGCGCCCGCTGCTGGGCCTGCTGCAGGCCCCGGCCGAGCTGCTGCCCCAGGCCGTGCCCTTTCTGCAATGGCTGGCACCGGGCCTGCTGCTGGATGCCTGGAACGCCAGCATGGGCAGCGTGATGCGCGCCCATCTGCGTGCGCGCGACACCCTGGCCGTGCTGATCGTGATGAACGCCCTGCAGCTCGGCCTGGCGCTGGCCTGGATGCCGGCCTATGGTCTGGTGGGCTTTGCCTGGGCGCTGATCGCCAGCCGCTTCCTGGCCCTGCTGTTGCACAGCCTGCTGTGGACCCAGCGCCTGGGCCTGCGCCCGCGCGTGGCCGACTGGTGGCAATGGCGCAAGCCCGAGGTGGCGGCCATGCTGCACATCGGCCTGCCAGGCGCGGCCGAGAACATCGCCTGGCGTCTGGCCTTCATGGTCAGCGTGGCCGTCACCGCCCAGCTCGGCAGCCAGGCCCTGGCCGTGCATGCCTATGTGATGCAGCTGATGCACTTCATCCTGCTGGGCGGCCTGGCCATCGGTCTTTCAATGGAGATCCTGATCGGCCATCTGATCGGCGCCGGCAAGCTGCGCGAGGCCAACCGCCTGCTGCGCCGCTCCCTGGCCCTGGGGCTGGCCAGTGCCGTGGCGGTGGCGGGGGCCGCCGCCCTGGCCGGCCCCTGGCTGATGGCCGCCTTCACAAGCGACGAGCAGATCACCGCCCTGGCCCTGACCCTGCTGTGGTGGACCGTGCTGCTGGAGCCCGGCCGCACCTTCAACCTGGTCGTCATCAATGCCCTGCGCGCCGCCGGCGACGCCAAGTACCCGGTCGCCGTGGGCGCCGTTTCGATGGCCCTGGTGCTGGCCGGCGGCAGCTGGCTGCTGGGCCTGCAGCTGGGCTTCGGCCTGGTGGGGGTGTGGATCGCCTACGCGGCGGACGAGTGGCTGCGCGGGCTCCTGATGTGGCGGCGCTGGGCCACGCTGGCCTGGGTGCCGACGGCCAGGGCGGCGCGGCGCAGGCTGCGCGGGCTGCAGCGGGCCTGACGCGCCCAAGCTGTCAGCTTCAGCCCGCTCGCGTTCAAGCCGCTGGCGCCGGCGCCCCTCGGCTTCTTCACGGCGCTGCCCAGTTTGTGGGTCTGCTCGGCCAGAACCTCAGCGAGGCCGCTGTGCTCCGCATGAAACGGGACGCGGCCCCATGCGTTGCGCACACGCCAAGTGTCCTCAGCCGCCCACCGCTGTTCCCGGCACCTGTGCATCGGGGCAATGACGGCGCACGCTCAGGCTGTCCAGCGTATCGGCCGCCGCGGCGCGCAGTTGCGCCTGGAGCTCAGATGACATGCCGTTGTTCATGTCTGGCAGCACCCGGGGGGAGCGGCCCGTGATGCCGGCGTACAGGGTCAGGGCCGTCAGAAAGGCGCCCTGCCCATTGGCATGGTTGCCGTCAGGGCTATGCAGGCGCAGCGAGGGGTGGCGTTGCAGGGCCAGATCCCAGGCCTGGCCGATAGGTGCCACGCAGGCCGGCTGCGCCTGGGCGATGCCCACATGAAGGGCGTAGATGCGCTCGGTTTCGGCGATGCCCAGACGCGGCCATTCGGGAAACAACACGGGCAGCGCACTTTGGCTGCGCACGGTCTTCACCAGTTCCTGGGCCTCTTGCGTGGAATAGCTGAACTGCCCGCTGCTGCTGTACTTTTGCGCCTGCAAGACCACGGCGCGCCAAGCCCGGCCGCGCAGCAATTCCATGGTGCGCGGGTTGTTGAGGTGTTCGTCGAGGAACATCCAGTCGGGGGCCACCACCACCGTGACCGTTACCTCCGGCAGGCCGGCCTGGAGCAGTTGGCTCAGGTGACGCGGCAATTCGGCCACCGAGGTGTGGCTGTTGCCCATCATCAGGACGCTGTAGTCGAAGCTGGGCGGCCTTTGCTGGGTGGTCTCCTCGGCACTCCCTGCTTCTGGGCTGCTTGCGCCACCGCCACACGATGCAAGGCACAGGCTCAGGGCCAGAACCAGGGCGGAGCTCGGTCGGAGAAAAAGGGGCCAAATCTGATTGAGTTTCATGCCGTGAAGTAAGCCATCGCTCCCCGCGTGCGGCAACTCCAGACCGATCCAAAACAGCTCAAAAAAAGATTTCGATCGATTTGACAGGGACTTGGAGGAGCGGCCGGTTCGCCCCGTGTCACGCGCTGCGCAATGAAGGCCCTGGTGGTGCAGGCCAAAAAAAGGCGCGTGCCCGCGGTCAGCGGTCGGCGGGTCGGCCCATTGGCCCAGCGCGCGCCAGCAGGAGCCGCGGCTCGCTGTGCCGGTTGAAAGCCTGAGATCAAAGCGCTGGCGGGGGTCAGGTCCACCAAGACCAGAGGGGCGCATTCAGAGGCCTGCGCGCAGGCCAACTGCTGGCGGTGGGCCAGCCGAAGCTCGGGGAGTGTGAGGAAGTGGCGGCCTTCGTCGACCAGGGTCCGGTGGCGCGAGGGTCACTGACCCTCATGCCCAACAGACTAAAGGCCTGGCCCTTGAACCGCAGACCCTTGAACCGCTCGCTCGAACCGCTCTGGCGTCGAGACCTTGGCGTCGACTGACCCTGGCGTCCCCCCTCAGGGTGTGGCGCCGATCCCTGCTTGTGAACCAGCCACCGGAATGGCGGGCAACAGCAGGCGTCGGTCCAGCTCCACATTTGCCAACATGATGTCGCCGTAGGTCCAAATCATTCTCTTGCCGTCCCAGGTGGAGCTCTTGATGCGGCCAAGCTTCAGCTTGAGCGTATTCCCGGCAAGCTGCATCTCCAGCAGCTCAGGGGCTCCTTTCGGTCTTAGAAACTCCGGCGGCATACGGACGTGCCAGACTGCTAGAAGCCGTCCCTCCAAATCGCGCTCGTCGATGCGATAGGGCGAGGTGCCGCAATGCGACGTGTCACAGTTGATCGCCAGCCATCGGCCTGCATGCACAACACTTTGTCCCGGTCGAAGCTCATTCGCATCCGGCGTACCTTCCAAGCAAACCCAATGCCCTTCATGCGGCTGTCGGCACTGTGCACTGGTTGGGAAGCCCAGCGTTTGCATCAATGACCGTTCATTGGGTTTCCCGTTGGCATCGTTAGCTGACGACCTTTGAAGCGTCTCTTTCCCTCCGAGAAGTGTCGAGGCGGCCACCAGTGCACGGGGAGTCAATCGCAGGCTCTCGGCGGTGTTCCATGTCAGGCTCAATCCCGCAGTGCGGCCGATGGCAGCTCGGAGAAAGCGCTCGATCCGGTCGGACGGGGTGCTGCCGGAGCACCAATGACCAAGGTAGTAGTCGCGCAGCCTAGCAATGACCGCAGCTCTGTGGTCTTCTACGACTACATCGAAGCCCCAAAGGCTGTCTCCTTGGGCACCGGGCACAGGCTCGACGGTGCCGCCGATGCGGACATAGGCTGCGTCCTCCTGCCGGGTTGGGGGGAAGTCCGCAGCCAACTCCACACCAGGCCCAGGATGACCGCCTTGGAAGTGCAGGCTTTCTCTGCCTGGCAAGGGATTGCTGGCATGCGGAAGGACCAGCACGATCTTCCGGAATGAGTTTGAGTGCTCTGGCAGCTTCAGCAGCTCGCGTGAATGGCAAGCGCCATAGGCGAACTCCGTCTACGCAGCTTGCCCAGACTCGCGCTCGTGCACTGACCGGCTTGCCCAGAACGAAATTGCCACGAGACCCACCAGCAGGAGACCGACGGACCAGGCCACGCCCCTTCCCCGGCCGATGGACCATCCGATGCCCATGACGACCAGCGCGAAGAAGCCCACGATCAGCAGGATCAAGCCGCCAAGGTCAAAGTAGACCGGAGCAAGAGCCAAGGCGGGTGTAGACACCACCAGAAGGCCCACTGCTGCCAGTCGCTTGTGAAGCCTACGGCCTTGGTTGGATTCGTCTCTCATGAAGGGCTACAGGCAAAGCGCTACGGGCTTCGACGTCTTCCAAGTTGCAGCGTGTCAGGGATCGCAGCGGATCACGCAGTCAGGGCGAGGGCCAGTCCTTTGAATTGGAGCCCTCGCTTGGTTTCGTTCTGCATTAGCAGGGCCACCGTTCGCCGGGCACTTCAGTGCCAAGCGGAGCGGCCCCACCCTCAAACCAAATTCCGCAACTCCCGCATCGCCACCGACAGCATCGCCAGATCCGCCTGCCGCGTCTCCGCCAGATCGGCCAACAGCCGCTGCGCACGTTCCAGCGTGGCGGCATTGAGCTGCTGCCAGCGGGTCAGCATCTCGTCGAGCGAGCCGCCGCCGCCCGCCAGCACGTCCTGCGAGAGCTGGCGCTGCAGGCTGGCGAGGTCGTCGGCCAGCGCGCTCTTGGCGCGGCTTTGCCAGTAGCTGCTGGCGGGCAGTTGCTCGATCAGGCCGGCCAGGCGCGAGAGGCCGAGTTGGCGCGCCACGGCGACATGCACGGCGCTGACCTCATCAAACCCACGTTGCACCGAATCGGCCACCTCGGCCACGTCCAGGGCCGAAAGGAGCGATTCGGCCGCCGCCACGCGCGCGGCCAGGGCGCTTGGCACCCCGGCGGCCATCCAGCGCTGCGCCAGTTCGCTGGCCTGCGCCTCCGGGGCCAGGCGGGCCGCCAGGGCGCTGACGGCCGGCTGCAGGCGCTCAATCGTGGGCTGCAGGGCTTCGCTGAGGCGGCGCGAGCGCAGGAACCAGGTGGTGGCGCGCGCGGTGAGTTGGCCTTCCTCGATCAGCAGCTCGGCCTGGATGGCGTCGGGCACCTTGTTGTCCAGCGCCTCGACCTGCTGCCACAGCGGCACATGGCCGAACACCTCGCGCGCCATCAGGTAGGCGCGCACCACCTGCGCGGGCTTGGCGCCGGTCATCTCCACCAGCCGGTGCACGTAGGTGGCGCCGACGCGGTTGACCATGCTGTTCAGCACATGGGTGGCAATGATTTCGCGCTTCAGCGGGTGGCGCGGGATGTAGCTGCCCAGTTGCTCGCGCAGCGGTACCGGGAAGTAGCGCTGCAGCGCGGTGGCCACCCAGGGGTCCTCGGGCAGGTCGCTGTTCATGATTTCGTCGAACAGCCACATCTTGCTGTAGGCCAGCAGCACGGCGCGCTCGGGCGTCGTCAGCTTGCCGCCGGCGGCCTTGCGCTCGGCGATCTCGTCTTCGCTGGGCAGGAACTCGATGGCGCGGTTCAGGCGGCCGGCCTTCTCCAGGAAGCGCATGAAGCGCGCCTCCTGCTCCAGCAGCTCCTTGCCCAGGCGGTTGGTGACGGACAGCACCTGGGTCTGGAAGGTGTTGTCGCGCAGCACGAGCTGGGCGACCTCGTCGGTCATTTGCGCCAGCAGGGTGTTGCGCTGCTTCTCGGTCATCTCGCCATCGGCCAGCGCCAGGCCGAGCAAGATCTTGATGTTGACCTCGTGGTCCGAGGTGTCCACGCCGGCCGAGTTGTCGATCGCGTCGGTGTTCAGGCGCACCCCCGCTTGCGCGGCCTCGATGCGGCCGAGCTGCGTGAAGCCGAGGTTGCCGCCCTCGCCGACGACCTTGCAGCGCAGCTCCTTGCCGTTGACGCGCAGCGCGTCGTTGGCGCGGTCGCCCACCTGGGCGTGGCTTTCGCTGCTCGCCTTCACGTAGGTGCCGATGCCGCCGTTGTAGAGCAGGTCCACCGAGGCCTTCAGCAGGGCGTGCATCAGCTCCAGCGGCGTCAGGCGCTCGGCGTCGATGCCCAGACGCTCGCGCACCTGGGGTGAGATCGGGATGGACTTCTCGCTGCGCGACCACACGCCGCCGCCCTCGCTGATCAGCTGGCTGTTGTAGTCGGCCCAGGAGGAACGGGGCAGCGCGAACAGGCGCTGGCGCTCGGCGAACGAGGTGGCGCAGTCGGGGTTGGGGTCCAGGAAGATGTGGCGGTGGTCAAAGGCGGCCAGCAGCTGGATCTGGGTCGAGAGCAGCATGCCGTTGCCGAACACATCGCCCGACATGTCGCCCAC
Source organism: Burkholderiaceae bacterium (assembly GCA_039808065.1). GTDB lineage: Bacteria > Pseudomonadota > Gammaproteobacteria > Burkholderiales > Burkholderiaceae_C > Inhella. The sequence goes on along the minus strand of JBDHSJ010000006.1, from coordinate 23,569 downwards.
GCCCACCACGGTGAAGGGTTTTGTTTGGCAGTCGTGGCCCATTTCGCGGAAGGCGCGCTTCACGCTCTCCCAAGCGCCGCGGGCGGTGATGCCCATGGCCTTGTGGTCGTAGCCCACGCTGCCGCCGCTGGCAAAGGCGTCGCCCAGCCAGTGGCCGTACTCCAGGCTCACGGCGTTGGCGTAATCGCTGAAGGTGGCGGTGCCCTTGTCGGCCGCCACCACCAGGTAGGCGTCGTCCGGGTCGTGGCGGTGGATGTGCGGAGGGGGCACGATCTTGCCGCCGACCAGGTTGTCGGTCAGGTCCAAGAGGCCACGCAGATAGTTCTGGTAGCAGGCCACGCCTTCCTTCATGAAGGCCTCGCGGTCACTCGCGGGCGGCGCCTTCTTCAGCACGAAGCCGCCCTTGGAGCCGACGGGAACAATGACGGTGTTCTTCACCATCTGCGCCTTTACCAGGCCCAGCACTTCGGTGCGGAAGTCTTCCAGGCGGTCGCTCCAGCGCAGGCCACCGCGCGCCACCTTGCCCCCGCGCAGGTGCACGCCCTCGAAGCGCGGCGCGTAGACAAAGATCTCGAAGAGCGGGCGCGGCTCGGGCAGGCCGGGCACGCGGGCGCAGTCGAACTTGAAGCTGAGGAACTCGCGGCGCGGGCCGGCTTCACCACTGTGGCCCTTGCCGGTGCGCCAGTAGTTGGTGCGCAGGGTGCACTGGATCAGCGCAAGCAGCTGGCGCAGCACGCGGTCTTCCGAGAGGCCGCTGACTTTCTCCAGCGCCAGCTCGATGGCGCGCACCTGCGAGGCCTCGCCCTCCGGGTTGGCATGCACCGGGTCAAAGCGCAGCTTGAACAGCTGCACCAGCATGCGCGCGATCGGCGCATGGCTGGCCAAGGTGGCCTCGATGGTGGCCTGGCTGAGCGCAAAGCCGATTTGCTTGCAGTACTTGGCATAGGCCCGCAGGATCACCACCTCTTCCGGCGGCAGCCCGGCGCGCAGCACCAGCTTGTTGAAGTCGTCGTTCTCCACCTGGCCGGCAAAGACCTGGGTGAAGGCCTGCTCGAACAGCGGCGCCATGGTCTGCACGTCGATGTGGTCGGGCACCTGGGCGCGCAGGTCGAAGTCATGCACCGAGACCTTGCCGTTGGCGATGCGGTGGTTGTGCTCGCCCATCACGCGCACGCCCATGTGTTCCAGCATCGGCAGGCTGTCGGACAGCACCACGGCGCCGCCCAGGCGGTAGACCTTGAAGCCCCATTGATCGGGTTCGGCCCCCAGCGGCCGGTACAGCGCCACGACCACCGGGTTCTCGGGGCTCAATTGCGCGAACTTGCGCACATCGGTCACCGCCGCACGAGCGGACACGCGAGCACGGTAGTCGGCCGGGATGCTCGCTTCCCAGGCTTTGAACAGGGCCAGGCCACGCGCTTCGCCCTCGGCCTCGACCAGGGCGTCGCGCAGCTGGTCGCTCCAGCGGCGCGCGGCGGCGGCCAGCTTGGCTTCCAGGTCCTTGCGCTCGTAGGGGGGAATGGCGCCCGGCGTGGTGCGCACATAGAAGTGGATGCGCGCCAGGCCGGCCTCGCCCAGCATCACTTCGAAATCGGCGCTGCTGCCGGCAAAGGCCGCCAGCAGGATGTCGTGGATGCGCATGCGCAGCTCGGTGCCGAAGCTCTCGCGCGGCACGTAGACCAGGCAGGAGATGAAGCGGTCGAAGGGGTCGCGGCGCAAGAACAGGCGCAGGCGCTGGCGGTCGCCCAGCGCCAGGATGCCCATCGCGGTCTCATACAGCTCGTCCTCGCTGCTTTGCAGCAGCTCGTCGCGCGGGTAGGTTTCCAGCGTGTGCGCCAGGGCCTTGGCGCGGTGCGAGCCTTTCGGGTAACCGGCGCGGCGGGCGATGGCCTCCACCTTGCCGCGGATCAGCGGCGTCTCTGCGACCCGCGCCATGTAGGCGGTGGAGGTGTAGAGGCCCAGGAAGCGGTGCTCCCCCACGACCTCGCCGGCCGCGTTGTAGCGCTTCACGCCGACGTAATCGGTGTAGCCGGGGCGGTGCACGGTGCTGCGCTTGTTGGCCTTGGTGACCACCAGCACCGGCAGGGGCGCGCGCGCCAGCGCCTTGGCCTCGCGCGGCAGCACGGCAAAGCTCGCGGAGCGCAGTTCCTCAGCGGTTTCGCGCAGCACGCCCAGGCCCGAGCCCGGCACCAGGTGCAGCACCTCCTCACCGCCTTCGCTGCGCAACTCGTGCTGGCGGTAGCCCAGCAGGGTGAAGTGGTCGTCGGCCAGCCAGCTCAGGAAGTCGCGGCTCTCGGCCACGGCGGCCGGGTCGATGGAGGCGGGCACCTGGTCCAACTCGGCAATGGCGTCGCCCAGGCGCCCCAGCATGGCCTTCCAGTCGCCCACCGAGGCGCGCACATCGGCCAGCACGGCCTCGATGCCCTGCACCAGGGCCTGGCGGCGCTCCACCTCGACGATGCGGTCGACCTGAATCTGCATCCAGCTCTCGCGCGGCAGATCGCCGGCTTCCGACGGCCGTGCAAGCCGCGTCAGGTTGCCGGCGCTGTCGCGCGCCACGGCAAAGATCGGGTGCACGATGAAGTGCAGCGTCAGGCCCTGGCGGTTGATCTCGACCGTGGTGGAGTCCACCAGAAAGGGCATGTCGTCATTGACGATCTCCACGACCGAGTGGCGCGCCGCCCAGCCGTCCTCGCCCACATTGGGATTGATCAGGCGCACCTTGGGGCTGCCAGGTGTGCGTTGCTGGCCAAACTGCCAATGCGACAACAGCGCACCCGCCAGGTCGTCGCCGCTCTCCTGCGCGAGGTCGTCAGCATCGAACTGGCTCAGGCAATCCTGCGCAAACAAGCTGAAGGCCGCGCGCCGCTCGGCACTCAGCTTGGCCGTGGCAATGGCGTCGATCTGGGACAGGCGTTCGGCACGCAGGCTGTCGCTGGCTGCTTCCATGGAAGGTCTCCGTCTCGGGGTGGCAGGCATCCTAGTGCGGGGTGGGCCGGGTGGCCATGCCAGTGGCGAAACAGGTGATGCGTCGGGCGGTTCACTGGCCGCGGTGAACTCCAGTGGCCCTCCTCCGCCCGCCTTTGGCAGGCACAAACAGCCCGGACCTCAACAGTCGCGCCGTTTCCTGGCTGTTCGGGCTGCTGCCCCTGTGCGCTGCCGAGAAGCGCAGCTTGGCTGGGCAGCGTGCGTCAGCACGCGACTCCCATCTAACTCGGCCCAACTGTCTGAACGGAGTGAGCTCCGCGAACGCAGTGAGTTTTTGGCCGGCCCAGCCAAGCGAGCATCGCAGGGGACCCCTTGGCTCAGCCAAGGGGCTGCGCATCGGGGCTTGACCTTTTGGTTCCTTTTGGGTCCAGCCAAAAGGAACTCGGCTGCCGGGCCGAGACCCGGCGGGCTCTCACGGTCTGCCAACCGTCATGGCAAGCGCAAAGGCCAACAACCCATCCGCTCACCCCACCCGATTCCGCCCGCCCTGCTTGGCCCGGTACAAGGCCGCATCTGCTGCCGTGAACAGGCTCATTGGGTCCGCGCTGGCCTCGGGTACGCAGGCCGCCACGCCCAGGCTGAGCGTGACCACGGCCGCGGCGGGCGAGGCCGGGTGGGGCAGGGCGCGGGCTTCGCAGGCGGTGCGCAGGCGTTCGGCCAGGGCTTGGGCGGCTTCCAGGTCCAGGCCGGGCAGCAGCAGCACAAATTCTTCGCCGCCGTAGCGGGCGGCGCAGTCGCTGGCGCGTCCGCTGGTGGTGCGGATGACTTCGGCGACCTCGCGCAGCGCGGCATCGCCGGCGGCATGGCCCAGGCTGTCGTTGTAGGCCTTGAAGGCGTCGATGTCGGCCAGCACCAGGGCCAGGCTTTGGCCCTGGCGGGCGCAGCGGCGCCACTCCTGCTGCAGGCGTTCGTCAAAGCGGCGGCGGTTGGCCAGGCCGGTCAGGGCATCGGAGAACGACAGTTCGGCCAGGTGTTCGTTGGCGCGGCGCAGTTCTTCGGTCTTTTCCGCCACCAGGCGCTCCATTTCGGCCTGGCGCAGGCGCAGCTGGCGGGTGCGCACCTGGTACAGGCCCACGACGGCCAGCAGCGCCACCAGCACGGCCAGCACCTGCACGCCGCGCCGCTCGTACAGACGGGGTTGCACAGTCACCGCGAGTTGGGCGCTCTCCAGCCAGTGCTGGCCGTCCAGGCTGCTGGCCAGATGGAAGTGGTACTGGCCATGGGGCAGGGCCGGGAAATTGATCTCGCGGTTGCCGCCCACCTCGATCCAGTCGGGCGTCATGCCTTCCATCCGGTAGCGAAAGCGCACACGCTCGGCGTGCTGCACGGTGGCGGCGGCGTAGCGCAGGGTCAGGGGTGGGACCGAGTCCGGGGGGAGCCGCAGCTCGGCCGCCAGGGGCACGGGCTGGCCGCCCAGGCTGACGGACTCGATGCGCACGGCCGGCGGGCTGCCCAGCTGAGGCAGGCGGCGGGGGTCCACCTGCACCAAGCCCTTGAGCGAGGGCAGCCAGATGCGGCCTTTGGCGTCGCGCGCCGCCACCGGCTGCAGGCCGCCGGAAAAAGTGGGGGAGCGCAGCGCCTCGCCCACGCCGTATCCGGTGGTGTGCACGCGCGCCCGGCGGCCGTCCAGGAAGTCGTTGAGCTCGCGCCGCGCCACCCAATAGAAGCCGCGGTTGCAGCTGATCCACAGGCGGTCCTGCTCGTCGGCAATGAAGACCTGGGCCAGTCCGTCCCACAACCCGTCGCCGGGTCGCACGGTGCGGATCTGGCCGTCGCGCAGCCGGCTGATGCCCTCGCCATTGGTGCCGATCCAGAGGGTGCCGTCGGCATCCTCGTGCAGGGCGAGGATCCAGTTCGAAGGCAGGCCGTCCTGGCGCGTCAGGCGGCTGAAGCGGCCGGCTTCGAAGCGCACCAGACCGTCGCCGGTGGTGCCGAACCAGAGCCGGCCCTGGCGGTCCTCCAGCATGGACACCACGCCTTCCTTCGGCGCGCCGGGTTCGTCCACGGCGACGAAGCCGCGGCCCTCCTGCCGCGCCAGCCCGCTGCGCGTGCCCACCCACAGCCGCCCCTGGCGGTCGCGCAGCAGGCTGCGCACATCCACATGCGGCAGGCCTTGGGCCGTGCCGAAGCGTTCGATGCGGCCGTTCTGCCAGCGCGCCAGGCCATCGGTGTAGCTGCCCAGCCAGATGGCGCCGTCCTGGTCTTCGTAGAGGGCGGACATCTCCAGCGTGGCCAGGCCCTCGCGCAGGCCCAGGGTCTGCACCTGGTCACCCAGGATGCGATTGACCCCGCCGCCGGCCGTGCTGACCCAGAGCGCACCGTCGCGCGCCAGCAGCACGGCGCGCACGTTGTCGGCCGCCAGGCCCTCGGGCTTGCCGACGACCGCGAAGCCGCGCTTGCGCAAGCGGTTCAGGCCGCCGTTCCAACTGCCGGCCCACAAGCTGCCCTCGCGGTCCGCGTAGATGGTCCAGATCTGGTCGCCGCCCAGACCGGAGGCGCTGTTCACATGGCTGAAGCGGCCATCACGCCAGCGGCTCACGCCGGCGCCCCAGGTGCCGATCCACAGCGCGCCTTCGTGGTCGCGCACCAGATAGGTCAGCTGCTCGGTGGGCAGACCCTGGGCCACGCCGTAGCGCTGCAAGTGGCCGTCGGCGTGCACGCGTACCAGGCCGGCGCCGGGCGTGGCGGCCCAGACGCCACCCTCCGGGTCGGCCAGCAGGTGGCGCACCTCGGTGTGCGGGAAGCCGGTCACGGGTTCGAACTGGGCCTGGCCCGGGCGCAGCCGAAAGAGGCCGGCACCGGTGCTGCCGATCCACAGCACGCCCTCGCGGTCGAACACCAGGGTGCGCAGGCGCTCGCCGGGCAGGCCATCGGCGCTGCGGTAGACCTTGATCTCCTGGCCCTGCCAATGCACCAGCCCGCCCTCGGTGGCCCCCCAGACGCTGCCGTCGGCTGCCTGGGCGAAGGCCCAGACGCGCCGCCCGTTCAGGAGGCTGGGATCGATGGCCGGCTCCCACTGGCCCTCGCGCAGGCGTGCGGCGCCCCCTGCATGGCCCACCCAGAGCCGCCCTTCGCGGTCTTCCAGCAGGCCGAAGATGGGGCGGCGACCCAGTGCCGGCACCTTTTCGGGCTGCACGAGCGTGAAGCCGATGCCGTCAAAGCGCGCCAGGCCGCTGCCGGTGCCCACCCACAGCGTGCCGTCACGTGTCTGGAGCAGGGACTGCACCGCGCTCACCGGCAGGCCCTGCTCGGCCTGCCAACTGTCGATGCGGTACTGGCTGAGCACGGCGTCGCTCAACTCGGGCGGCAATGCGCGTGCCGTGCCGTTCAGCAAGGCCAGGCACAGCAGCAGGGGGATGAGGAGGAGCAGGCGCATCGCGGTCAGAGAGGCCCAGGTTAGCCGAGCCGGCGCGCCTGCCCGACCGGGGAAGCGCGGATCAGGCTCGCATCGCGTCGGCCAGCGCATGCGCACCGCGTTCGCGCAGCATGGCCGCGCTGCCGAGCTGGTCGCGTAGCTGCTCGTCCTGGCCGAGCTTGAACTTGCCCTCCAGGCGTTCGACCTGGAGCTCGACGCCGACGATGACGCGCTGCAACTGCTCGATGAAGCCGGGCGCTGCGTCTTCCAGTCGCCAGGGCTGCGGGAGCGCGGCCTCGTGTTCCCGGGTCAGCGCATCCAGCAGTTCGCGCACCCAGCCGGCCTCGTGCACCGCGCGCAGGCGGCCGTGCGCATGCACCGTGCTGTAGTTCCAGGTTGGCACCTGGCGTTCGGTCTCGGCCTTGCTGGGGTACCAGTTGGGCGAGATGTAGCCCTGCGGGCCCTGAAAGATCACCAGCACCGGCAGCGGGCCGGCCGCCAGCGCGTTCAGCAGCGGGTTGGCGCGGGCCACATGGCCCGCCAGTTGCAGGCCGGTGCCCTGGCGCAACAACCAGGGCAGGGGTGTGGCCTCCAGGCCGCCGGCCTGCTGCCAGACCACGGTGCCCAGCGGGTGGGCTTGCAGCAGCTCGATGCAGGCGGAATCGGACGGAGCGGCATGCGGCGGGGGGATGTACATCAGGCGGAGGGTTCGGAGAGCACGACACGGTCACGGCCCTGCTGCTTGGCCTGGTACAGCGCCCGGTCGGCGCGGGCCAGCAGGGCCTCGGGGCCGGCATCTTCGGACGACCCGCCGGCCACGCCAATCGACACGGTCATTTGCACCGGCACGGCCTCGCCCTCGGGCACGAAGCCCAGCGGCGCGCGGCGCAGGCGTTCGGCCGTCTGGCGCGCCAGTTCCAGGTTGACGCCAGGCAGCACCACGCAGAACTCCTCGCCGCCCAGGCGGCCGATCAGGTCATAGGGCCGCAGCTGGTGACGCAGGGTGGCGGCCAGGTGGCAGAGCGCCGCATCGCCGATCGGGTGACCCTGGCTGTCGTTGATCTGCTTGAAGTGGTCGATGTCCACCATCAACAGCGCCAGCCCCTGGCCCAGGCGCTGGTGACGGCGCCATTCGCGCTGCAGCGCGGCGTCGAAGCCGCGCCGGTTCAAGAGGCCGGTCAGCGGATCGGTGGCGGCCTGGGTTTCCAGCGCGTCCAGCAGGCGCCCTGCGTGCAGGCTCATGAAACCGAAGGCCATGGCCATCACGCCCAGGCTGTTGAGCATGATGACGAAGATCTGCCCCTGGCTGACGAACACCGACTGGTGCGACACCCCGCCCTCGTTCAGCGTGACGCCAATGCGCATCAGCCCCAGGAAGACCTGCAGCAGATGCACGCCCAGCGGCAGCGCCAACACGGCGCCGCCGATGCGGCGTCGGTGGGCCCACAGCAGCCGTGCGCACGCGCCTGAGAGCAGGCAGAGCAGGACGTTGAAGAACAGCACCCGCGCGGTGTAGGAGTCCCAGCCGTAGGTCAGCGCCACGTAGACGGCGGTGACGGCCAGGTAGCCGGCCAGGATCCAGGGCCAGGGCCGCCGCACACGGAACAGGCGTGCATAGCCGGTCCAGCTGAATACCTGGTTGGAGAGCAGCAGCAGATTGGCCACGATGACGCCCAGCCAGGCCGGCAAGCCTTCGCGCAGGCCATAGAGCGCCATGCCCACGCACACCAGCACCAGGGCCGCAGCCCAGTCGCGCAGGTACGCGCTGCGGTCGCGCCAGGCCAGCAGGCCGATGCCCACGGTCACGCCGGCCGTGGTCAGCGCGGCGAACAGCAGGACGGTCTGGAGGTGCAGCTGCACTTAGTCCAACAAGGGCGCGAGGGCACGGCGGGCCGCGACGTCGTCCAGCCCGCAGCGGCGCGCCCAGTCCTTCAGCTGGTCTTCGCCGATGCGGCCGACGTTGAAGTAGGCCGCCTCCGGGTGGGCCAGGTAAAAGCCGCTGACCGAGCTGGCCGGGTGCATGGCCATCGATTCGGTCAGCGTCATGCCAAAGCCCTCGGCATGCAGCACGCGCAGCAGGTCCTTTTTCACCCGATGGTCCGGGCAGGCGGGGTAGCCGGGCGCGGGGCGGATGCCGCGGTACTGCTCGGCGATCAGGGCCTCGTTGCTCAGCTGCTCGTCGGGCGCATAGGCCCAGAACTCGCTGCGCACGCGCTGGTGCAGGCGCTCGGCAAAGGCTTCGGCCAGCCGGTCGGCCAGGGCCTTGAGCAGGATGGCGGAGTAGTCGTCGTGGCGGGCCAGGAATTCGGCCTCCTTGGCCTCGACGCCATGCACGGTGACGGCGAACAGGCCGACATGGTCCTGCGCCTTGCCGTCGCGCAGCGGGGCGATGAAGTCGGCCAGGCAGCGGTTCGGGCGGCGCTGGCCGTCCACCACCGGGCGCTCGGTCTGCATGCGCAGGCCGTGCCAGGTCATCAGCGGGGCGCCGTGCGGGTCGAAGACGGCGATGTCGTCATCCTCCACCTGGCCGGCGGGCAGCAGGGCAAAGGCGCCGTCGGCGCGCAGCCAGCGGCCGGCCACGAGCTTGTCCAGCATGGCCTGGGCGTCGGCGAACACCTTGCGAGCCTGCTCGCCCACCACCTCGTCCTGCAGGATGGCAGGGTAGGGGCCGGCCAGGTCCCAGGTCTGGAAGAAGGGGCCCCAGTCGATGCAGCCGACGAGCTCCTGCAGCGGGTAGTTCTCCAGTCGGCGCAGGCCCACGAAGCGCGGCACGGGCAAGTCGCGGAAGTCGACCACCGCCTTGTTGGCGCGCGCAGCCGCCAGCGCGACCAGCGGCGTCTGCTTCTTGTTGGCGTGCAGCGTCCGCACTTTCTGGTAGTCCGCCTGGATCTCGGCCAGGTAGGCCCCGCGGCGCTCGGGGCTCAGCAGTTCTGAGCACACCGACACCGAGCGCGAGGCATCGGGCACGTACACCACCGGGCCTTCATACTTGGGAGCAATCTTGACCGCCGTGTGCACGCGGCTGGTGGTGGCGCCGCCGATCAGCAGCGGAATGGCCGCGTCGCGGAAATGCGGGTCGTTCTGCATTTCCGCGGCGACATGCTGCATCTCCTCCAGGCTCGGGGTGATGAGGCCGGACAGGCCGATGATGTCCGCCCCTTCCGCCTTGGCGCGCGCCAGGATCTCGTGGGCCGGCACCATCACGCCCATGTTGATCACCTCGTAGTTGTTGCACTGCAAGACCACGGTGACGATGTTCTTGCCGATGTCGTGCACATCGCCCTTGACGGTGGCGATGACGATCTTGCCCTTGGCGCGCACGTCGGCGCCGGCCGCTTCGAGCTGGCGCTTCTCCTCTTCGATGTAGGGGATCAGATGCGCGACGGCGGACTTCATCACGCGCGCGCTCTTCACCACCTGGGGCAGGAACATCTTGCCCGCGCCGAACAGATCGCCGACCACATTCATGCCGGCCATCAGCGGGCCCTCGATGACGTGCAGCGGGCGGCCCCCGCCGGCCTTGATGGCCTGCCAGGCTTCCTCGGTGTCTTCGGTGATGAAGTCGGTGATGCCATGCACCAGCGCGTGCTGCAGGCGTTCGTTCACCGTGCCGGCGCGCCAGGCCAGCTTGGCGGAGTCGTCCTTGGCCGCGCCCTTCACGGCATCGGCCACCTCCAGCAGGCGCTCGGTGGCGTCGGGGCGGCGGTTCAGCACCACGTCTTCCACGCGCTCGCGCAAATCGGCCGGGATCTCGTCGTACACGCCGATCATGCCGGCGTTGACGATGCCCATGTCCATGCCGGCCTGGATGGCGTGGTACAGGAACACGGTGTGGATGGCTTCGCGCACCGGCTCGTTGCCGCGGAAGCTGAAGCTCACATTGCTGACCCCGCCCGACACCTTGGCGCCGGGCAGATTGGCCTTGATCCAGCGCGTGGCCTCGATGAAGTCCACCGCGTAATTGGCGTGCTCTTCGATACCGGTGGCGATGGCGAAGATGTTGGGGTCGAAGATGATGTCTTCGGCCGGGAAGCCGATGCCCACCAGCAGGTCGTAGGCGCGCCGGCAGATCTCCTGGCGGCGCTGCAGGGTGTCGGCCTGGCCTTGCTCATCAAAGGCCATCACCACCGCGGCGGCGCCGTAGCGTTTGACCAGCTTGGCCTGGCGCAGGAACTCGGCCTCGCCTTCCTTCAACGAGATGGAATTGACGATGCCCTTGCCCTGCAGGCAGCGCAGGCCGGCTTCGATGACGCTCCACTTGCTGGAGTCCACCATCACCGGCACGCGGGCCACGTCGGGTTCGCTGGCCAGCAGGTTCAGAAAGCGCACCATCGCCGCCTGGCTGTCCAGCATCGCCTCGTCCATGTTGACGTCGATGATCTGGGCGCCGTTCTCGACCTGCTGGCGCGCCACCGCCACGGCTTCTTCGTACTGGCCGGCCAGGATCAGCCGCGCGAAGGCCTTGGAGCCGGTGACATTGGTGCGTTCGCCCACATTGACGAACAGGCTGCCCATGCCGATGGTCATGGGCTCCAGGCCGGACAGCTTGAGGGGCGGAGGATTCATTGAGCGGGGTCCAGGCGGCGCCATAAAGGGTGCCAAAAGCGGAGAAATGCGCAGGAAAAGCGTGCCGGATTCTAGGAACCCCCCTCTCCAGCCCGGCCGAGCCATGCCGACAATCGAAGGGTGGATCTCGTCCGACTGCCCCCCAACGCCCTCAAGCCCGGCCAGCGCCTGAGCTTTTCGCTGCGCGATGCCGACGGCAAGCTGCTGTTCACGGCCGGCACCGTGCTGCCCGGTAGCGAGGCCGTGCGCGATCTGCTGGCGCGCGGCGCCTACACCCAGGTGCACGAAACCGAGGCCTACCAGCGCGAGATGACGGCCAAGGCCAACACCTTGCTGCACCAGAACGCCTCGCTGAAGGACATCGCGCGGGTGGCGCCCGATTTCCAGCACGACCGCCAACGCCCGGTGGTGGCCACCAGCGAGTACGCGCTCTGGCTGGACCTGCAGCTGCGCGTGCACAACCTGCTGAAGGACCCGAAGGCCGAGGATTTCCTGCCGCGCTTCGAGGCCTTGCACCAAGAGGCCCTGGAGCGCTTGCAGCGCCATCCGGACCAAACCCTGCTGCTGCTCGTGCACGACGCCAGTCAGGAACTGGCGCAGTACACCGCCCGTCACGCCCTGCTGTGCATGGTGCTGTGCCAGCTGGCGGCCGAGCGCATGGACTGGCCGATGGACATGATCGGTGCGCTGACGCGCGCCGCCCTTTCCATGAACCTGGCCCTGGGCCTGCTGCAGGATCGGTTGGCCCAGCAGCGCGAAGGCCTGAGCCCCGAGCAGGCGCGCCAGCTCGCCGGCCATGGCGATCGTGCCGCGGCGCTGTTGCAGCGCATGGGCGTGAGCGACCTGAACTGGCTGAACACCGTGCGCCTGCACCACGACACCGGCCCCGGCCCGCTGGCCGAACGGGCCTGGCCCGAGCGCCTGGCGCGCCTGCTGCAGCGCATCGACGTGTTCGCCGCGCGCCTGTCGCCGCGCATCGCGCGCAAGGCCCAGGCCGGCGCCCAGGCCTCGCGCGCCATCTTCCTGGACGAGCGCAAGCAGCAGGACGAGGCCGGGGCGGCGCTGATCAAGGCCGTCGGTCTCTACCCCCCCGGCACCCTGGTGCGTCTGGCCAATGGCGAAGAGGGCGTGGTCATCAAGCGGGGCGCTTCGGCGACCGAACCCCTGGTGGCGGCGCTGATCGGCAAGAGTGGCAACCCACTGACCGAGCCGGTGCCGCGCGACACCCGGCTGGCCAGCCAGGCTATCAGCCAGAGCCTGGCCCCGCATGAACTGCGCCTGCGCCTGTCGATTGAAAAGCTGATGCGCCTGGCGGTATGAGGCGCCGGGTTGGGGCAGTGCTGCTGGGCCTGCTGGCCCCGCTTGCGGTGCAGGCGCGCGAGACCTGGCAGCTCGCGACGGCCGAGCTGCCGCCCGCCGTCACCGCCAAGCGGGCCGACCAGGGCTACTACGCCGTGCTGCTGCGCCGCGTGCTGCAGGAGCTGGACGTGGACGCCCAGCTGCACTTCCTGCCGCCGGATCGGGCCATCCAGGAAACCACGGCCGGCCGCTACACGGCGGTCTTTCCGCTCTCGCGCACGCCCGAGCGCGAGCGCGAGCTGATTCCCAGCGAGCCGATCTTTCACGTCAAGGTGCGCGTGTTCGTGCGTCGCGACGACCCCTGGCCCGGCGGCGGGCTGGAGGCCATGCGTGGCCACCCGCTGTGCAACATCCAGGGGGCGCGGCTCTACCCCGAGCTGGAAGCTGCGCTGTCTGCCGGCTGGCTGCAGATGCAGCGTGTGCCCGAGATCGGCGCCTGCTTCCGCATGCTGGCCCTGGGCCGCGTGCGTTTCGTGGTGACGGGCGAGAACACCGGCTTCGAGGGCATGGCCGCGGTGCCGGACGGCGCGCGCAAGTTCCGCATGGCGGCCGAGCAGCTGGCCCTGCAACCGGTGTACCTGATGTTCTCGCGTCAGGTGAAGGGCAATGTGCAGCGCGCCGAGGCCTTCAGCCAGGCCCTGCGCCGGCTGCGCGCCGAGGGTGTGATGCGCAAGCTGGAGCATCAGGTGCTGCCCCAGGGGGCGGGCTACCGGCCCTGACGCACACTGCAGCCCATGGGCCGCTTGCGGGTTATCGCCTTCCTGCTGCTGAGCGGTGCCGCATGGGCCCAGCCGGCGGTGCTGCGCATGGTGAGCAATGAATTCCCGCCCTATGTGGGCAAGGACCTGCCGCAGCAGGGCTTCTACGCCGCCCTGGTGCGCCAGGTGCTGGCCGAGCAGGGCGTGCAGCTGGAGCTGCAGTTCCAGCCCCCGGCGCGGGCCCACGCCTCGGCGGCGGCGGCCCAGTTTGATGCCGCCTTTCCGATGCTGCGCACGCCTGAGCGCGAGCGTGAGTTCCTGTTCTCCGATCCGCTGCTGCTGGTGCGCTCCTACCTGTTCGTGCGCGCCGACAGCCCCATCAGCGGCCTGGCCGACCTGCCTGGCCGGCGCAGCTGCCATCTGCAGGATTCCAACCAGCCTGAGCCGGTGCAGCGGCTGGTGGAGGGCGGCAGCGTCAAGGTCGAGCGCGTTGCGCAGATGGCCCAATGCTTCGAGATGCTGACACGCGGCCGCGTCGACTTCGTGGCCTTGAGCGACTACGGCGGCTGGGCGGCTGCACGCCAGGCCACGGCGGGGCCGGAGGGCTTCAAGCGCGTGGGAGCACCGCTTTCCCTCGGTCTGCTCCACCTGGTGTGGCCGCGGGTCGAGCCGCGCTCGGCGGAGCGGTCCGCCGCCTTCAACAAGGCGCTCGCCGAGCTGCGCCGGCGCGGCGTGGTGGCGCAGCTGGAACGCGAGTTGCTGCCGGCTCTGCCCGAGCCGGAATCTCAGGCGGCCAGCAGGCCGCTGAACAACCCGGCCGGGCGCGGGCGGTAGCGGCCTACCTCGGTGGCGATGGCCGCCACGTGGGCCGGCGTGGTGCCGCAGCAGCCGCCGGCGATGTTCAGCAGGCCGCGCGCGGCGAACTCGCCCACCAGCCGCCCGGTGATCTCGGGCGTCTCGTCGAAGCCGGTGTCGCTCATCGGGTTGGGCAGGCCGGCGTTGGGGTAGCAGCTGATCGGGGTGTCGCCCGCCGCCTGCGCCAGCTCCTCCAGGTAGGGGCGCATCAGGCTGGCCCCGAGCGCGCAGTTCAGGCCCACGGCGATCGGGTGGGCGTGGCGCACCGAGTGCCAGAAGGCGGTCACCGTCTGGCCGCTGAGGATGCGGCCCGAGGCGTCCGTGACCGTGCCCGAAATGATGACCGGCAGGCGCTCGCCGGTGTCTTCCATCAGCTCGTCCAGCGCGAACAGCGCGGCCTTGGCGTTCAGGGTGTCGAAGATGGTCTCGACCAGGAACAGGTCGCAGCCGCCCTCCAGCAGGCCCTGGGCCTGCTCGTAATAGGCCGCACGCAGTTGCTCGAAGTCGATGTTGCGCGCACCGGGGTCGTTCACATCCGGGCTGATGGAGGCGGTGCGCGGCGTCGGGCCCAGGGCGCCGGCGGCGAAGCGCGGCTTGTCCGGTGTCGAGTACTTGTCGCAGGCGGCGCGTGCCAGGCGGGCGGCGGCCACGTTCATCTCGTAGGCCAGCGGGGCGAGGTCGTAGTCCTCCTGCGCCACCGAGGTGGCCCCGAAGGTGTTGGTCTCGATGATGTCGGCCCCGGCGGCCAGGTACTGCTCATGGATCTGGGAGATCACCTCGGGCCGGGTGAATTGCAGCAGTTCGTTGTTGCCCTTGAGGTCCTTGCCATGGTCGGCGAAGCGGCTGCCGCGGTAGTCGGCCTCGCTCAGCTTGTAGCGCTGGATCATGGTGCCCATGGCGCCGTCCAGCACCAGGATGCGGTGCTGCATCAGTTCGGGCAGGCGGGCGGCGCGGGTGTAGGCGATCGGTTTCATGCGGCGATTGTCGCGGCCGCACTCATACAAGCCCCAGCCAGGGGTCTCGTGTGTGGGAAACCCCGACGATCAGGCCCATGCAAAGCAGTGCGCCGACATAACAGAAGGCCCGGAGTTCGAGGCTGCGTTCGGCGTTGAAGGCCAGCGCACCGAGCAGCGCGTAGACCGGCAGCAGGATCAGCTTGGCCATCAGCCAGCCGTGGTGGATGGGGCTGATGTTGAGCAGGCCCCAGAGGCTCAGACCGGTGACGGTGAGCAGGATGTCAACGCCCCCATTGATGGTGCGCAGCCGGCTGTCCAGCGGCCAGCGTGCACCCAGCAACAGGCCCAGGCCGCGCACCGCGATCATCGCCATGCTGACCATCGCCAGCAGGAAGTGCAGCTCCTGGATCTGCGGGTAGTCATAGGGCATGGCCGGCGGCGGCCGGGTCAGCGGCCGCTGAGCGTGAACCGGATCAGAAAGCTACGTCAGCCCTTCTGTTTGAGCAAGGCTTCGCAAGTGCTGCGCTGCGCGTCGGCCGCGTCCAGCTTGGCGCACACGCCGCCCAGCTGGGCCTGCAGGCGCTGCAGCACCGGGGCGTTGGCGCCCTTGGCCCAGGGGACGAGCTGGTCGCTGACCTTCTGCAAGGAGCGCGCGCTGCGCTCGTAGAAGGCCCCTTTGTCCTTCTCGGCTTCGGCAATCAGCTGGGCGGCGAGCTTCTCGATGCGTGCCGTGTCCTGCGGAGCCAGCTTGACCAGGTTCTCGAAATAGGTCGAACCCCACTGCAGGCGGGTGGCCGGGCCCTCGCTCTTGTTGAAGGCCTGCTCGTACCAGCTCAGGGCTTCGTCCTTGCGGCCGGTCTTGCGGGCGTTCGCGCCCAACTGGTTCATCAGGTAATAGGGCGAGTGGCTCTTGGCCAGATTGGCCTTGAGCATGGCGTCGCTCTCGGCCCACAGGCCGGCCAAGCCCAGCACATGGCCGACCGAAGTCATCACCGCCTGGCGCTCGTAGCCGTCCTTGATCTCCCGGTCCATCAGGTTGGACAGGCCGCGCACCTCGTTCAGCAGGGCCGGGTCCAGCTTGGGGTGCACCTCGCCCTCGGGCAGGTCGATGCGGGCCAGCTGCACACGGGCAATCAGGCAGCCCACGCGGTCGGCGCGCGAGAGCTGGGCATCAGCCTGCTGTGCGGCCAGGGCCTGGTTCAGCTGGGCCACCAAGGCGGTGCGCCCGGGGCCGGGCTGCGGCTGCAGGGCGCGCACCAGGTCGTCGGCAAAGTTGCTCAGCACGTCCAGATGGGTGTGCACCTGCTTGGCGTCCTTCAACACGCTGGCCAGCAGCTCGGCATCGCCCTTGGCAGGGGCGGCGCCGGCGCCCAGGGCCTTGAGGCTCAGGCGCGTGCGGGCGTCGGCCGGCACGCCCTTGGCGGCGGCCAGGCGTTGCAGCAGCGCGCCGCGCTCCTTCGCCGGGACGAGCTGCTGTTCGTCGGTGTCCCAGCTGTAGTAGCTGAGCAGCTGCCACTCGCTCGCCTTGAGCGTCTTGCCGGCGCGGGCCTCGGCCAGCACGGTCTTGATCGGGCGGCCGCCCGAGAGGCCCATCTGCAGCAGCTTGACGACGCGCTCGGCATCGGCCTCGCCGGGCAGGCGCGTCAGTTCCTGGCCGTTCGGGCTGAACAGGATCAGGGTGGGGTAGCCGCGCACCTTGAAGCGGCTGCCGAGCTTCTGCGCGCCCGGCAGATCGCCGTCGATCTGCACCGGCACCACGGCGCGGCTCTGCTCGATGAAGTCGGCGCGGTTGAACAGCGTGGCCTTGAGCTGGTTGCAAGGCGGGCACCACTTGGCGCCCCAGTACAGCAGCACCGGCTTGTTCTCGCTCTTGGCCGCGGCGAAGGCGGCCTCGATGTCGCTGTCCTGCGCGGCGGCGCGCCAGGCGATGCCGGGCGGCATGTCCACGGCGGCCTGGGCGGCGGCGCCGAGGGCCAGGGTCACAGAGAGGGCGAGGGCGCGAAGGACGGGACGCATGCGGCAGGCTCCGAGAGTCAAGCCGGCGATTGTCGGCCGCGAAGGATCGCCCTGTCTGTGCAGGGTTGCGCGGGTGCCGGAAGTCAGGTGGGTGCCGTGAGGGCTTTGCGTGACACCACCCGTGGCGACCGGCACACTACCCTATCCTTCGCGCACAAACCGGCCCAACCCGGCCCGCACCGGCCCTTATGTCCGCCATCGACATCTTTGTCTGGAGCGATCGCTTCAACACCGGTCTGGCCGAGATCGACCAGCAGCACGCCCGCCTGGTGGAGCTGCTGAACCGGGTGGCGCGCCAGGCCGCCTTCGGTGCCGACGCGGCGGCTCTGCGTGAGGTGCTCCAGGAGCTGGTGGACTACACCGACTACCACTTCCGCACCGAAGAGGCGCTGTGGGCCCAGTACCTGGGCGGGCGCGAGGACGAACGCGCGCACCGGCAGATGCACCGCGACTTCATCCAGCGCATGCAGCGCCTGCTGCCGGCCGGTGCGTCGCAGCCGGCGGCGGCGGTGATTGACGAGCTGCTGGCCTTTCTGGTGCACTGGCTGGCTTCGCACATCCTGGAATGCGACCGCCACTTCGCCCGCGTGGTGCTGGAGCTGCGCCAGGGCGTGCCGCTGGCGCAGGCCCTTCAGGGGGCCGAAGCCGAGCTAAGCGAAACGGCGCTGTCGATGATCGACATTGCGCTCGGCATCTGCGGCTCACTCTCGCGCAACACCCTGCGCCTGATGCACGAATTGGCCGCCCGCGACGAGGCCGAACGCGGCCTTCGCCTGGCCGCCAGCGTGTTCGTGCATGCCAACGAGGGCATCATGATCACCGACCCCGAGGGCAGCATCCTCGACGTCAACGCTGCCTTCAGCCGCATCACCGGCTACAGCCGCGCCGAGGCACTGGGGCAGAACGCGCGGCTGCTTAAGTCTGACCGGCACGGCCCCGAGTTCTATGCCGGGATGTGGGCCGCGCTGGGCGAGCAGGACCGCTGGAGCGGGGAGATCTGGGGCCGGCGCCGCAATGGCGAGCTGTTTGCCAAGCAGCAGACCATCAGCGCCGTGCGCGACCCGCAGGGCCGGCTGCTGCGCTACGTCGCCCTGTTCGCCGACATCACCACCGTCAAGCACCAGCAGCAGCAGCTCGACCTGGTGGCCACCCACGACCCGCTGACCCATCTGCCCAATCGCGCGCTGCTGACCGATCGGCTGCAGCAGGCCCTGGCCCAGGCGCGCCGCCATGGCCAGACGGTGGCCGTGGCCTATCTGGACCTGGACGATTTCAAGCAGATCAATGAGCGCTTCGGCACTGTGGCCGGCGACCGCCTGCTGGCGCAACTGGCCGAGCGCCTGCGCCCGGTGCTGCGCAGCGCCGACACCCTGGCCCGCCTGGGCGGCGACGAGTTCGTGGCTGTGCTGCCCGAACTGGCCAGCGCCGAGGCCGCCGAACCCGTGTTGACCCGGCTGCGCCAGCAGATCAATCAGCCCATCGAGCTGGAGGGCGAGACGCTGCAGCTGTCCGCCAGCCTGGGCTTGAGCTTTCTGCACCAGGCCGAGGTCGGGGCCGATGCGGACCAGTTGATGCGCCAGGCAGCCCAGGCCATGTTCCAGGCCAAACAGGCCGGACGCAACCGCCTGCAGGTGTTCGACGCCGCGGGCGAGCGCGTGCAGCGCGACCGCCAGGAGCAGACCGAGCGCCTGCGTCAGGCGCTGGAGCGCCAGGAGTTCGTGCTGCACTACCAGCCCAAGGTGCAGATGCGCAGCGGCCAAGTGCTCGGGGCCGAAGCCCTGATCCGCTGGCAGCACCCGCAGCGCGGCCTGGTGCCGCCGGCCGAGTTCCTGCCCCTGATTGAGGGGCGCCCGCTGGAACTGCTGGTGGGCGAGTGGGTGCTAGATACCGCGCTCAGCCAGATCGAGGCCTGGCGCGCCGTCAATCTGGTGTTGCCACTCAGCATCAACGTCGGCGCCTATCAGCTCGGCCATGCGGACTTCCTGGCGCGGCTGCAGGCCGCGCTGGCCCGCCACCCGGCGGTGCAGCCCGGCGATCTGGAGATCGAGGTGCTGGAGACCAGTGCCCTGGACGACATGCTTCGTGTTGCCGACATCATTCGCGACTGCAAGAGCCTGGGTGTGGGCTTTGCGCTCGACGATTTCGGCACCGGGTACTCCTCGCTGTCATATCTGAAGCAGCTGGCGGCCGACCGCCTCAAGATCGACCAGAGCTTTGTGCGCGACATGCTGGACGACCCGGATGACCTTGCCATTCTGGAAGGCGTGCTGGGCCTGGCGGCGGCTTTCCGCCGCGAGGTGATTGCCGAGGGCGTTGAGTCCGAGGCCCATGGCGACATGTTGCTGCGCATGGGCTGTGAAGTGGCCCAGGGCTACGCCATCGCCCGTCCAATGCCTGCCCAGGCGCTGGCAGCCTGGGTGCTGAACTGGCGTCCGCCGCCGCAATGGGCCGGCTGCAAACGCCTGCCGCGCAGCGAACTGCCGCTGCTCAGCGCCCTGGTCGAGCTGCGCGCCTGGTTGGCCGGTTTGCAGCGGCGGCCGGGACATGCGGCGCCGCTGCCGGCTTCGCTGCAGGCCTGGGGCGCCCGGCTGCCGCCGCCTTTGCAGCAAGGGCTGGTGGAACTGCAATCGCTGGCCGAGCGGAGTTCAGAAGAGGCCCTGCAGGCCCTGGGTGAGCGGTTGGTAAAAGGATTGCAGGGCTTGCTGGAGGCGGCGGACTGAAACGTGGCGCATCGCGGACGCTCAGGGTGTGACGTTGAACCTGCAGCTGAGGCTGTTCCCGTTGATGTTTTGTTTCGCGTCAACCTGGAAGTCGCCCCCCGCGGAGAAGAACAAGCCGTCCAATCGCCGCGCGTCTACGTCAAAAGACAGAAAAGAGCCCGAGCCAGCCACAACAGACAAGTCAAAGGTGCCCGAGGCCTGTGCCTTGGAATACATAACTTGAGATTGCTCATTGGTTGCTAGGGCAAATCGGGTTCCTTCCGAGGAAAGCGAAAGTTCTCCGTCGGCGGCAACTGTGAACGTGCAGGTCTTGTTCTTGTCAAAGGTCTGGGTGCCTACTAAGGTCCCTACCATGCATGTGTAGTAGTTCTTCGTGCTGCTGCCAGCGGCATCCGGGCACTGAGCCAACTTGCTCGCAGTGAGAACAGATGCCCCGGCACCCTGGCCGACGTTGACATACTTGGTCAACTCGCCCGCATCGATCACCTCTGGTCCAAACGGGCCCCCCATCACATAGACGCGCCAGTCGATGACTGCCAAGTAGGCACCGGTTTCGGGGTAGTAGCGATACGTCCAGCCATTCAGCTGCCGAGTGGTCTGAGCTGAAGGGAAGTAGTTCTTGAGGTTCGCCTCCGCAAACGCAAACAGCTGATTGGCGGCATCCGTGGCATTCACGCCGGGCACAGCGGCCCTGGACTTGGAACTTGGGCTGGCGCCCTTGGCGAGATGCCTCGCCTCGATCTGCTCCGCGCGCAATGCGATGGAGTCAAGCTCTTCGCTTCCACCCCCACATGCCGCCAACGCAACCAGCATGACCGCACAACTGGCTGCGGCAAACGCCCGACTGATTTCGTTCTTCTTTCTCATGGCCGTATCCCTGAATTGGCGCCGCCCAATTGCGGCGGCGGGGATCCTGCCAAGGCCACCAACGCGTGCTGGGGCGCAAGTTGAAACAGTCTGCAAGCGACCCCCGGCTTGCGGGGCTCAACGCTTGAACAAGCCCAGCCGCTCCTGCGCCGCCGCCTCGCTCTTGCGCGCCACCGTGCCGCACACCAGATCGCAGAGCTGGTAGATGCCCTCGTCCGCCACGCAGTAATAGGCACTCGTGCCCCGGCTTTCGCGCCGCACCAGGCCGCGCTGCTGCAGCAGGCTGAGGTGGCGCGAGACGTTGGCCGTGGTCATGCCGGTCTGTTCGGCCAGATCGCCGACGCGCTGCTCGCCATTGCGCAGCAGGTTCAGCAGGCGCAGGCGGTTGGGTTCGGCCAGGGCCTGGAAGAAGGCGGCCACCTCGTCCAGGGCGGGGTCGGGCAGTTCGTGCATCGAGGGCGCGGCGGGCATGGGCATTCCTGACGGGTTCACGGGCCGCATTCTGTACGTTATTGACTATTTGAGCAAATGCGTAAATACTTGAGCACAAGACAGACAGCCACCCTCGTCACGCCATGAAACCCACCCTGCTTCGCGTCCTGCCCCTGGCCTTGAGCACGGCCCTGACGGCGAGCCTGCCTGTGCAAGCGGCCGATGCGCCGGCCCCCTACCGCACCCTGACCCTGCAAGCCGGCCACCAGGCCGGCCTGCGCGGCTTCGAGGGCGTGGTGGAGGCGCAGCGCCAGACCGTGCTGGCGGCGCAGGTCCCCGGCGCCATCGTCGAAATCGCCGTCAAGGTGGGCGACCGCGTCAAGGCTGGCCAGCTGCTGATTCGCCTGGACGCCCGCGCCGCTGAGCAGGGCGCCCAGGCCAGCGCCGCGCAGGCCCAGGCCCTCAAGGCCCAGCTCGCGCTGGCGCAGCGGGACTTCGAGCGCCAGCAGCAGCTGCGCGCCCAGGGCTTCATCAGCCAGGGCGCGCTGGATCAGGCCGAGGCCCAGTTCAAGGCCAGCAGCGCACAGCTGCAAGCCCAGGCCGCCGCGCTGGAGGCCGCGCGCACGCAGACGGGCTTCCATCGTGTGACCGCGCCCTACGACGGAGTGGTGGCCGAAGTGCCGGTCTCGCTGGGCGATCTGGCGATGCCGGGCCGCGCGTTGGTGACGGTGTTCGACCCGCGCGCCTTGCGCATCACGGCCAGCGTGCCGCAGGAGCTGAAGCTGCCCGAGGCGGCCACGCTGCAGGTCGAGATCCCGGCGCTGGCCTTGCGCCTGGTGCCCACGGCGGTGCAGCGCCTGCCGCTGGCCGATGCCGGCTCGCAATCCCAGCAGGTGCGCCTGGAGCTGCCCGAATCTGCCGCCCAGCCGGGCCAGTTCGCCCGCCTGCTGGTGCCGCAAGACTCGGGGGCGGCGCCTACCCGCCTGTGGGTGCCTAGCAGTGCCTTGGTGCGCCGTGCCGAACTGCGCGCCGTCTATGTGCTCGACGCCAAGGGCCAGCCGCAACTGCGCCAGCTGCGCCTGGGCCCGCAGCAGGGCGATCAGGTGGAGGTGTTGGCGGGCTTGAGCGCCGGTGAGCGCGTGGTGCTGGAGCCGCAGCGTGCGGCGAAGGGAGCCAAGTGATGGCCAAGCTGGGCGTGTCCGGCCGCATCGCGGCCTTCTTTCAGGGTGCGCAGATCACGCCGCTGCTCGCGATCGTCGCGCTGCTGCTGGGTGTGTTCGCCGTGGCGGTGACCCCGCGCGAGGAGGAGCCGCAGATCAACGTCACCATGGCCAATGTGATGGTGGCGCTGCCCGGTGCGGCGGTGGCGGATGTCGAATCCCTGCTGGCGGTGCCGGGGGAACAGGTGCTGTCGCGCATGCCGGGCGTCGAGCATGTGATGTCGGTCTCGCGCCCCGGCATGGCGGTCCTCACCGTGCAGTTCAAGGTGGGCGTGCCGCGCACCGAGGCCCTGGTGCGCCTGCACGACACCATTCAGAGCAACGCCGACTGGCTGCCGCCGGGTCTGGGCGCCTCGCCGCCCCTGGTCAAGCCGCTCGGCATTGACGACGTGCCCATCGTCAGCTTCACCCTGTTCAGCCGCGACGAAGCATTCGGCCGCCACGACCTGGAACGCGTGGCGCACAGCCTGGAGGCCGAGCTCAAGCGCGTGCCCGGCACGCGCGACATCACGACGATTGGCGGCCCCGGCCGTGCCATTCGCGTGGAAGTGGATCCGGCCAAGCTGAACCGCGTGGGCTTGAGCTTGGGAGAGCTGCGCCAGGCCCTGCAGGGCGCCCACCAGGGCGCCCAGGTGGGCGAGCGCGTGCTGGGCAACCAGACGATCCAGCTCGAAGCCGGGCCATTCCTGCGCGATGCCCGCGAGGTGGAAGAACTGGTGGTGGGCGTGCACCAGGGCAAGCCCGTGCAGCTGCGCGAGCTGGCGCAGATCATCGACGGCCCGCTGCCCGAGGCCCGCCTGGTCTGGCACCGCGTGGACGGCCAGGACTTCCCCGCCCTGACCCTGGCGGTGACCAAGAAGGCGGGCGAGAACGCCATCGACGTGGCGCGTGCCCTCAGTGCCCGCGTGGCCGAGTTGCGCGGCACCTTGCTGCCCAGCCAGGTGGACCTGGAAGAGACCCGCAACTACGGCAGCACCGCCAACGACAAGGCGAATCAGCTGATCCAGAAGCTGCTGTTCGCCACCGCCTCGGTCGTCGCGCTGGTGTTCTTCGCCTTGGGCAAGCGCGAAGCCGCCATCGTGGGCGCGGCGGTGATCCTGACGCTCACCGTCACCCTGTTCGCCTCCTGGGCCTGGGGCTTCACGCTGAACCGCGTCTCGCTCTTCGCGCTGATCTTCTCCATCGGCATCTTGGTCGACGACGCCATCGTGGTGGTGGAAAACATCCACCGCCACCAGCAGCTCTGCCCCGGCAAATCCTTGCGCGAGCTGATTCCGGGTGCGGTGGACGAAGTGGGCGGGCCCACCATCCTGGCCACGCTCACGGTCATCGCCGCCCTGCTGCCGATGGCCTTTGTGTCCGGCCTGATGGGCCCCTACATGGCGCCCATTCCCATCAACGCCAGCATGGGCATGCTGCTGTCGCTGGCCATTGCCTTCGTCGTCACGCCCTGGCTGGCGCGGCTGCTGATGAAGGCCGTTCCCGCAGGTGCGGGTCATGACCCCGAAGCCCTGCATGGCCTCTCCAAGTGGCTGGC
>JBDHSJ010000005.1:0-50859 GCA_039808065.1 Burkholderiaceae bacterium | reverse complement strand
TCCCGAACGACCCTCAAAAGCCCATGGTCACCAGCGGTATCCGCCTGGGCACGCCGGCCATGACCACGCGCGGCTTCAAGGAAGAGCAGGTGCGTGCCACGGCCCACCTGATTGCCGATGTGCTGGACGCGCCGCACGACGAGGCCGTGCGTGCACGGGTGCGGGCCCAGGTGGCCGAGTTGACCAAGGCTTTCCCGGTCTACGGCTGAAATGAAGCGCCCCCCGGTCTCGCTTCCGCTTGCCCCCCCCCGAGGGGGCGCTCAGTGGCTTCGCGCGGCCGGGCGCGACTGATATGCGCTGCCCGTTCTGCGCCCATGCCGAAACCCAGGTCGTCGAGACGCGCGAGTCCGACGAGGGCGACGTGGTGCGCAGGCGGCGGCGCTGTCAGGGTTGCGAAAAGCGTTTCACCACCTACGAGCGCGCCGAGATCGCGCTGCCGATGGTCATCAAAAAGGACGGCTCCCGCGCCGACTTCGACCCCGCCAAAGTGCGGGCCTCCATGATGCTGGCGCTGCGCAAGCGGCCGGTCAGCACCGAGCAGGTTGAGTCGGCGATTGAGCGCATCCAGGAGCAGTTGCTGGCCGTTGGCAGCAAGGAGCTGGCTTCCACCAAGATTGGCGAGCTGGTGATGCGAGAACTCAAGCGCATCGACAAGGTGGCCTATGTGCGCTTCGCGTCGGTGTATCGCAGCTTCGAGGACATTGACGAGTTCCGGCAGCTGATCCGGGAGATCTGAAACGCTTCCCCCTTTTGGGGGTGCTGACGAGCCCGGCATGACTTCCTACATTGCGCGCACTTCATCACGAAGTAGGGAGCGCAAGATGGAACACAAATCGAACCGTGGGCTGGGTTTCAGCCTGTTCGAAACGCTGGTGACGCTGGTCGTGTTGGCGGCCCTGGTGGCACTCGCCGCCCCGGCGCTTGGCCAGATGGCACACCGGCAGAGGCACCAGGCGCAGTTGCAGACGCTGCAGGCGGATTTGCAGCAGGCGCGGAGCATGGCACTGAGTGGGCTCGCACCCGTGCGCCTGCGACTAGAGCAGTTGCAAGGCGGCAGCTGTTACGTCGTGCATCGCGGTCCGTCCGGCAGCTGCACCTGCACCGAAGGGGGCCAGGCGCAGTGTGAGCCGGCTGGCGAGCTCCTCAAGAGCCACTGGTTACCCGCGTCCAGCCAGCTGCGAATTGAGGGCAGCGTGCATCAACTGGTCTTTCACCCTCGATTCGGCACTGCCAGTTCAGCGGGCACCTTTGCCGTACTCGGCCCTGACAACAGCAAGGCAGCCTTGGTTGTCGCGATCACCGGGCGCATTCGGCGCTGCGCCTCGGCCAACAGCGGCTTCGGCTTGCCCGCCTGTGTGTAACAGCGCGCGGCTCAACCCCCTCATCCCTGGGGCGCCGGCGATGGGCGGCCACCGGCACGGGACGAGCGGCGGGGTGCCAGCGGGAAAAGTTCTCAGGCTCTGCAAGCATGGAGGCACCATGCCCATCTCGCGTCCAGCGCTCGGAATTGGCGGCTTCACGCTGCTGGAGTTGGTCTTCGCTGTCGTGGTCGCAGGTCTCCTGGCCATGGTTGCGATCCCATCCTTCATGGATCAGCTGCGCAAGAGCCGCAGAGCCGATGCGTACGACCATTCGGCGCTGATCACGCTGGCGCAGGAACGGTACCGCATTGGCCACAGCAGCTTTGCCACCACCATCGATCAGCTGGCCTCCGAAGGCGTAGGCGCTGTGTCAGCTGGCGGGTACTACGTGGCCGCCATCGCTGAAGGAACGGGCGTGGGCTACACGCTGACCCTCAAGCCGACCCCGGACGGGAAACAGGCTGGTGACCGGCAATGCGCCGAGTTCAAGGTCGTATTCCTGCGGGGCGGTCTCACGAGAACATCGACCGATGCGAGTGGTGGCGATTCGAGCACCCGGTGCTGGCCCCAATGAGGACTGACGTGAACCGCGCAACATGGGCCTGCACCCGAGCGAGGATCAAGCTTCGTGGCTTGAGCCTGATTGAATTGCTCGTGGTGATCGCGGTTCTGGCCATCGTGCTGGCGCTGGCAGGGCCGAGCTTTGCGGACTACATCTACCGCAAGCGCGTGGAAGGCGTCGCAGCTGAGCTTGTCACCGATATCCAGTTGCTACGCTCTCAAGCACTGATGAAGCCCAGCGCCACCGTGCGCAATGAGATGGGTGTCGCCACGGCTCTGAACGCCACCATCCGCATCGGAACCAGCAGCACCCAAACCTGCTACATGCTGTTCTGGGAGCTCGCGAGCCATGGCTGCGCCTGCAATCGCCCGCCCGGAACAGCCTGCTTCAAGCGGTTCGCCGAAATCAAGACGGTGCACATGCCCAAGGCCAACGCGATGGTCGTCACCACCACCGCGGCGGATCGCTCGGGCCGCTTTCAGGCCGGAACGCCCACGTTTGCGCCGAATGGTTTCGCAGTCACCATCAGTGGGGACCGGAGCGGCAGCTTGCGCGTCTCTGTGGACGGGTTGGGCAGGGTGTCCACCTGTACACCGGACGGCGGAATCCCCAATTACGCGGTCTGTGGCTAGGAGAACCCCATGACAAGGCGTCTGCAACACGGTCTCAGCCTGGTGGAGATGATGGTCGGCATCACGGTCGGCCTGATCGTCGTGGCCGGGGCCTCGATGGTGGCTGTCAACCAGATCGCCGAGCACAAGCGGGTGGTGCTTGAGACGCAGACGCAGCAGGAGCTGCGGGCCGCCGGCGAAATCATGGTGCGCGAACTGCGCAAAGCGGGCTCCTGGGGTTCGCCTGAGCTGGGCTTGTGGTCGGAGCGCACCACAGCGCCGCGCGTCAATCCCTACGCCGCCGTCACCGTGAGCGACGGAGGCAGGCGAATTGAGTTCGCGTACAGCAAGACCCTTGGGCTGGCTGCCGCCTATGGCGCTGACAACGCCGTTTCGCCCGCCGACGACGAGCGGCGTGGCTTTCGGCTCAATGGTGAGCAACTTGAGTTCAAACTCGGTGCCGGTGGCTATCAACCCCTCACCGATCCCGCGAGTCTTGTGGTCACTCGCTTTGAAGCCAAGCTCAACACCACCAGTTCCCCGCTGACGAGTCGCTGCTTCAAACCCTGTGACCCTGCCAATGCGGATTGCCCCCCAACGCTCACGGTGCGTGAGGTGCAGGTGGTCGTCGAGGCTCATGCGCGACACGACAGCAAGGTGCAACGCAAGCTGGACTTCACGACCCGCCTGGGTGCCGACCTGTTGAGCGGCCGTTGCGAAGCATGAACTCCGTCAAGACCCAGACTGGCGCGGCGACCTTGGTGGTCGTGATTGTGCTGTTCTTCGTGATGGCCCTGGTAGCGGCCTACGCGAATCGCAACCTGATCGTTGAACAGCGTGTAGCCGTCAACTACCAGGAGGCCACGCTGGCCAACGAGGCAGCGATCAAGGGCGCCGACACCCTGCTCTCCTTGCTGAATGCGCCCAATGTCTCGGAGCAATGCCAGGTTACTCCCGGTGGTGCCAACACCTTGCGCGAGCGTCTCGTCAGTTTTGATGACGCCGGCAAGATCATTCCCTACGTGGCAGACAACCGCCTGGGCAACGGCCTGACCGACGTGGTGATCTGCGACCAGCCCACCGACGGGAGTTGGTCCTGCCAATGCCCCCTGAATCGCAAACCGGTCGGTTTGCCAGAAGCCAGCAATCGCAGCAGCTCTGCCCGCCTGCGCATCAGTGCGACCCTGCCCGGACCAGGCCACCTCGAGTTGACCTCACTCGGTTGCGCGCAAGGCAGCCAGAACTGCCGTGAAAACCTCGGCAGCGGCTCAACCGACGACACGGTCGGCTTCTTTGCGCAGATGAAGCGCAAGGTCCGGCTGGTGCTGGTCAGCGCCGCCAAGATGCCCCCGTCCAGCGCCCTGGTTGTCACCGGTGCGGTCGACCTGGGCGCAGGCATGGCAGCCGCCAATGACGATGCGGCGACCGGCGGCGTGGCCATTCAACATGGCCTGCCGGCTCTGGGCGCGCTCGATCAGGTGCGTGGGCCTGGAGGCAGTGGCAAGGACTTCGCCATGCTGTTGAACCCGGCGCTCAATACCCTGAGCGTCGAGGCCTTCTTTCAACGCAGCTTCGGCATGGGCATGGACGACTACCGGCAGCAAGCCGCAGTCGATCACCTGGGCTGCAGTGGAGACTGCGCGCAAACGCTGCGCGAACGAATTGGCGCCGGCGCCCAGGTGCTCTGGCATGAGGGCGACATGAACCTGGCCAGCGACGCCACCCTCGGTAGCAAGACCCGCCCCATCGTACTGATCGTCAATGGCCAATTGCGCATCCAAGGCACGCTGCGCATCCACGGCCTGGTATTCACAGCGGGTAACGCCGAGTGGTTGGGCGGCAGCCTGGGCGGTTCTTGGCTCAACGGCGCGTTGCTGGTGGCGGGCAATTGGGTCTCCAGTGCAGGCGTGCAACTGCGCCATGACCCTCAGGTACTCAACCGATTGAAGGTGGCCGCCGGCACCTTCGTGCGCGCGCCTGGTGGCGCCTGGAGCGAGCAATGATCCGTGACCGTTTTCCTGCTTCGGCCCGCCGTCTGCGCGGTCAATGGGGTGCCACGCTGATCGAAGCCTTGGTGGCACTGCTCGTCATGGGCTTCGGCATGCTGGCGATCGCCGGTATCAATGCCAAATTGCGTCACAGCGGAGACTTTGCCAAGCAGCGGGGCGAAGCGAGCCAGCTGGCGCGCAGCGAGTTGGAGCGGCTGCGCGGGTTCGTGGCCCTGACGCGGGATCCCTCGCTCCATCCTTCCGCTCTCGTTTTCGATGAAATCGTCGACGGCACCTGGGATGTAGCCGGCACGAACACCACGTACTCCGTATCACGCGTCGTCAGCCAGGCGCCGGCGGGCGCGCGGGTGGTGCGGGTCGCCGTCAGCTGGCTCGACCGCCGCAGCACCGACAGCAACAGCCCGAACAAGCTCCAGTACGAGATGCTGCTGCCCGCGGAAGACCCGAAATTGGTAGCCAGTCTCTACGCACCGCCCGAGAACCAGGTCAGCCAGCGCCGCCCGCTGGATCGCCACCCCGCCATCCCCGTGCGCGCGCGCAGTCTGGACACCACGGTCAGCGTGTTCAAGCCGCTCGCCAGCGGCACCGTGGCCTGGGTGTTCAACAACATCTCGGGCGTGCTCACCGGCGTATGCGCGGTCAGCGCGGCCAGCACCCATGCCTCGCTGACGCTCGCCGATGTGGCCAGTTGCGTGAACAACCAGGGTTCGGGCTCCTACCTTCTGCGCGGCCAGGTGCGTTTTTCACTCAGCAGCCCACCCAATTCAGCCACCCCGAACGATCCCGTGCAGGCCTTTGGGGTGGACATCGTTCTGGACAGCGCGGTGCACAGCGGTAGCCCCGAGTGCGTGGTGGACAACAGCGAGAACCTGGCCGCAGGCATCCAGGCCGTCGACTACTACTGCCGCATCCCGGCGCGCGAGCCCTCCGTGGGGGATGCGGAGCTTTATTGGTCCGGCACTGCCAATCTGACGGGCCTGAGCCTGGTGGCGGGCGGGTACCGGGTCTGCCGCTACAGCGCCGACTATGACGGCAACGGCGGCATCGAGAACGCAGAGCATCCCGCGAGGTACGTCCGCTTGAACACTTCGCTGGGGCAGCAGAACTTCCTGGTCGTGCGCTTTGAAGAGGCGTGCCCAGTCGGTCAGGCCGTGGATCTGGATGCCGGTGTGTTCACCAACACCGCGACGGCAGCCCATCAGCCCTGATCCGACGGCAAGATGCGCTGGCTAGACTGCCGCGATGACTGTCTCCAGCCCTGCCGCAACCATCAACTGGCACGACCCCCACCAAGCCATGGCAGCCGTGCTGGGCGTGGCCGAGCAGGCGATCGGGCTCAGCGATCCCAACCCCCGGGTCGGATGCGCCATCGTCTCGCCCGCCGGTGAACTGCTCGGTCTGGGTCACACCCAGCAGGCCGGTGGAGCCCATGCCGAGGTCATGGCGCTGCGCGATGCACAAGCGCGCGGGAAGGATGTGCGAGGTGCCACGGCCTATGTGAGCCTTGAACCCTGCTCGCACCACGGCCGTACCCCGCCCTGCTGCGACGCGCTGATCCTCGCAGGCATCGCGAGGGTGGTGGTCGCCCTGGAGGACCCGAACCCCTTGGTGGCCGGCCAGGGCCTGGCACGCTTGCGCGCCGCGGGCCTGCGGGTGGAAGCTGGACCGGGAGCCGCTGAAGCCGAGGCCCTCAACTGCGGCTTTTTGCAGCGCATGCGCACCGGTAGGCCCTACGTGCGCCTGAAGTGGGCGGCCAGCCTGGACGGGCGCACCGCCCACCCGGACGGCCACAGCCAGTGGGTGACCGGCCCGGCGGCGCGTGCCGACGGGCATGCCTGGCGCAAGCGTGCGGGTGCCGTGCTGACCGGCATCGGCACCGTGCTCGCGGACGACCCCCGGCTGGACGTGCGCGAGGTGCCTACCACCCGACAGCCGCTGCGCGTGGTGCTGGATCGCCAACTGCGCCTGCCGGCGCAGGCCCGCATCCTGCAGGGCGAAGCCATCCTGATTGCGCATGGCGCGGCGGCGACGGGCAGCCGGCCCGACTTGCTGGACCGGGGCGCGGAACTGCTGGAGCTCCCACTGGACAGCGCAGGCCAGTTGGATCTCGCGGTGCTGCTGGAGCGACTCGGCCAGCGCCAGATCAATGAGCTGCACGTGGAAGCCGGCGCCCGGCTGAACGGCAGCTGGCTGGCGCAAGCCCGGGTGGACGAGTTGCTGGTGTACCTGGCGCCCCGCCTGCTCGGTCCGGGTCTGGGCTGCGCCGAACTGCCCCAGCCCGTACCGCTGAACGATGCGCAGCGCTGGCAGTGGATCGACGTCAGCCCGGTCGGGACCGATTTGCGTCTGCGCCTGCGACGCCCGGGTTCGCCCTAGGGCGCCTGCCATGCCCCTCTAGAATCCCGCCCCTATGCCAATGTCCCCCATCCCCGAGCTGGTGGCCGAGCTGGCGGCCGGCCGCATGGTCGTCCTGATCGACGACGAAGACCGCGAGAACGAGGGCGACCTGGTGCTGGCGGCGGATTGCGTCACGCCAGAAGCCGTCAATTTCATGGCCAAGTTCGGCCGCGGCCTGATCTGCCTGACCCTGCCCCGCGAAACCTGCGAGCGCCTGCGCCTGCCACCCATGGCGCAGCGCAACGGCACTCAGCATGGCACGGCTTTCACGGTCTCCATCGAAGCCGCCACCGGGGTCAGCACCGGCATTTCCGCGGCTGACCGCGCACGCACGATCCAGGTGGCGGTAGCCCCGAACGCCCAGGCCTCGGACCTGGTGCAACCTGGCCACGTGTTCCCGCTGCAAGCCCAGGAGGGCGGCGTGCTGATGCGCGCTGGCCACACCGAGGCAGGCTGCGACCTGGCGCGCATGGCCGGCTTGAGCCCCACGGCCGTGATCTGCGAAATCATGAACGATGACGGCACCATGGCCCGCCTGCCGGACCTGGAACGCTTCTGTGCCGAGCATGGGCTGAAGATCGGCACCATTGCCGACCTGATCGAGTACCGCAGCCGCCACGAAAGCCTGATCGAAGTGCTGGCGCAGCGCCCGCTGAACACCCGTCATGGGCGCTTCGAAGCCACGCTGTACCGCGACCACGGCGGTGCCCAACACCTGAGCCTGCACCGCGGCCAATGGCAGGCGGGCGATGCCGTGCTGGTGCGCGTGCATGAACCGCTGAGCGTGCTGGATTTGCTGGAGTGCGACGGCAGCCGCCACAGCTGGGCATTGGACAGCGCTCTGGCCACCCTGGCCGCCGCGCCGGCCGGCGTGGCCGTGCTGCTGAATGTCGATGCCGCGGACCTTGCCAGCCAGTTCGGCCTGCGGCCCGAGCCCAGTGTGGCCGCGCGGAGCACGGCCGATTTGCGCATCTACGGCGTCGGCGCGCAGATCCTGCGCCATCTGGGCGTCCAGCGCATGCAGCTGCTCGGCAGCCCGCGCCGCATGCCCAGCATGACGGGCTACGGTCTGGAGGTCACCGGCTTTTTGCCCATGAATGCGGAGGCGGCTCATGCAGGGCGCTGATCAAGGTCTGGCGAAGGCCCTGGATGGCCGGGGCTTGCGTGTCGGCATCGTCCGGGCGCGATTCAACGATGCCCTGACCCAAGCGCTGCAAGACGCCTGCGAGCGGGAGCTCGTCGCGCTGGGCGCCGAGGTGGTGGCACGCCACACCGTGCCGGGCGCACTGGAAGTGCCGCTGGCCCTGCAGGCGCTGGCACGGCGCGGTGGCGTCGATGCCCTCGTCGCGCTGGGCTGCATCATCCGCGGCGAAACCTATCACTTCGAGCTGGTGGCCAATGAAAGTGGCGCCGGCGTCACCCGGGTCGGGCTCGATGCCGGACTGCCGATCGCCAACGCCATCCTGACGGTAGAAAACGAGGCCCAGGCCTGGGCCCGTGTGGACAAGGGCCGCGATGCCGCCCAGGTCGCCGTTGAAATGGCGCGCCTGTGCGCCGAACTCGATACCCATTCCAACCGTTCTGGAGACCGTTTGTGAGCGCCGCCCCCAGCAAGACCCGTCAGGCCCGACGCCAGTCGCGCCAAGTGGCCCTGCAGGGCCTGTACCAGTGGCTGCTGTCCGGCGAAGACGCCGGCAGCATCGACGCCCACCTGCGTGACCAGGGCGGCTACGCCAAATGCGACCAGGCACACCTGGACCTGCTGCTGCATGGCTGCATCCGCGAGGCCGGGGCCTTGGACGCCGTGCTGGCACGCCATGTCGATCGTCCAACCAAGGACCTGTCGCCGGTCGAGCATGCCGCCCTGCTGATTGGCGCGTTCGAGATGCAGCACTGCATGGACGTGCCCTACAAGGTCGTCATCAACGAGGCCGTGGAACTGGCCAAGGGCTTCGGCGGCACCGACGGGCACAAATACGTCAACGGCGTGCTTGACCGCGTCGCCGCCCAACTGCGGGCAGTGGAAGTCGAGGCCGCGCGCGCGAGCCGTGCGAGCCCGAAGACCAGTCGCCCGTGAGCAGCGGCTTCCGGCTGACGCAGCGCGTCTACTGGGAAGACACGGACGCCGGTGGAGTCGTCTACTACGCCAATTACCTGCGCTTCCTGGAGCGCGCGCGCACCGACTGGTTGCGCAGCCTGGGCCTGCAGCAGGAACGCCTGCGCCACGAGGCCGGCTGGGTCTTCGTGGTGGCCCATGTGGACGCCCGCTACTTGAAGCCCGCGCGCCTGGACGATCTGCTGGACATCAGCGCCGATATCTTGCAGCTGGAGCGCGCCAGCGTACTGTTCGGCCAGCAGGTGCGCCGCGGCAATGAACTGCTGCTCGACGCCAAGGTGCGCGCCGCCTGCGTGGATGCCCAGAGCTTCAAGCCGCGCCGCCTGCCCCCCGACTTGATCGAGCAACTCCAGGGCCTGCTCAGCAAGCCCGCCTGAACCCACAGCGACCGCGCCTAGCCTCATGAACCAAGACCTTTCCATCTTCGCCCTGGTGGCCCAGGCCAGCCTGATCGTGCAGCTGGTCATGGCCGCCTTGCTGATCGTGTCGGTGGCCAGCTGGAGCGTGATCTTCAGCAAACTCTTTGCACTGGCCCGCGTGAAAAGCGCCAACGAGGCCTTCGAGCAAGAGTTCTGGAGCGGGCGCAACCTCAATGAGCTCTATCAGGGCGCGCAAAACAAGCCGCAGGGCGCGCCGCTGGAGCGCATCTTTGCCTCGGGCATGCGCGAGTTCCTGAAGCTGCGCGAGCGCCGCGTCACCGACCCCGGCGCCATGCTGGACGGCGCCCGCCGCGCCATGCGGGCCAGCTACCAGCGCGAGCTGGACGCGCTGGAGTCGCACCTGTCCTTCCTGGCATCGGTGGGTTCGGTCTCGCCTTATGTGGGCCTGTTCGGGACGGTGTGGGGGATCATGCACGCCTTCGTCGGTCTGTCGAACCTGCAGCAGGTCACGCTGGCCACGGTGGCACCCGGCATCGCCGAGGCCCTGGTGGCCACAGCCATCGGCCTTTTTGCCGCCATCCCGGCGGTGATCGCCTACAACCGCTTTGCGCGCCAGATCGACCGCAGCGCCATCACACTGGAGACCTTCATCGAAGAGTTCTCCAACATCCTGCAGCGCAACGCGACCTCGCCGGCGCAACAGGGGTAAGCAATGCCCGCCATGGCCCAGCGCGGCGGCGGCCGCCGTCGCACCATCAACGAGATCAACATGGTGCCCTTCATCGACGTGATGCTGGTGCTGTTGATCATCTTCATGGTCAGCGCGCCGCTGATCACCACCGGCCTGATTGACGTGCCCAGCGTGGGCAAGAGCCGCGCCCAGCCCGAACAGGTGCTGCAGGTGCTGATCGATGCCGAGGGCAAGCTCAAGTTCAAGCGCGACAAGGAAGAACCTGAGGCGCTGGCGCTGAGCGTGCTGGTGCAGCGCGTGAAGTCCGCGCAAGGCGGCAATGCCAACATCCCGGTCGTCATTTCGGCGGATCGCAAGGTGCAGTACGAATCGGTGGTGCAGGTGATGGACAAGCTGCAATCCGCCGGCGTGCAGCGCGTCGGCCTGGCCGTGAAGCCGGGCGCAGCCCGCTAAGCCATGGCCACCGCATTGGCGCAGCCCCTGCGGCCTCAGCCCAACATCGGCCTCGGCCGTGGCGTGGGGCTGGCGCTGCTGGCGCACGTCGTGCTGTTGCTGGCCCTGAAGGCCGGCTTGGATTGGCGCAGCCATGACGAACCGGCGCTGGAAGCCGAGCTCTGGTCGGCCATCCCGGAAGCCGCTGCCCCCAAGGCAGAGGAGCCCGAACCACCGCCACCCGCACGGCCCGAGCCCAAACCCCGGGTGCAGGAGCCTGAGCCGCAGCGCGAAGCCCAGATCGCCATCGAGCGGGAACGCAAGCTGCGGGAAAAGCTTCAGGAGCAGCGTGAGTTGGCGGAGCGCAAGAAGCAAGAGCGCCTCGCTGCGGAGAAGCTGCGGCAGGAGCAGGCCAAAGCCGAAAAGCTCAAGGAAGAGCAGGACAAGCGCGCCAAGGCCCAGGAAGAGGCGCGCCGCGAGGCTCAGCGCCAGGAGAACCTGCGCCGCATCCAGGGCCTGGCTGGCGCCAGCGGCGGCCCGCAGTCCACCGGCACAGCTCAACAGTCCAGCGGGCCCAGCGCCAATTACGCCGGCCGCATCAAAGCCCGGGTGCGCCCCAACATCGTGTTCGCCGAAACCGTGGCCGGCAATCCGCTGGCCGAGGTGGAGGTGCGCTGCGCACCCGATGGCTTGATCCTGGCCGCCCGCCTGCTCAAGAGCAGCGGCCATGCCGGCTGGGACCAGGCGGTGCTGCGCGCCGTCGAGAAGACCGAGCGCCTGCCCCGCGATACCGATGGCCGCGTGCCGGCCAGCATGGTGTTGGCCTTCAGGCCGAACGAGTGAACGCAGCGGGCCACAGCGCGTCAATGCTCAGACGGCCCGGGCCCCAGAACAGCAGCAACAAGGCCAGCGCGCCCCAGAACTGGTGCTGGATCAGCGCGGCGGGTGCAATGTCGGCCAGGCTCAGCACCGCCATCAGGTTGAGCACACTCAGGCCCGCAGCGGCAAAGCGCCCACCCAGCCCGAGCGCCAGCAACACGGGCAGCACCAGCTCGCCCGCCGTGCCGGCATAAGCCGCCAGTTCGGGCGGCAGCAGCGGCACCTGGTATTCGTCCTGGAACAGGGCCAGGGTGGTGTCCCAATCGCGCAGCTTGGTCAAGCCGGACCAAAAGAAGGCCTTGGCCAGCAGCAGTCGCGCACCCAGCAGCAGCAGGGTCTGCAGCCAGGCCAGCGGTGCGCGCAGGCCATGAGGCAGGCGGCTGGGTTGCAGGCCGGCATCGCTGGCGAGCTGCCAGAGTGCCAGCAGGGAGTTCTTCGCGGACATGGTTGTGTGTCTTAAGTGGAGATGGGCAGTGGTCGTGCCAACCCATCAGACCTTACGCCTGCAGTTCCAGCAGCCAGCCCGCGGCCAAGGCGGTGTGCAGCGCCTGGCCGGGGTCAAAGTCCGGCACGGCCTCCAGCGTGGCCTCAATGGCCGCGCCCAGGCTTGCACCAGTCTGCAGCCGCTCCAGCCAGAGGCCCCAGCCCGGGGGCAATGGCGCCCAGCAGGGTTGCCAGCCCTGCCGCCATACCAGCAGCACGCCCTGCCCCACCCCGGCGTCGGGCAGCTGCCAGGCCGGCGCCCCCACAGCGTGCGCACAGGCCCAGGCGCCGCCAGGCAGGTGCAGGCGAAGCAGGTGCGCGCTCAGTGTCAGTACGCCGTCGCCGGCGGCCTGCAGGCGCTCTAGCAAGTCCGCCTGCGGCTGCTCATCGGCCTGCCAGCTGAGCGCATGCAAGCCCCAATCCAGCGCCGCAAGGGCTGGCAGCTCGGGTTCTATCGCCGGCAGCTCGGCCAGGAAGGCGGGCAAGCCCGCCCCCCAACGCGCCAGATCACCCGCCTGGGGGGGGTGGCGCCGCGCAAAGGCCCAGGCCAGGCCCGCGAAATCCTCAGGGCCCAGCCAAGCCTGCACGCGTGGAAACGCGGCCGCGAGCGCGCGCACGCTGAGCGCCTTGGCATGTTCACGGTAGGCCGCGAGACCCCGCACCAGGCCATTGCCACCCAGTCCACACAGACCGGCCGCCTCCAGCGCCAGCGCTGAAGGGGTTTCTAGCGCCCAGATGGTTTGGACCAGCCGTGTTTGCGCGTCCGCCGTCATGCCGCACCCGCCTCATGGTCAGCCCGCTGGGCTTGGGCCAGCAGGGTATCGAGGGCGGGCAGTTCGGTGTCCCATTCGATCAGGCTGGGCAGCGCACCGAGACGGCGACAGGTGTGCCGATACAAGGCCCAGACCGGCTCGCTCACCGCGCTGCCGTGGTCATCGATCACCAGACCGTCGATCGCTTGGCTGTGGCCGGCCAGGTGGATCTCCGCCACGCTGCCCGGGCGAATCTGGTCCACCCAGTCCTGACAGGCTTGCAGGGCATGCGGCTCGCCGCGGTTCAGCGCGTTTACCATCAGGTTGTTCAGATCCAACAGCAGCGAGCAACCACTGCGCCGGGTCAGTTCGTTGAAGAACTCCGGCTCGGCCAGGCCCGGCTGCGCCCACCCCAGGTAGGCGCTCAGGTTTTCCACCGCAATGGGGCGACGCAGGCGCTCCTGCACCAGCTGCACAGCCTCACACAGGCGCCGCAGACTCGCCTCGTCCCAAGCGATCGGCAAGAGATCGGCTGCGTGCTGAAAGCCGCCCAGCCCAGGCACCCGGGCAAAGCAGGCGTGGTCGGAGACCCGCACGGGTTCGCAGGCCTCGACGAGGGCGGCCAGCTGCTCGAGATGTTCCGGGTCCACACCCGCCACGGATCCCAGGCCCAGGCCCACCCCGTGCAGGCTCAAGGGGTAATGCTCACGCGCCTGCAGCAGCAAGGCGCGCGCGGCCCCGCCAGCACCGAAGTGGTTCTCGCTATGCACCTCGATGAAGGGCAGCGGCGGCAGCCGCTGCAGCAGTTCCTCGTGATGCGGGTGACGCCAGCCGATGCCGCACCGGCGCTTAATTTCACCCGCCATCGCTCACTTCTTCAGCTTGGCCTTGGCCTCGTCGGCCGTCAGGCCCTTCATGGCCTTGCACTGGCCCTTGGGCACGTACTTCCATTCGTCAGGCGCGTTGTCGACCGTGGACTGGCCGGCGCAGGAATGGCTGCCACTGAGGTTGGCGCAATCGTTCTGGCCGGCCTTGGTGATGCCGAAACACTTTTCCTTGGCCTTGTCCTGCGCCAGCACGGGCTGGCTCAGCGACAGACCCACGGCGGCACCGACAGCAGCCAAAACGAGACGTTGGCGGGAAATCATCATCAGACTCCTTGTTTGGGGGGTAGAGGTGGACCGCAGCGGTCGCGGCCATCTTCGGTGAAGACGGACAGTGGTCGCAACGCGGGCCGCATCCTTACACTGCGCCCGCTTCGATGACCAACAAGCCCCTGGACCCCCGCGACCTGGAAGCCTTGCGCTCCCAGCTGCTGCGCTATGCGCAGCTGCAGCTGCGCAACCCGGCCTGGGCGGAGGACGCGGTCTCCGAAACCCTGCTGGCCGCACTGGAGCGTCCCCAAGCCTTCGCCGGACGCAGCCAACTGCGCACCTGGCTGATCGGCATCCTCAAACACAAGCTGGTTGATCAGATCCGCCGCAACTGCCGCGAAATGTCCACCACTGCCGACGATGAGCGCTCGATCGAAGACGAGTTGTTCGCCGCCGACGGCCATTGGCGCGAGCAGCCAGCCGAGTGGGGCGACCCCGAGCACAGCCTGCAGCAAGCCG
Source organism: Burkholderiaceae bacterium (assembly GCA_039808065.1). GTDB lineage: Bacteria > Pseudomonadota > Gammaproteobacteria > Burkholderiales > Burkholderiaceae_C > Inhella. The sequence continues at coordinate 36,573 of JBDHSJ010000005.1, read as the reverse complement.
AGTTCTTCCAAATTCTGGAAGCCTGTGTGGACCACTTGCCTGGTCAGCAGGGACGCCTCTTCATGATGCGCGAGTGGCTGGAGCTGGAGACCGACGAGATCTGTAAGGCTCTCGCCATCACGCCGACCAACCTCTGGGTCATGCTGCACCGAGCCCGCCTGCGCTTGCGCGAGTGCCTGCAGCTGAATTGGTTCCAATCGCGGGAGGCCGGTCGATGAAGTGGATGCTGAGCTGCCGCGAGACCTCGATGCGTCTGGTGCGTCAGGAGGCCGAAGCGCTGCCCTGGTGGTCACGCGTGCAGGTGCGCTTGCACTTGATGGCCTGCCAGGGCTGCCAGCGCTTCGCCGGACAAATGCACTTGATGAGCCGGGCCAGTTCCGCCTGGCGTCGCTACAGCGAGCGGGACGAAGGACCCTGAAAACCGGGCCTTGCGCCCAGACGAAGCCTGGCCGCGAATTCCATCACTGCCCCCGGTTTTCCTCGGGTGTTTCAGGGGCATTCGGCCCAGCGGCGACCGGTAGCATTCGGGTCTTTTCAAGCCAGCCCCTAGTTTGAGGGACCCGGTCCATGAGTTTTCTGAACCAGATGCGCATCAGCTGGCGCCTTGCCTTGAGCTTTGGCTTGCTGATCCTTTTGCTGATCGTCATCGGGGGTTATGGCGCGAACAGCGCCAGTCGGCTGTCGAAGAGCTTGGATCGCACGGCCAACAGCAGCCTGGTGAAGATTGCCGCGGTGCAAAGTCTTGAGGCACAGGTCAGCGTGTTGGCGCGTGCCAGCCGCGATTTGCTGCTGCTGGATGCGGCCAATCAGATCAAGCGCCAGAAGGCGGCCATCGACGCCGCGCTGGAAGAGAGCAACAAGCAGCTCACGGCCCTGGAAGCCGCCGCCGACAGCGATGAGGAGCGCGCGCTGCTTGGGCAGATGAAGGAGCGCAAGGACAAGCTGGTGGCAGCCATCACGAAGTTCCGCGGCATCCAGAAGGACGGCAGCCCCGACGAAGCGCGTGAAAGCCTGATTTCCGACATTCGCCCGGCGCAGACGGCCTACCAGGAGAGCCTGAAGGGCATGGTGGACCTGCAGTTCAAGTCGGCCCACGACCTCGCTGAAGAAGGCGCCAATGTGGCCACGAATGCCAAGTGGGTGACCATGGGTCTGCTGCTCGTGGCCGTGCTGATCGGCGCAGGCGGCGGCTGGGCCATCGTTGGCACCATCGTCCGTCCGGTGCGCGTGGCCCAGCAGGCAGCCGAAGCCATCCGCAGCGGGGACCTGACCTACGAGATCCGCACCGAGGGCCGTGACGAACTGGCCCAGATGCTGCATTCGATGCAGGAAATGCAGTCGGCTCTGTCGGGCGTGCTGGCCAGCGTCAACGCCGCAGCCAATGAGGTCTCCAGCAACGCCAGCGCCATCGCGACGAGCAACCACGACCTTTCCGAACGCACCTCGCGCTCGGCCGGCAATCTGCAGACCACGGCGGCCTCGGTGGAAGAGATCGCAGCCAATCTCAGTGGCGCCAGCGAGCTGACGCGCAAGGCCGCCACGATTGCCACCCAGGCACGCGGCTCGGCCTCGGCAGGTGGGCAGGTGGTGGGTCAGGTGGTGGCCACGATGCAGGAAATCAGCGCGAGCTCGCGCCGCATCGGCGACATCATCGGCGTAATCGACGGCATCGCCTTCCAGACCAACATCCTGGCCCTGAACGCGGCAGTGGAAGCCGCGCGGGCCGGGGAGCACGGCCGTGGGTTTGCAGTGGTCGCTTCGGAAGTGCGCGCCCTGGCATCGCGGGCGGCCGATGCCGCCAAGGAAATCAAGGTGCTGATCAGCGAATCCACCGTCAAGGTGGAGAACGGCACAACGCTGGTGAACAACGCGGGCGCCACCATCCGCGAGGTGGTGGACGAGGTCAACAACATGGGGCAACTCATCGAGGAAATTTCGCTCTCCGCACAGGAACAGGCGGGGGGCGTGAGCGTGGTGAATCAGGCCATGAACGAACTCGACCGCAGCACCCAGCAGAATGCCGGCCTGGTCAGCGAACTCAACCGCAGCACCGAGGCACTGACCGACAGTTCAGCCCGACTGCTGGAGGCCGTGGCCTACTTCCGCACCCACAACTGAAGAACTCGAACTATCAAGGAGAAGCGCATGAACTGGTTCGTCCGCAGCACCGCCCTGGCCGTCCTGATGTCAGCCGGCTTGGCGATGGCCGCGCCGAAGGTCATCAAAAAGGTGCCGCCGGAGTTCCCCGCCGAGGCTGCGCGCAAGTCCATCAACGCGGGCTCGGTGCGTGCCAAGCTGACCATCGGGCCGGACGGCTCGGTGTTGGAAGTTGAAATCGTCGAAGCCGAACCCAAGCGTGTGTTCGACCGTGCTTCGATCGAAGCCTTGAAGGGCTGGAAGTTCGAAGGCACGGGTCAGAAGGAGACCCACGAGGTCAAACTCGTGTACCGCAACGAGGAATAAGCGGCTCAGCCGAGCACGCGCTCGGCCATCCGTTCAGCTGCCCCGCGATGGGCAGCCGCGAACGCCAAGGCGGCCTTGTGCATCTGTTGCAAGGCCGCTTTGTCGTTCAGCAGCTGCTGCGCCAGGGCCAGTGCGGCCCGGGCATCGCCCACCTGGCGCGCGGCTCCGGCCTGCAAGGCCAGTTCAGCCGCCTGCGCGAAATTGAAGGTACTGGGGCCGAGAACCAAGGGGCAACCGCAGGCCGCCGCCTCGATCAGGTTCTGGCCGCCGAAGGGTCCGAAGCTGCCACCCAGCAGTGCCACATCAGCCAGACCGTAGTAGAGCGGCATTTCGCGCATCGAATCGCCCAACCAAACGGCCTGGGCTAGGGCGGCGGCGTCAGGCCCCGCGCTGCCCCATTGCGAACGGCGTGCAGGGTGCCCGAGCAGCGCCGCCACCTCCTCGAAGCGCTGCGGATGCCGCGGCACCACCAGCAGGCGCGGACGCGGCTCCGCCAGCGCGCGCCAGGCGCGCAGCAGTTCCGCCTCCTCACCCTCGCGGGTGACGGCCGCCAGCACAATCGGCGTGCCGCCGGGGCGCCAGGCTTGACCCCGTTCCAGCAACGCCAGGTCGGGCTGCATGTCGAACTTCAGATTGCCCACCACCTCGACATCGGCAACCCCCATCTGCCGCAAGCGCTCGGCGTCCGACTGAGTCTGCGCGAGGGCGCTGCGCAGCCGCCGCGCGGCCGCGCCCAGCAGGTTCGGGAAGCGCTGCCCCTGCCGCAGGCTCTTGGCGCTCAGCCGGGCGTTGACGAGGTGGATCGGCGGCGCCTGCGGGTCTGCCAGCAGGGTGGGCCACACCTCGGTCTCCATCAGCAGGCCAAGGCGCGGGCGCCAGTGGGCGTAGAAGCGCCGCACCGCGCCCGGCGTATCCAGGGGCAGCCAGCACTGGGCGTCGCCCTCCCGGAGCAGCGCCCTGCCCGCTTCGCGCCCGGTGGCGGTGGTGTGGGTCAGCAACAGGCGAAGGTGGGGCTCGCGCCGACGCAGCGCTTCAATGAGCGGCTGTGCGGCACGGGTCTCGCCCAGGGACACCGCGTGCAGCCAGACCCAGCCTCCCTGCCCCGCCGCGCCCCGGTAAAAGCCCAAGCGCTCGGCCATTGCCGCGCGGTAGCCCGGTTCCACCCGGCCGCGCCACCACCAGCGCGCCAGCAGCAGCGTCGCGGCCAGGCGCATCGCGCCGCCCCAAAGCCAGCGCGCGGCGCGCTCGTGCATCGGCTCAGTGTCCGGCCTGGAAGGTCGCGTCCGGCTTGACCTTGAGCAACTCGCCCATGACCTCGGCCTGGATGCGATCCAGCGCTTCCTGCGTGTGGCCCTCGAAGCGCAGCACCAGCACCGGCGTGGTGTTGGACGCGCGGATCAGACCGAAGCCGTCCTTGTATTCGACGCGCAGGCCGTCGATGGTGATGACTTCCTTGGCGTTCGGGAATTTCGCCAGCTCGAGCAGCCGGGCGGTGATGGCGTGGTGCTCGCCCTCGGCGCAAGGCACATTGAGCTCGGGCGTGTTGACCGAATCCGGCAGGCTGTTCAGCAGCTTGCTGGGGTCCTTCTCGCGGCTCAGGATCTCGAGCATGCGCGCGGCGGTGTACATGCCATCGTCAAACCCGTACCAGCGCTCGGCAAAGAAGATGTGGCCGCTCAGCTCACCGGCGATCGGCGCGCCGGTCTCCTTCAGCTTGGCCTTGGCCAGCGAATGGCCGGTCTTCCACATTAGCGGGCGGCCGCCGTGCTTCCTGATCCAGGGGGCCAAACGCTGCGTGCACTTGACGTCGTAGATGATCTCGGCGCCGGGCACGCGGCTGAGCACGTCCTTGACCAGCAGCATGTACTGGCGGTCCGGCATGATGACCTTGCCGTCCTTGGTGACGATGCCGAGGCGGTCGCCGTCACCATCGAAGGCCAGGCCGAGCTCGGCATCGCAGGCGTGGACGATCTTCTTCAGGTCTTCCAGGTTCTCCAGCTTGCTCGGGTCCGGGTGGTGATTCGGGAAGTCACCGTCCACTTTCGAATAGATGTCGATGACCTCGCAGCCCAGCGCGCGCAGGATGGCCGGCGCCGACGCGCCAGGGATGCCATTGCCGCTGTCCACCACCACCTTCATCGGGCGCGCGAGCTTGCAGTCGCTGACGATGCGCTGCAGGTACTCGGCCTGGATGTCCATCTGGCCGGCGCGGCCCTTGCCCTTGCTGTAGTCCTCGGCTTCGATGCGGCGGCGCAGGGCTTGGATTTCCTCGCCATAGACAGCATGGCCGGCCAGCACCATCTTGAAGCCGTTGTAGTCCTTGGGGTTGTGGCTGCCGGTGATCTGGATGCAGCTGTTGCAGCCATGGTTGCCGCGGGTGGCGGCCACGTAATAGGTCATCGGCGTCGTGACCATGCCGATGTCCACCACGTCCACGCCAGCGGCGCGCAGGCCGCGCATCAGCGCCGCGGCCAGCTTGGGGCCGGAGACCCGGCCATCACGCCCCACCACCACGGCCTTTTCCCCCTTGGCGCGCGCCTCGGTACCGAAGGCGCGGCCAATGTGCTCGGCCACTTTCTCGTCGAGGTTCTTGCCGACGATGCCGCGGATGTCATAGGCCTTGAAGATGGATGCGTCGACTTGCATGAGCGTGCCTGGGGGTCAAAAGGGGCGGGATTGTAGGAAGTGCCGGTTACCTGCAGGTACTCAGGTCGATGCCGTGAACAGATCGCCGAGCGACGGTTCGACCGGACCGGTGAGCGTGCCCACCAGCACCACGCTGAGATCATCCAAGCCAGCGGCCGCACCGTTCTCGACGAAGTAGATGTGGACCGCCGTGTTGGCAGCGTCGCCTCGCGCTCCGGTGGGGTCGGCTGTCACAAAGACCACGCAGCGTGCCCCATCGGCCAGCACGAACTTGCCGGCTGCCGCGCTGGTAGCGAAATCGGCGCCGGACAGCAGGGCCTGGGCCTTGTTGAAGATGAACTCGGCCGTGCTGGCCACGCCCGCCAGCGTGCCGCCGGTGGCACCGTTGAGTGCCGGACTGGCGGCGGCGATTGCGGCGCCGGCAAAGGCACTGAAGTCCAGCTTGTCAGAACCGACGGTGAAATTCAGCAGGGTGTCGCGCCCGTTCGCCGCGGCCGAGGCTTCGAACACGAAGCGGTCCACACCGCCGTTGCCGCCATTGACATTCACGCCGGCGGACAGCGCGAAATTGCCGCCGTCCGGGTCGGCACCGCTGTTGAGCACGAAGGTCACGGCATCATTGGTATTGAAGCCCGCCAGGAAGCTGAGCAGCACGGTGTCGCTGGCGCTGTCGTAACTGGCGCCGGTGAGGGTGCCGTTGCCGGGGCCGGCATTGATGGCGGCCAGATTGGCATTGATCAACGCCGCCATCGCGGTCCCGATGGTGTCGGTGCTGGCACCGTCAACCACGGCGCCATTGCCATCGCCATAGCTCGTATCGGCCACCGCCGCTTCGGTCAACGTCAACGCGGTGCCGTCGATCGTCATGGCGATGGTGATGCGCTTGCCTGCCGCCGCCACAGCGTCTGGCGTTCCGCTGAGGGTGAACGCCCAGGTCTCGGCAAAGCTGCCGGTTCCGCCAGGCAGGCCGCCGTCCAGGGTGTCGTTGCCGCCGCCTCCGCGCAGCACGTCGTCGCCGCTGCCACCGACGATCAGGTCGGCCGCTGAACCACCCCACACCGTGGCGCCCGGCCCCACCGTGCTGTCCACCACGGTGATGCTCATGCCCGTATCCATCGGCGCCACCGTGCTGGCTTGCCCGGCGCTGCCGAACACCAAGCCGCCCAGGCTCAGGACCGAGCCGGCATAACTGAACAGCGTGGTGCTGCCCGCCTTGACGGCAGCGGCATCGAGGTCGAACACCAGTGTCGTGCCCTTGTCGATGGAGCTGCGTGTCAGCACCACAGCCTCGAACAGGGTCACGGCAGTGACGCTGGCCAGGCGGCCGAGCACCAGCTCGTCGTCACTGCCGACCGTCCCCACGGCCTGCAGGCCGCTGGCACTGAGGGCGCTGAGATCGAGCGCATCGAAGTCGACGCCGAAGCCGGGCGACGCACCGTTCAGCGTGGCCAGATTGAGCGCACCGATCGCCCCGCCCACGGCGGCCGAGCCCAGGGCCTCATTGGCCAGCCGCACGGTGTCATGGTCATTGCCGGCGCCATCCGTCAGCCGCGGGCTGCCCTGGGTCGCACGGAAGATGTTTTCAATGACATAGACGTCGTCGCTGGCACCGTTGTCGCGCAGGAACTCGAAGCCACTGAGCTCCAAGGCGCTGGTATCGGGCCCGCTGGCCAGGCGCACGCTCGCGCCATCCTGCCCGGACAGGCTCTGGCCTAGGGTGAAGACCTTGGGAGCGGGCGAGCTGTTGAAGCTGATGGCGTCCTCGGCGTCCTGCGAGCCCACCAGTTTCAGCTGGCCGGCGGCCACGCGGTTGTCGGGCGTGTGCGAGCTCACCACATGGGTGTTTCCGCTCAGCGGGGTCACGCCGTCGCCCGTGGTCGGCGTGACCGTCGCCACCGTCCGGCCGCTGCTGTTGGTGTCATCCGCAAGACTGCTGCTCGGCACCCAGGCGGTGATGGCCACATCCACCACGATGCTGCGCGTCAGCTCATTGAATTTCACGGTGTTGGTGCCGCCGCGCAGGATGCTGCTGCGTGCCTCAGGCGACTGGGCTGAACTCAGCACCAGGGTTTCATTGCGGTCGCTGCCCTGCACCACGCTCCAAAGGGCGCTGGCCTGGTTGATGCTGCCGCTCAGACCGCCATCTCGGTACTCGAACAGGGTGCGGGCATAGGCCTGGCCGCTGTTGAGGTCCATGAGCTCGACGCGGTGCGTTGCGCGGTCCTGTCCGGCGTCCACATCGGTGGCGCTGTTGAAGTTGCGGCTGAACTGGACCAGCCAATCCTGGCCGGAGTTGGTGAGGTCGATGACGCCGGCGCCGGCTGCGGCGACGACCTCTTCGACGTTCTTCAGCGTGTCCAGGCGGTCGGTGGCGCCGCCGAAGGCGTCGTCGACGCCGTTGTCGTTGACAAGCACGTACTGGGTGCCGGCTGCGGCTTCGGTGGTCACCAGCAGGACGATCTTGCCCGTCTCGGCGCTGTAGTCCACGCGATCGGTCTGCGCACCCAGGTCGAAGGTGTAGAGGCTCTGGTTGCTCAGCTGCGGCAGGTTGCCGCGGTCCGCGCTCTGGTTCGTGAGCACCAAGGGCGCACCGGCCACGGCACCGCTGGCCTTCAGCGCCGCCACGCTCATGCGCACATCGTCCGTGCCGGCCTGGTTCAGCAGGTCGTAGGTCAGGTAGGTGTTGAGCGGAATCTCCCCCTCGGCGGCTGAAGCCGGTGGGTGGGCATTGCTGTTGTTCATGTTGTCGGCAATCAGCACCAGGTCTGGCGTGCCGACGGGTGGTGGCGTCAGGCTGGTGTCGTTGACGACGACCTCGATCTGCCCCACCCCACCGCTAAGCACCAGGCGCAGGGTCTCGGCACCTTCGGTCAGGGCGTCAGCGGTGAGCGGGATCTGCACCATGCCGCGGCCCTGTGCGTCCAGCGTGAAGAAGCCCGAGAGCGGGGCACCGCCGATGTCCGCGCTGCTGATGCCTTGCAGGGTGTAGGCCACGGTGCTGCCGGCACTGAGCTGGGTGGTGTTCAGCGTGATGTCGACGGCGCCGCCCTCGTTCACGCTGCTCAGGCTGGCAGACAGCGCATAGGTGGGCGCCGGCGGCGGGGTGAGGCTGGTGTCGTTGACCGTCACGCTCTTGCTGACCAGGTTGTTGCCCACCGTCAGCACCAGGGTCTCCGGTCCCTCGGTGCTGGCATCGGCCACCAGCGCCAGCGTCAGCAGGGCGCGGCCATTGGCGTCCAGCGTCAGAGAGCCGGCCAGCACGCCGCCGGCCACGTCGGCGGTGCTGACGCCACTGATCGCATAGGGCAGGCTGCTGCCGGCGGCCAGGCCCGTGGTCTGCAATTCAAAGCTGATGCCATTGCCCTCGTTGACCTGGGCGCTGCTGGCCGTCAGCGCGTAGGTGGGCTCGGGCGCCGGCTGCAACGGCGCCAGCAGTTGCGCGAAGCCCTTGCCGTCGTACACCGCGCCGGCCGGCGACAACGCGAAGCTGGCGGCCTTATCCACCCGGCTGGCCAGTGCCGCCTTGACGGCGAGCAGATCGGCATCCGTGCCGGCGTACTCGTTGACCATGCGCACGATGTCGAGCGCAAAGTCGCCGCGCGAGGCGTAGCTGGGCATCAGGGGCTGGATGGCCGCCACCCAACTGGCCCTGACGCCTGCCGTGGCACCGGTGCCGAAGCTCAGCGTTTCCACCAGCAGGGTGGCAAAGCTGCTGTTGCTGGCGATATTGGCGTACCCCGTGAACGGCGATTGCGGCACGGGGTAGTTGAAGAGGAAGTTCGCCAGGCTCGCCGGCGTGGCGCCCGGCAGGCCAAGCTCATAGCTGCCCCAGGCGACCAGATCGGCCGTGGGCGCCGAGCGGAACAGCTGTGCAAAGAGCTGGATCACTTTGGCGGCGGAGGGGGTGAAGTTGTCGATGGCGGCCATGCGGGTCTCCTGCGGTGACGGGCCATGATGCCGCAAGCCGCCCCGCTCTCGCGCTTCAGCGCAGCTGCTGTCGATTCGTCGGCGCCCTCGCCTTTCGGCCAGGGGGCCTGCCTAGACTGCCGCGCCATGAACGCTCTCTTCTCCGCGCTGCAGCTGGCACGCCAGGACTTCTTCAAGCTCCGCAAACACCGCGCCGCGCCCGCCTGGGCGATGTGGCTGATGACCGGTCTGGTGTCGCTGGGTTGGGGGGTCGGACTGCTGGCGCTGATCGCGGTGTTCGGCCGCCGCTGGGACGACTTGGACTGGCTGGTGGCCCAGGCCCCGCCCTTCCTCGCCAGCACCTTCCTCATCGGTGCCGTGTTCCATGTCGTCTTCACGCTGATCGAGCAGCGTGCACCGCAGTCGTTTCTGGATTGGGTCAATGGCGAACCCGGTCTGTTGGTGTCCCTGTTCTACGGCTCGGTGTCCATGGTTTGCGTGGGCACGGGGCTGGGGCTGAGTTATCTCTTGCTGGGGCAGATTCCGGGCATGGAGCGGGCCCTGTGGGCGCCGCACCGTGGCTGGTGGTCCTTTGCGCTGGTGTCCCTCTTCGCCAGCGTGCTCTGGGGCCTGTGGGCCTGGCAGCAATGGCACGAAGAGCAGTTGCGCCGGCAGGCCAAGGAGGCCGAACTGCGCCTGCTGCAGGCGCAGATCGAGCCGCACTTCCTCTTCAACACCCTGGCCAATGTGCGCAGCCTGATCGACTTCGACCCGCCGACCGCCGGCCAGCTGCTCGATGCGTTCACCGACCACCTCCGCGTCAGCCTGACGAGCATGCGTTCGGAGACGGTGCCGCTGGAGCGCGAGCTGGAGCTGGTGAGTCATTACCTGCGCCTGATGCAGCTGCGCATGGGCGAGCGCATGTCCTTCCGCATCGAAGCGGATCCCGAGCTTCGCGCCGTGCCCGTGCCGCCGCTGCTGCTGCAACCCCTGGTCGAGAACGCCATTCACCACGGCCTGGAGTGCTGCATCGATGCCGGTCAGATCGACATCCGGGCTGAGCGCCGCGGCCCCATGTTGGTGCTGAGCGTGCGCGACAACGGCGTGGGTCTGGACGCCCCGAAGAAGCGCAAGGGCAATGGCGTGGCCACGCAGAACATCCGCGAACGCCTGGCCAGCCGTTATGGCGAGCGCGCCCGGCTGGTGCTCCAATCCGCGCCGCCCCGTGGCACCTTGGCCACGCTTGAGATCCCCCTGCCCACACCATGAGCCTGCGCGCCCTCATTGCCGACGACGAACCCCATCTGGCCCGCCATCTGCAGGCTCTGTTGCAGCAGGCCTGGCCGGAGCTGCAGATCGTCGCCACCGCCCGCCATGGGCTGGAAGCGGCCCAGCTGATTGCCGAACTGAACCCCGATCTCGCCTTTCTGGACATCCAGATGCCCGGGCTCACCGGCCTGGAGGTGGCACAGGGCATCGAGGGGCCGACCCGTGTGGTCTTCGTCACCGCTTATGACGAGTACGCGGTGCAAGCCTTCGAGGCCGCCGCACTTGACTACCTGCTCAAGCCTTTGCAACTGGAGCGCCTGCAGCGCTCGGTAGCCCGGCTGCGCACCTCACTGGGCAGCGCCGAGGCCGATGCCCAACTGGGCGCCGCTGTCCAGGCGCTTGCACCCAAGGTCACGAACCCGCTGCGCTTCATCCGTGCCTCCAATGGCGAGCTCACGCACCAGATTCCGGTCGGCGACATCCTGTACTTCCATGCCGACGACAAGTACACGGTGGTGCAGACGCCGCAGGGCGAGCACCTCATTCGCACGCCGATCAGTGAGCTGGTGGAGCAACTGGACCCGGAGTGCTTCTGGCAGGTCCATCGCTCCACCATCGTCAATCTGCAGCACCTGGCGGGCACGCGGCGCGACGACAACTCGCGCCTGTTCGTGCGCTTCCACGGTCACGCACGCGAGCTGCCCGTGAGCCGGGCCTACGTGGCGCGCTTCAAGGCGATGTAGCCCGCGGGGCGCGTGGTCGCGCCAGCGGCGCACCCGGCAGCAGGATGGCCGGGCACACGCCCCAGCGTTGGGCCGCCAAGGCCAGCAGGCGGCCCTCACTGTCGGCCAGATGGGCATCGGCCTCAGCCACGTTCACGCACAGGGCCAGCACCTGCTGTTGAAGCTGTGGGTCCTGCACCTCGTCCAGCAGGCTCAGCAACAGGTCTTCACCCAGCCGCCCGTTCCAATTGCCTGCATGGGGCTGCATCAGGTCCTCGCACAGGGTGCGCAGCACCTCCAGCAGTTCGGTATCGCTCAGGCCCAGGCGGTGGGCGGCCGCGTTCTGGGCCAAAGCCTCGAACTCGCGCGGACTGGCCACACCGTCACTGATCAGGGTCAGGGCCACCAGGCGCGCGGCGGCCTGTGGGCTGTTTTTGGGGTAGTTGCGCATCAGCTTCTCCAGGTTTCAGGGATGGCGGTCGGGGGCGCAAGCTGCGCCCGCGGGCGCGCACGTTGGCGCTGGTGCAGATGGGCCAGGCGCGCGCGGAGCGCCTCGGCCAGGCGGGCAAGCAGTTGCGGCCAGTCGCTGCCCCGCTCGGTCAGCACCAAGTGCTGACCCTGGCGGCTGCGCAGTAGCAGCTGGCACTCCTTGTCGCAGCCCCCGCGCGGCCCGTTCAGGTCGCGCAAGCGGATCTGCACCGCGGCCACCCACCAGGTCAATCGGCCCAGGCTGCGCCGCACCCGCTGCACCGCCAGCGGTGCCCATGGGCGCAGGTCAGGCCCCTGCGCCACCCATCGAACGTCCATCGCCACTCCTTTTCCCCTGACTGCAGAGGCGCCGCCATGGTCGCCCTGGGGCCAATTCCGTAAAAGCAGAATGTGGTTGATATTTACTTAGGAAGAAACTGATGAACTACCACCATCTGCACTACTTCTGGGTGGTGGCCAAAGAGGGCGGCATGGCCCGCGCAGCCGAACGCCTGGGGGTGGCGATCCAGACCGTCTCGGCCCAGGTGCGGGAGCTGGAGCGTGCGCTGGGCACCAGCCTGCTGCGCCCGCAAGGCCGCGGCCTGGCCTTGACGCCCGCAGGGCAGGAAGCCCTGCGCGTGGCCGATGAGATCTTCCAACTCGGCGCGCAGTTGCCCCAGCGCGTGCTGGCCGCGCAGGAGGGGCCGGCCCTGCGCCTGGCCGTGGGGCTGGCCGATGGCCTGCCCAAGCTTTGGGTACGGCATTTTCTGGGCCCGGTGCTCGGTGAAGCCCATCTGCATCTGCGCTGCGTGGAGGGCCGGCCCGATGAGCTGCTGGCCGACCTGGCCCTGCACAAGCTGGACCTGGTGCTGACGGACCGCGAGCCCGCGCCGCAGCGCAATCTGCGCTTTTATGCCCACGCGGTGGAAACCGCCTCGCTGAGCTGGTTCGGCACCCCGGCCCTGGCCGCCGCGGCACGCACGCACTACCCCGCCCGCCTGGCGGACCTGCCCGTGCTGCTGCCCACGGGCCATGCCGCCATCCGCCTGGGGCTGGAGCGCTGGTTCGAACGCCATGGCCTGCGTCCGCGCATTGCCGGCGAGTTCCAGGACAGTGCGCTGCTCAAGACCTTTGGCGCCGCCGGGCTGGGCGTGTTCGCCGCGGTCAGCAGCCTGGCGGGCGATCTGCAGACACGCTATGGCGTCGAAGCGATTGCCGAGATCGACGGGGTGCAGGAGCAGTTCGTGGCCTTGGCCGCCGAGCGCAAGATCCAGCACCCCCTGCTGGCCCGGTTGCTGGGAACAGGTCCGAAAACAGCACGTGGGTGAGCAGCTCGCGGCCAACAATGTCGCCATGTTGCTCGATCCCGCCGCCTGCTATGCCGCCCTCACCGCCCGCGACCCGCGCTTTGACGGGCAGTGGTTCGTCGGGGTGTCCAGCACCGGCGTGTACTGCCGCCCGGTTTGCCGTGTGCGCACACCCAAGGCGGCCAATTGCAGCTTCTATGAGCTGGCCGCCGCGGCCGAGGCGGCGGGCTACCGGCCCTGCCGCAAATGCCGGCCCGAGCTGGCGCCGCGCGCGTTCTCGGCGCTTGTGGCCAGCGAACAGCTGGCCCAGGCCGCGCGCGAACGCCTGGATGGCGGCTGGCTGCAAGGCCTGGCCGAGCTGGCCGAGGAATTGGGTGTCACCGACCGGCACTTGCGCCGCATCTTTCAGCAGCATTGGGGCGTGAGTCCGCTGCAGTACCAGCAGACGCAGCGCCTGCTGCTCGCCAAGGCCTTGCTGACCGACACCGACCTGCCCATTGCCGATGTGGCGCTGCGCGCCGGCTTTGGAAGTGCGCGCGCATTCCACGCCGCCTGGGCCCAGCATTACCGCCTGGTGCCGGGCGATCTGCGCCGCCAGGCCAAGCCGGGGGCCAATGCGCCGGGCGCACGCCTGCAGCTCGGCCTGCGTCCGCCGTTCGCGGTGGACCACCTGCTGCGCTTCCTGGCGCGACGGGCGGTGCCGGCGGTGGAGCAGGTTGATGAGGCGGCGCGCACCATCACACGCTGCTGGCCGCTGCCCGATGGCCGCTGGGGCCAATTGCGCGCGCGCCTGGGCGAGCGCAGCGTCGAACTGGAGCTGAGCTCGCTGTTGTGGCAGCAGCCCGGGGCCGTGCTGGCGGGGGTGCGCAGCTGGCTGGATCTGGACGCCAACCCGGCCATCATCGACGCCCATCTGCAGCTGGCGGGCGTGCCGGTGCTGCCCGGGTTGCGCCTGGCCGGTTGCCCGGATCGGTTTGAACTGGGCCTGCGCGCGATCCTGGGCCAGCAGATCACCGTGGCCGCCGCCCGCACCCTGGCCACGCGCCTGGTGGAGCGCTTTGGCAGCGCCTTGCCGGCGGAGGAACGCCTGGAAGGCGGGCCCGGCCACCGTTTCCCGCGCCCCGAAGAGCTGGCCCATGTGCCGGCCGAAGCCATCGCGGCGCTGGGCATGCCGATCAAGCGCGCGCAGGCCCTGCAAGCCCTGGCCCGCGCTTGGCCGCAGCTGCGCTTCGCCAAGCGCCTGGGTGAACCGGGCCAGGCCGAGCGCGAGCTGACCGAGCTGCCCGGCATCGGCCCCTGGACAGCCGCTTACCTGCTGATGCGCGGCTGGCCGCAATCGGACCGCTTCCTGCCCGGCGACGTGATCCTGCGCCAGCAGCTTGAACGCCTGCCCGAGCTGCAGCCCGACGCCTGTGCTCCCTACCGCAGCTACGCCGTGCTGCAACTCTGGAATGCCGCGCCATGAACTCTGTCTTCGTTGCCCAATGCCATCTGCCCACCCGCTGGGGCCCGACGCTGATGCGCCGCACCGCTCAAGGCCTGGCCGGCCTGTGGCTGGACACGCAAGCCCACCACCCCGGCTGGCTGAACCTGCCCGATGAACCCGAGCACCCCTGGTTCCAGCAAGCTCTGCAGCTGCTGGAGGACTGGCCCACGCTGCGCAGCGACCCTGCCCTGCCGCCGCTGGACCCGCAAGGCACCGAGTTCCAGCGCCAGGTCTGGGCGCTGCTGCTGCGGATCCCGCGCGGCGGCCACAGCAGCTACGGCGCGCTGGCGCGGCAGCTCGGCGACCCGAACAAAAGCCGCGCCGTGGGCGCCGCGGTGGGCCGCAACCCGATTGGCGTGCTGGTGCCCTGCCACCGCGTGCTGGGGGCCGATGGTTCGCTCACCGGTTATGCCGGCGGGCTGGCAATGAAGTGCGCGCTGCTGGATGCCGAGGGCGTGGACTACCGTCGACACCGCACGCTGCCCGGCCAGCAGTCGCTGGAACTGGCTTGAGCATGCGCGTCAACGACCTGGCCGAGCTGCTGCTGCTCGCCGCCATCTGGGGCGCGTCCTTCCTGTTCATGCGCCTGGCCGGGCCGGAGTTCGGAGCGCTCAGCCTGGCCTTCGTGCGTGTGGCGGGCGCGGCCCTGTTCCTGCTGCCCCTCCTGGCCTGGCGTCAGGGTCTGGGCAGCTGGCGCGGCCGTCTGCGGGTCTTGCTGGCGGTGGGCCTCCTGAACTCCGCCCTGCCCTTTGCGCTCTACGCCTTTGCCGCCCTGCACCTGCCGGCCGGGCTGTCCAGCATCCTCAACGCCACCACGCCGATGTGGGGCGCCTTGGTGGCCTGGGCCTGGCTGGCGCAGCCGCCGGGAGCGTGGCGCAGCGTGGGGTTGCTGCTGGGCTTTGCCGGCGTCGTCTGGCTGGCAGCCGAGCGCACCGGTCTGAACCTGGACGCCAACCTGTGGGCCGTGCTGGCCTGCCTGCTGGCCACCCTGAACTACGCCATCGGAGCCATCGCCACCAAGCGCTGGCTGCCGGGCATGCCGCCGCTGGCAGTGGCCGCGGGCAGCCAGTTGGGCGCGGCGGTCTGGCTGCTGCCCTTCGGCTTGTGCGCCTGGCCGGCGCAGTGGCCCAGCGGCGGCGCCTGGCTGCATCTGGCCGCCCTGGCCCTGCTGTGCACGGGCGTGGCTTACATCCTCTACTTCCGCCTGATGGCACGCGTGGGCCCCACCCAGGCCGTCACCGTCACCTTCCTGATCCCGGTGTTTGCCGTGCTTTGGGGCGCGCTCTTCCTGGCCGAGGCGCTGACTCTGGGCATGCTGGGTGGCGGCCTGCTGGTGCTGGGTGGCACCGCGCTGGCGCTGAATCTGTGGCCGCGCCCTACTTCAGCTTGACGCCGTCCGCATCCAGCACCGCCACCTCCACCGGAATGGCCGCGGTGACCGACTGCGTCACCGTGCAATAGGCCTCGAAGCTGGCGAGCACGCGGTCCAGATGCTGCAGCTGAGCGGCCGGCACGCCCAGGCGCAGCGTGGCCTGCATGGCCAGCACGCGCAGCCGCCCTTCGGCATTGCGGCCGACCTCGGCACTGACGCTGCAGCCAATCGGCTCGGGCGCCTGCTTGTACTTGCGCAGCGCGAACAGCAGCGAGGCGCTGAGGCAATTGCCCACCGCCGAAGCCAGGAGCTGCACCGGCGAAGGCCCTTCGCCCGCGCCGAGCGGTGCCGGCTCGTCCGCCTGCAAGGCCGGCAGGCCGTCGGCAAAGCGGATCTGGAAGCGGTAGTCCTGCAGTTGCTGCAACTGCACCGATTCGGGCTTGTCACTCATTGCGCTTCTCCTCACTTGGGTTGTTCAACAGGGCTTGGAGACCGGCCTCGTCCAGCACGGCCACACCCAGCTCCTGGGCCTTGGCCAGCTTGCTGCCAGCGGCCTCGCCAGCCACCACGTAATGGGTCTTCTTCGACACCGAGCCGCTGACCTTGCCGCCCGCCGCCTCGATCAGCGCCTGGGCCTCGTCGCGGCTCAGCGTCGGCAGGGTGCCGGTCAGCACGAAAGTCTTGCCTGCCAGCGGCTGCGGGCTGCTGGCTGCGCCCTCGCCTTCCGGCCAGTGCACACCACAGGCGCGCAGCTGGTTCACGGCCTCGCGGTTCAGGGCCTGGGCAAAGAAGCTGTGGATGCTGTGCGCCACCACGGGGCCGACATCGGCCACCTGCAACAGGGCGGCCTCGTCGGCGTCCATCAGGGCATCAAGCTTGCCGAAATGCCGCGCCAGCTCCTTGGCGGTGGACTCGCCGACATGGCGGATGCCCAGGCTGAACAGGAAGCGCGCCAGCGTGGTCTGCTTGCTTGCCTCCAGGCGCTCGATGAGCTTGGCCGCGCTCTTCTCGCCCATGCGCTCCAGCGCGGCCAGTTGCACGAAGCCGAGCTTGTAGAGCTCCGGCAGCGTGCGCACCAGGCCGGCGTCCACCAGCTGGTCGACGATCTTGTCGCCCAGGCCTTCCACATCCATCGCCCGGCGGCCGGCGAAGTGCAGCAAGGCCTGCTTGCGCTGCGCCGGGCAGACCAGGCCGCCGGTGCAGCGGTGTTCGATCGAGCCCCGGTCGCGCTCCACCGCGCTGCCGCAGGCCGGGCAGGCCTTGGGCATGGCGAAGTTGGGCACGTACTGGGCGCGGGCTCCCGGCATGCGGCCAACGATCTCGGGAATGACATCGCCGGCACGCCGCACGATGACCTGATCGCCCACGCGCACGCCTTTGCGGCGCAGCTCGAACAGGTTGTGCAGGGTCGCGTTCGTCACCGTGGTGCCGCCCACGAACACCGGCTCCAGCCGCGCCACCGGCGTGAGCTTGCCGGTTCGGCCGACCTGCACGTCGATGCCATTGAGCCGAGTGGCCTGCTCCTGGGCCGGGTATTTGTGCGCCACCGCCCAGCGCGGCTCGCGCGTCTTGAATCCCAACTGCTGCTGCAGCGCGCGGCTGTTGACCTTGTAGACCACGCCGTCGATGTCGAAGGGCAGGCCGTCGCGCAGCGCGGCCACACGCTGGTGGAAGGCCACCAGGCCGGACGCACCTTGCGCCACCACCCGCTCGGCGCAGACCGGCAGCCCCAAGGCCTGCAGCGCATCCAGCAGGCCGGCATGGGTGGTCGGCAGGTCCCAGCCCTGCACTTCGCCCAGGCCGTAGGCATAGAAGGACAGCGGGCGTTGCGCGGTCACGCCCGGGTCGAGCTGGCGCACCGCACCGGCGGCGGTGTTGCGCGGGTTCACGTAGGTCTTCTCGCCGCGCTCGCGCTGGCGTTCGTTCAGGCGTTCGAAGTCGTCGCGCCGCATATAGACCTCGCCGCGCACTTCCAGCACCGGCGCCGCGCAGCCTTTCAGGCGCAGGGGTATCTGGCCGATGGTGCGGATGTTCTGCGTCACGTCTTCGCCGGTCTCGCCATCGCCGCGCGTGGCCGCCTGCACCAGCAGGCCCCGCTCGTAGCGCAGATTGATGGCCAGGCCGTCGAACTTCAGCTCGGCGGCGTACTCCACCGCCGGGTCGGCCAGGTCAAGCCCCAGCTCACGGCGCACGCGGGCATCAAAGGCCTCGGCCCCGGTGGCCGTGGTGTCGGTCTCGGTTTCGATCGACAGCATCGGCACGGCATGGCGCACCGGCTGCAGCTCGGGCAGCGGTGCGGCGCCCACGCGCTGGGTCGGGCTGTCGGGCGTGCGCAGCTCGGGGTGCTCGCGCTCGATGGCCTGCAAGGCCTGGAACAGGCGGTCGTACTCGGCGTCGGGGATCTCGGGCGCATCCAGCACGTAGTACTGGTGGGCGTGGTGGTGCAGTTGCTCGCGCAGCTCGGCGGCGCGGGTCTGAAGCTCAGCGGGGGCGATCGGCATGGCGCGGGATTCTCCGCGCGCGGCGCGTGCTCAACTGAACAAGCGTCGCGCCACGGCACTGCCCGCCGCCAGATCCCGCGACGCCAGCACCTTGTAGAGCCGCCCCAGCTCCTCATGGATGGCCGCAAAGCCGTGCGGCCCGAGCGGGCGGCCGCCGCCATCGACCACCTCGGCCTCCAGGTCACGCGCCAGCAAGCGGGCAATTTCTTGCAAGGCCGCAAAGGGCTCTTGCGCCTCGGGGGTCTGGGGCACGTCGAACAGCAGCGTGGCCTCGCGCAGCGGCGGCGCCTCGCCCTCCTCGGCCAGGGCGGCCTGGGGGTCGTACTGCAGCACCAGCATCGGGGGTTCGCCTTCGTCGGCCCCCGGCAGCACCAGGCGGCCGGGCAAGGCACCGGGTACCAGGCCGCGCTTGGCGGCAGCCTGGGTCACAAACCCGAGGGTCCAGGCCGCGCCTTTGGCCTTCAGGCCCACGGCGAGCTGGGCATCGTTGGCGCTGGCGAACTGGTCCAGTTCGCGCGCACGCGCCACCGCTTCCAGCATGTCGGGGAAATCGGCCATCGCGCCGACGCCATCGGCAAAGGCCTGCACCTTCTGCACCCACTCGGAGTACTCGATCTCTCCCAGCGGCCCGGCGCGGTTGACCATCTGCAGCCCGGCCTGAAACTCGCCATAGCGCTCGCCGGCCACCGGCAGTTCCCACTCGCCGGTCTCGGTGTTGAGGCCTTCGATGGCCAGCGGCTTGGTACCGGCGCGGCGGCTGGCGGGCAGGTGCTGCAGCGCGGCGTCGCCACTGACGGGCGACTCGACGTGCAGCACGGCGATGACATCGATCAGCGCATCCAGGCGCGGGCCCGTGCGGCGTTGGGCGCTCTGGGCCTTGCGTACCACCATGGGCAAGGTGTCGGCATGGGCGTTGGCATGCGCCGCGGCAGCATCGCCTTCGTGCAGCACGTCGAGTACCGACTCCATCACGCTGCCCTCACCGCTGAGCTCCCCCTTGCTCCCGAGCCCCGGTTCCTGTCGCGCCAGGCTGTCAGGTTCGGGGCGGCGCGGGCCAGCCTTGCGGCTGATCCACCAGCCCTGGATCATCAGGGCCAGCAGCACGGCAGCGCCGGCGAGCATCAGGGCTTGGGTCAGGGTCAGGGTCATGGGGCGGAATTCTGGTTCAAGCCTCGGCCATGGTCAGGGCGGCTTCCATGTCCACCGCGACGACGCGGCTGACACCCTGCTCCTGCATGGTCACGCCGATCAACTGCTCGGCCATTTCCATGGCGATCTTGTTGTGGCTGATGAAGAGGAACTGCGTGCCGCGGCTCATCTCGCTCACCAGCCGCGCATAGCGTTCGGTATTGGCGTCGTCCAGCGGCGCGTCCACCTCGTCCAGCAGGCAGAAGGGTGCGGGGTTGAGCTGGAAGATGGCGAACACCAGGGCGATGGCAGTGAGCGCCTTTTCGCCCCCGCTGAGCAGGTGGATGGTGCTGTTCTTCTTGCCAGGCGGCTGCGCCATCACCTGCACGCCGGCATCAAGGATCTCGTCGCCCGTCATCACCAGCTTGGCCTGGCCGCCGCCAAACAGGCTCGGGAACATGCGGCCGAACTCGCTGTTGACGCGCTCGAAGGTGCCCTTGAGCAGGTCGCGGGTCTCCAGGTCGATGCGGCGGATGGCGTCTTCCAGGGTCTTGATCGCCGCCAGCAGGTCGGCCATCTGGGCGTCCAGGAAGGTCTTGCGTTCGCGCGCGCTGCCCAGTTCTTCCAGCGCCGCCAGGTTGACGGCACCCAAGGCGGCGATCTCGCGCTGGATGCGGTCGATCTCGCCCTGCAGGCCAGTCAGGCGCACGCCCTCGGCCTCGATGCCCTGGGCCAGCGCCTCTTGGTCCACACCGGCGGCTTCCAGCTGTTCGCGGAACTGCGCACCGCCGAGCTGCGCGGCCTGCTCTTCCAGTTGCAGCTCGATGATGCGCGCGCGCAGCGGCTCGAGTGCACGTTCGGTGGCTTGGCGCTCTTCGTCGGCCTTGCGCAGTTGGGCGCTGAGGTCGTCGTAGGCGCTACGGGTCTGGGCCAGCACGCCCTCGGCGGCCAGCTTGGCATCCAAGGCGTCCTGCAGGCCGGCTTGGGCGGCGCTGTCGTCCAGCTCGGCCAGTTCCTGGTCCAGGCGGGCGAGCTGGTCGTCGCCGCCCTTGGCTTCCTGCATGGCCGTGGCCTGGGCGCGCTGCAGCTCGGCCTGGCGGGCCAGCAGGGCGCGGGCACCGAACTGGGCTTCCTGGGCACGGCGCTCGGCCTGGCGCAGGGCCTCGCGGGCGTCGTTCAGGCGCCGGTCGGCCTGGATCACGCCCTCTTCCAGATCGGCGTGGCGCTGCTGCGCGTCGGCGAGCTGAATGTCCAGCTCCTCGAAGCGCGCCTCGCCCTGCGCGCGGCGCTCCAGCAAGCCTTCCTCGGCGGCGTCCAGCTCGGCCAGCTCTTCACGCAGGCGGCTGGCTTGGGCATGGGCGGCGTCGAAGGCCTGCGAGAGGCGCAGCGACTCCACCTGCAGGCCATGGGCCTGGGCGCGCAGGCCTTCCGCGGCGCGGCGGGCCTCGGCCAACTGGGCAGCCACGGCGGCATGCGCCTGGTCGGCACGGCCCTGGGCGGCGCGGGCCTCGTCGGCCAGCAGCTCCTGCTCGCGACGTTGTGCGTCCAGGGTCTCGATCTCCTGGGCGCGCGCCAGCAAGCCGGCCTGCTCGCTGTCCGGCGCGTAGAAGGCCACGGCCTGGCGCGAGACGGCGTGGCCGGCCTTGGTGACGATCAGCTCGCCATGGCCGAGCTGGTCGCGCTGCGTCAGCGCGGTGGCCAGGTCGGGCGCGGTGTAGACGCCATCGAGCCAGTCGGCCAGCAGCGCCTTCAGGCCGGGCTGCTCGACGCGCAACAGCGAGGTCAGCTCGGGCAGCGCGTGGTGGGTGGGCGGGGGCGAGGCCTCGGTCAGCGTGTAGAAGGCCATGCGCGTGGGCGGCGCGTCCTGCTCGAAGGCGCGCACCAGGTCCAGGCGCGAGACCTCGATGGCCGCCATGCGCTCGCGCATGCTGGCTTCCAGTGCGGTTTCCCAGCCGGGCTCGATGTGCAGGCGCTTCCACAGTGCCGTCAGGTTGGCCAGGCCCTGCTTCTCCAGCCAGGGGCCGAGCTTGCCCTGGCTCTGCACCTTCTCCTGCAAGGCGCGCAAGGCCTCCAGGCGGGCCGTGGTCTGGGCCAGCTGGGCGGTCTGGGCCTGGGCCTCGGCCTGGGCCGTGCGGCGGGCGGCGTCCAGCTCGGGCTCGCGTTCGCTCAGGTCTTCCACACGGGCCTGGGCCTCTTCCCACAGGGCGTCGGCTTCGGCCGAGCGGTCTTTGAGCTGCTCCACCGCCGAGGCGTCGGGCAGGTTCAGCGTGGCCTTTTGAGCGTCCAGGCGCTCGCGGCGCTGGCGCAGGGAGCGGGCCTGCTCGTCCAGCGCGCGGCTCTCGGCCGCCAGCACCTGGATCTGCTGCTGCACCTGCACGGCCGCCTGGCGCTGCTCGTTGGCGCGCGCCTGGGCGGCGCGCAGCGCGTCTTCCAGCTCGGGCAGCTGCGCGGCCAATTCCTCGGCGCGGGCGGCGGCCAGCTCCTTCTCTTCGTCGCCGGCGGCCATCTGCTCGGCCAGTTGTTCCAGCTCTGCCACGGCCTGGGCGGCGCGCTCGTTCCACAGGGCCTGCTGGCCACGGATCTCGTCGCGCCGGCTGCCGGCCTTGTTGCGCGACTCCACCACGTAGCGGATGCGCTCTTCCAGGCGGCTGACGGCCAGTTGCGCCTCGGCATAGCGGCCCTGCTCGGCGTGCAGAGCATCCCCAGCGGCGAAATGGGCCTGCCGCACCTCTTCCAGCCGGGCTTCGATGGCCCGCAGCTCGGCGATGCGCGCCTCCAGCGCATTGACGGCCTCGCGCCCCGCGGCCTGCACGCGCTCGAACTCGCGCGCGGCGTCGCGGCTCTTCAAGAACCACAGCTGGTGCAGGCGGCGCTCGCCCAGGCCCTGCAGCTCGCGGTACTTGGTGGCCACCTCGGCCTGCCGCTCCAGGCGCTCCAGGTTGCTGTCCAGCTCGCGCAGGATGTCTTCCACGCGGGTCAGGTTCTCGCGCGTGTCCTTGAGCCGGTTCTCGGTCTCGCGGCGGCGCTCCTTGTACTTGCTGACCCCGGCCGCTTCTTCCAGGAACAGGCGCAGCTCTTCGGGCTTGCTTTCGATGATGCGGCTGATGGTGCCCTGGCCGATGATGGCGTAGGCACGCGGGCCCAGGCCCGTGCCCAGGAAGACGTCCTGCACGTCCTTGCGGCGCACCACCTGGTTGTTGATGAAGTAGGAGCTGGTGCCATCGCGCGTCAGCACGCGCTTGACCGCGATCTCGCTGAACTGGTTCCAGGCGCCCCCGGCGCGCGCCAGGCTGTTGTCAAACACCAGCTCCACCGAAGCCCGGCTGGCGGGCTTGCGGGTGTTGCTGCCGTTGAAGATCACGTCCTGCATGGACTCGCCACGCAGCTCGCTGGCCTTGCTCTCGCCCAGCACCCAGCGCACCGCGTCCATGATGTTGGACTTGCCGCAGCCATTGGGGCCGACGACGCCCACGCGCTGCCCCGGCAGCTGGAACACCGTGTTGTCAGCAAAGGACTTGAAGCCCGAGAGCTTGATGGAATTCAGCCGCATGGATTGGGGTGATGCAGGCGCCGCAAGCGCGGGTTTTCTCTATGAAAACCGGGGCAAAAAAGGGCGCGGATGATAGCATCGCGCCCCCTCGAAAACCCGCACCGCACTGCCATGGCCACTGCCAAGAAGAAGAGCCCCGCCGCCGCCGCCAAAGCCCCCAAAGCGCCCAAAGCCCCCAGTCAGCGCCAAGCACCGGTGAACCCACCCTCCCTGCCCAGCAAGGAGTTGCAGGTCTTCAAGAACCCGGCCCCGCAGCGCGACTACCTGCTGCAGTTCCAGGTGCCCGAGTTCACCTGCCACTGCCCGCTGACCAAGCAGCCCGACTTCGCCCACTTCGTCATCGAGATGGTGGCCGACGAATGGTGCGTCGAGCTCAAGAGCCTGAAGATGTACATGTGGAGCTACCGCGACGAGGGGGCCTTCCACGAGGCGGTGACGAACCAGATCCTGGACGACATCGTCAAGGCCACCAATCCGCGCTTCTGCCGCGTCAAGGCGCGCTGGTATGTGCGGGGCGGCATCTACACGAACGTGGTCGTCGAGCACCGCAAGAAGGGCTGGAAGCCGCAGCCCGCCGTGGAATTCGGCGGCGCCGAGTTCCCGCGTGAAACCGGCATGCTGGGCTGACGGGTTGACGGGTCAATGAATCCGCGCCTGGAGCTGCTGCAGCCCTACCCCTTCGAGCGCCTGCGCGCGCTGCAGGCGGGCATCACCCCCAACCCCGCCCTGCCCCCCATCAGCCTGGGCCTGGGCGAGCCCCGCCACCCGGCGCCCACCGTGGTGCTGGACGCGCTGCGCGACAACCTGGCCGGCCTCTCCAACTACCCCGCCACAGCCGGCAGCCCGGAGCTGCGCGCCGCCATCGCCGCCTGGATCGAGCGCCGCTACGGCCTGCAGCTGGATGCCGCGACGCAGGTGCTGCCCTGCAACGGCTCGCGCGAGGCCTTGTTTGCCATTGCGCAGACCGTGGTGGACGCCAGCCGCCCCGGCGCCACGGTGGTGGTGCCCAATCCCTTCTATCAAATCTACGAAGGGGCGGCCCTGCTGGCCGGCGCGCAACTGGCCTTTGCCGACAGCGACCCGGCGCGCAATTTCGCCGCCGACTGGGGCGCCATTCCCGCAGAGACCTGGGCGCGCACCCAGCTCGTCTACGTCTGCTCACCCGGCAACCCCAGCGGTGCCGTGATGCCGCTGGACGAGTGGCAGCGCCTGTTTGAGCTCTCCGACCGCCACGGCTTCGTCGTCGCCGCGGACGAGTGCTATTCCGAGATCTACCTGGGCGAGCAGCCGCCGCTGGGCGGGCTGGAAGCCGCCGCCAAGCTGGGCCGGCACGACTTCCGGCGCCTCATCAGCTTCACGAGTCTTTCGAAGCGCAGTTCAGTGCCGGGGCTGCGCAGCGGCTTCGTGGCCGGGGACGCCGCCCTCATCAAGGCGTTCACCCTCTACCGCACGTACCACGGCAGTGCCATGAGCCCGGTGGTGCAAGCAGCCTCCGTGGCGGCCTGGAACGACGAGGCCCATGTGCTGGAAAACCGCGCCGCCTACCAGGCCAAGTTCGAAGCCGTGCTGCCGCTGCTGAAGGATGTGCTGCACGTGGCCGCACCGGACGCTGGCTTCTACCTGTGGGCCGGGGTTCCCAAGACCTTATGCGGAGGCTGCGATATCGAGTTCGCGAAGGCGCTGCTCGGACAATGCAATGTCCAGGTGCTGCCCGGCAGCCTGCTGGCGCGGGCCAACCCTGCTGCCGGCGGACGCAACCCCGGAAGGGGACGCGTGCGCATGGCCCTCGTCGCTGAAGTCGAGGCCTGCGTGCAAGCCGCGCAGCGCATTCGAACCTTCATCGAAAGCCAGCCATGAGCAGTCTGCAAACCACCATCGAAGCCGCCTGGGAACAGCGCACCGAGTTCAGCCCCAGCAGCGCCCCGGCGCCCGTGCGCGAGGCCGTGAACCATGTGCTGGCCGAGCTGGATGCCGGCCGCCTGCGCGTGGCCAGCCGCGAGGGGGTGGGCCAGTGGACGGTTCACCAGTGGATCAAAAAGGCGGTGCTGCTGAGCTTCCGCCTGAACGACAACCGCGTGATGGGCAGCGCCGATGCCGGCCAGCTCGCCTTCTTCGACAAGGTCGAACCCAAGTTCGCCGGCTGGAGCGAGGCCGATTTCCGCGCCAGCGGCGTGCGCGTGGTGCCACCGGCGGTGGCGCGGCGCGGCAGCTTCGTGGCCAAGAACGTGGTGCTGATGCCCTCCTACGTCAACATCGGCGCCTATGTGGACGAAGGCGCGATGGTGGACACCTGGGCCACCGTGGGCTCCTGCGCTCAGATTGGCAAGAACGTGCACTTGAGCGGCGGCGTGGGCATCGGCGGCGTGCTCGAGCCCCTGCAGGCCAACCCCACCATCATTGAAGACAACTGCTTCATCGGCGCGCGCTCCGAGGTGGTGGAAGGCGTGATCGTCGAGGAACACTCGGTGATTTCGATGGGCGTCTACATCGGCCAGAGCACCCCGATCTACGACCGCGAAACCGGCGAAACCAGCTACGGTCGCGTGCCGGCCGGCTCGGTCGTCATCAGCGGCAGCCTGCCGCGCGATGGCGGACGCTATAACCTGTACGCTGCCGTGATCGTCAAGAAGGTGGACGCGCAAACGCGCGCCAAGACCTCCATCAACGAATTGCTGCGCGCCTGAGCCTCGGGCGGCCTTTGGCCGCCCACACCGGCATCGGGCGTGCACTCAAACCAAGGAAGCCACGATGTCGGGAAACATGGAGCGCATCCTGCGCCTGATGGCCGAAAAGGGAGCCTCGGACTGCTACCTCTCGGCCAATATGCCGGTGCTGATCAAGCTGAACGGCCAGGTCGTGCAGCTGTCGGACCAGGCCCTCTCCGTCAACCAGCCGCGCCAGCTGATTGCCGAGTTGCTGGATCAGAAGGCCCTGCAGGAGCTCGACGACAACGGCGAGCTGAACATGGCGATCTCGATCTCCAAGGTCGGCAGCTTCCGCTTGAGCGGCTTTCGGCAGCGCGGCTCCGTCGCCGCCGTGTTCCGCCACATCTCGCACACGATTCCTGCGCTGGAATCGCTCAAGCTCCCCGAAATCCTGGGCAACCTGGTGCTGGAAAAGCGCGGCCTGGTGCTGATGGTGGGCGCCACCGGCACCGGCAAGAGCACCACGCTGGCCGCCATGCTGGAAAAGCGCAATCAGACCTTGGCCGGCCACATCCTCACCATCGAGGACCCGATCGAGTACCTGTTCCAGAACAAGAAGTCGGTCGTCAACCAGCGCGAGATCGGGCGCGACACCGCCAGCCTGCAGATCGCCCTGAAGAACTGCCTGCGCCAGGCGCCGGACTGCATCCTGATCGGCGAAATCCGCGACCGCGAAACCATGACCGCGGCGATTTCGTACTCGCTCTCCGGCCATCTGGTGCTGGCCACCCTGCACGGCAACAACAGCTACCACGCGCTGAACCGCATCTTGTCCTTCTACCCGCCGGAAAGCCGCCCCGCCCTGCTGGGCGACTTGGCCGCCGGCCTCAAGGCCATCATTTCGCAGCGCCTGGTGCGCGCGCAAAGCGGTGGCCGCGTGCCGGTAGTGGAAATCATGATGAACACCAAACTGGTGTCCGAACTGATCGAACAAGGTGACTTCAACGGCGTCAAGGAAGCGATGGAGAAATCCATGGCCGAGGGCTCGCAGACCTACGAAGAGCACTTTGCCCAGCTGATCGAGAACGGCACCATCAGCCGCGAAGAGGGCCTGGCCTTCGCCGATTCGCCCACCAACCTGCTCTGGCGCCTGCAGAACACGCAAGAGCCGGTGTCGCGCGCACCCACTCAGAAGGAAGACGCCCCGGCCGACACCGCCACCTTCACCGAGATCACGCTGGACGTGATGCCCGAAGACCACTGAGCGGCCTCAAGCCGCAAGCTCCTCTTGAAACTCATCGAGTGCATCGAAGCCGGCGCCGCGCGCCTGCAAGCCGCCGGCGTGGCCTTTGGCCAGGGCACGCTGAACGCCTTCGACGAAGCCGCCTGGCTCACGCTGTGGCGTGTAGGCCTGCCGCTGGACGCACTGGACGACCATGCCGAGGACGCCCTGACGCCGACCCAGCAGGCCGCGGTGGAGGCCCTGATCGGGCAGCGCATTGCCACCCGCCAGCCCGCCGCCTACCTCACGGGCGAGGCCTGGCTGCAGGGCGTGCCCTTCTTCATCGACCGCCGCTCCATCGTGCCGCGCAGCTTCATCGCCGAGCTGATTGCCGAGGGCAGCTTCGACGCCTGGCTGGGCGAGCACACGCAGCAAGTGCTGGACCTCTGCACCGGCAACGGCTCGCTCGCCATCCTCGCGGCGATGGCTTACCCGGATGTGCAAGTCACCGGCGCCGACCTCAGCCCCGACGCGCTGGCCGTGGCGCAGCGCAATGTCGAGCGCCACGGGCTGCAGGAGCGCATCCGCCTGGTGCAGGGCGATGGCCTGGCCGCCGTCGCCGGCCAGCGCTTTGACCTGGTGCTCTGCAACCCGCCCTACGTCAACGCCCAATCCATGGCCGCTCTGCCCCCGGAGTTCCGCGCCGAGCCGGAGCTGGCCCTGGCCGGTGGCGCCGATGGGATGGACTTCATTCGCCGCCTTCTGGCCGAACTGCCTGCGCATCTGAACGAGGGTGGCGTGCTGGTGCTGGAGATCGGCCACGAGCGGCCCTTCTTCGAGGCCGCGTTTCCTGAGCTGGAACCAGTGTGGCTGGAGACCTCGGCCGGGCACGACATGGTGTTGCTGCTGACGCGGGAGCAGTTGGCCTAGCAGCCACCTTGCCGGCTGGATGGCGCTTGTTGTGGCTTCGTTCGAGCGTGACCATCGCACGCAGACGCTGCGGCAGAACTTCCGCAGCCAGTCCAGAAGGAGCACAAGGGGCTGCACACGCTGATCGGGGGTGGCAATGACGTGAGCGATGACTCACGGCCCAAGGAATTGCTGCGCGGGCTTGACCTGACGCAGCTCGAGTCGAAACGCATGCGAACGGAAGCACGCCGCCAGATCGCCGCGCGTTGGCCGCGGCCGCGAGGGCAATGGACCTTCTCGGAGTGCTTTCCTTGGCCAAGCAGGCCGCATGAATCGCAGCGCATGCCCTGAGGCCTTGCGCTCTCTTGTCTCGCACCCGATTCAACTTCATCCATCTCAGGCACTGCATGAACAAGCACAGCGTTCCCTGGCTACGCCGCATCGCCCCGCTGGCCCTTCTGGCGCCGCTCTTTGCTGCCCATGCCTTTGATTTCAGCAAGGTGCCTGACGGCGTGTACTACTACGGCACCAACCTTCCCGATCAGTTCTGGGGCCCTTTGATGTTGGTGGACAAGGGCCGCCCTCTGGATCCTTTGGCTGTGGCACAGAGCCAGGGGCGGAAGGCCCTGGAAGGACCGGGAAGGAGCGAACTGCTTAGGGCCATGACCGCATTTGGCCACGGATGTGTTTTGGACTTGAGTGTGAGCGTGGTCAATCCGCAGTTAGCTCCGGCTCCCACCGTGCTAGCTATTCCAAACACAAGGGGCAGTTGCGATGAACTCCATGGCGCGCTGAAGAACTGGATCGCACGGGAACACCCCGAACTTCCGAATCTCGACCTCCAGCTTGACAACCCATATCCAACGCTGCAGCAGCAGGCGGTCGGCCCTGGTGGGCGGGCAACTTGGTACTTTGGAGTTCCAGGCTGGCTACAAGGCCGCATGCAAGCACTTGTGCCGCAAGGAGCTGCCGAATGGGGCGGGACACCGGACGCGGTCCATGGGCTGGTGAGCCGTGCGCACTTTGTTAGCTTGCCCATTCTTGGCCCGTCCACAGTGCTGGTTGCTTCTCACCTGAAGCAGCCCTACGTTCATGTGCCCGGCCCGCCAACTTCACGGCAAGTACACCGTGAAAGAACGCTGAGCACTGCGCGAGTTCAGAAGTTGAAAGAAGTTCTCAGACTTCAACTTCTGCCAACCTATGCACCTCGCCTGATCGCTGCTTTCAAGGACCGCTTTGGCGGCATCCAGCCTCCGTACCTTGAACTGGGTCTGATTCAGCACATCGACCTGGACGGCGTGGGCGACGAAGACCTGATTGGTGTGGCCCGGATCAACGCCATCACCGAACAGGGCCCCTGGCGCTGGATCGACGTGGTGTGGATGTGGCGCAGCACCCGGGACCCAGAAGGCAAGGCCCTGCAGATCGTGCGGACCAGCGAGGCCGAACTGATGGGTGGAGAAGGGCGCTACCTCAGCGAGCACAACCCAGCGCCCTGGGCGCCCACGCTGGCCGTGGCCGCAATCGCCGACCTGGATCGCGACTGGCGCATGGAAATCATCACCAGCCTGATTCGCCCCGTGGGAACGGCACAGAGCCGACGCCACCCAGATGCAGAAACCGTGGGCATCTGGCAACGCGACGCCCAGATCCACGCCTGGGAGGGTGACGCATCGGACAAGACCCCCAAACCGGCCTGGAGAACAGTCTACCAACTGCAATGGCATGAACCGCGAATAGCAGACCTCCCAGAAACCGATACCCAATTCACACCCTACGGGAGCAAAAGCAAATGAGCATCGTCACCAACGGCCTCGGGGTCACTCATTAGCCCATCAGCAGGCTGCGTCAATGACGCGGAACTGGCCCGCTGCTACCGGGAGTTCGGCTTGACCATGGCTCAGATCGCCGCAGCGCTTGGGGTTTCGGTGCCCACGGTCAGCCGTCGGATCGCGCGTGGGCTGCGTGGGTGAGCGGTTCAGGCCGGGCAGCCCTGCGAACCCGGCATCACCAGCCCCATCCGCTACACCCACCCCTCCATCCGCCCGAACGCCGCCCCATGCGGAAACGCCGCGGCCAGGATGTCGGCGTCGGCACCAAACCAGCGCGCCAGCTCGGCACCGAGCTGCTCGGTCGCCGTGCTGGGGATCCAAACCCCCTGCCCGGCGTCGTCCGGCCCGCCGACCACCAGCTCCGGGAAGCGGCCGAGCAGGCGCCCGCCGGGCGTGGGGCCGCCGAGCAGGAACTGGTGGTTGCCCCAGCCATGGTCGGTGCCGGCGCCGTTGCTGGGCAGGTTGCGGCCGAAGTCGCTGGCGCTGAACAGAGCCACCTGGCGCGTCAGGCCCAGCTCGGTCAGCGCCGCATGGAAGGCGGTGACCGCACCGTCGATCTCCCCGAGCAGTTCGTTCTGGCGTTGCAGCTGGTCGTCGCCATGGGTGTCGAAGCCGCCGATGCTGGCGAAGAAGCTCTGGCGGCTCAGGCCCAGGGTGCTGCGGGCTTTGATGAGGCGCGCCACGGTGGCGAGCTGGCGGCCCAGGCCGGTGTCGGGAAACACCGTCGTCAGCGTGCTGGCCTGCAGGGCGCTGGCGAGCACGCGCTGGTTCTCAATCGAGCGGCCCAGCACCTGCAGCCAGGTTTGCTCGAAGGGGTCGTTGCGCGCCTCGGCGAGCGTGGCGCTGACGGCCTGGGACAGCGGATCGCCGCCGTTGGGGTTGTAGAAGTCCAGGCCGAACTGGCCGTTGGAGGAGACGCGGTAGGGCGTCAGGCCCTGGTCGCCGCCCTGCCAGAGGTTGCTGCCGGCCACGCTGATGGCGGCATAGCCGCGGTTGGCGCTGCCGGCGGCCACGGTGCGCTCCAGCAAGCGCCCGCCCCAGCCATGGCGGCCGGGGGCCTCGACCATGGCGCTTTGCCAGCCCAGCTGTTGGTCGGAATGCGAATACAGGTTGTAGGGCAAGGGCACGCTGCGTGCCTGGAACTGGGCCTTGCTGGTGGGCACCAGCAGCGGGCCGATATTGGCCACGAAGGCGGCTTCCCCGCGGTTAACCAGGCCCTGCAAGCCGGGCATGGCGGGGTGCAGGCCGTAGCCGCTGGTATTGCGGAACTGCAGGGGCAGCAGGCTGGCCTGGGCCAGGGCCAGATTGGGGCGGGCGCGCTGGTAGCCGGCCCAGCGGGCATCGGTGGGCACCAGCAGGTTGTTGCCGTCGTTGCCGCCGAACAGGAACAGGCAGACCAGGGCCTTGTAATCACCCGCCGGCGGTGCGGTCTGGGCCAAGGCCTGCAGGGCCGGCCAGGGGGTCAGCGCGGCGCTGGCGCCGAGCTGCAGCAAATGGCGTCGCTTCATGGGCAGCCTCCCGACTCTCAGTGTTGAACGACGAAGTCGGGGGACATCGCCATCAAGGTCAATGCGGAACGCACCCGGGCCTTGGGCTCCTTGGCCGGCAGGGCCTGCAGCAGGGTCAGTAGGCGCTGGCGGGTGCTGGGGCTCATCTGCAGCGTGAAGAAGAGCAGGTCCAGGCGGTCCACCAGGGCGGGCGGGTCGGCGGCCAGGGTTTCCAAGGGGGCCAGGTCCAGGGCCAGGCGGTGCTGCTCCGGCCAGCCGTAGCCGCCGCTCTTGAACAGGTAGTAGAAGAAGTTCAGCGAGCCGGCGCTGCTGGTCTCGGTGGTGATCTGGAACTCGGGCGCCACCATGGCGGATTGCGTGAGCGGCCCGGCCGGGCGGTAGGCGGGGGCGTAGAAGTTGAAGACCGAGGGCGCCAGCAGCGGGCTCTGGCCGAGGCCTTCGTCGGCACTGTCGAGGTAATGGATGCGGTTCTGCCCGCTCGGGCTCCTGGCGCCCAGTGCCCGCAGCAGATGGGCGAAGCGCAGCACCGGCTCGCGCAGCTTGCCGAAGCGGGCGTTGGGGGCGGCGCTGCGCGCTTCGGCATCCAGCAGCACGGCGCGCAGCACGGCACGCAGGTTGCCGCGCACGCCCGTGCCGTCGTTGACGAACACCGCCGCCACCCGGCCGACGTAGGCGGCGCTCGGATTGCTGGTCACCAGGCGCTGGATCAGCTGCTTGCAGAAGAAGGGCGGCACATTGGGGTGGGCAAAGATGCAGTCAAGTGCGTCCTTCAGGTCCTGCTCGGCGCTCTGGCCGGCCGGCAGCAGCTTGCCGTCCAGCAGGGTCTTGGCCGCGGTGGAGTGCCAGGCCGGCCAGGCCTTCATGGGTGCGCTCCAGAGCGCATCGACTTCGTCGTCGTGGTGGTGGAAGGCCTTGCTGTCGGCGGTGTTCAGGCCGCCATGGCCCCAGCCGGTGAAGACCTTGGCAAAGCCGCGGATCTCGGCCTCGCCATAGGTGTTGATGGGCTGGCCGTTGGCATCGGTCTTGACCGTGCCGTCGGCGTTCAACTGCACCAGGCCGATGGAGAACAGCTGCAGCACCTCGCGCGCGTAGTTCTCGTTTGGGTGCGTGCCCTGGGCCGGATCTTCCTTCTCGCTTTCCAGCATGTTCAGGTAGTAGCCCATGGCCGGGTGCAGGGTCACCGCCTCCAGCAGCTCGCGCCAGTTGCCGAAGGCGTGGCGGTTCAGCAGGTCCATGTAGCTGCTCATCGCCGGCGGGCGGATGTCGGGCGCGATGTTGCTGATGACGAAGATCTGCAGCAGGGCCCAACTCATGCGCGCGCGCAGCGGGTCGTCGCCTTGCAGCCATTGCTGCCAGACGGCCTCGTAGCTCATCTCCTCGCTCAGCTTGGGGCGCTCGCCGGCTTTCTGGTCACGGCCGCGCTGGGTTTCCAGGTAGGCCAGGTGCGAGGCCGTGGGGCGGGCGAACTGCTGGTTCAGCCAGGCCTCGAAGCCTTGCGCCACCAGGGCATCGACTTCGGCGAGGCTGCTCGGGCCGAAGGCGGCCTGGGTCAGGAAACGGGCGGCGTCGCGGCGCGTGGGGGGGATGACCGCAGGCGCAGGCGGGGGTGCGGGGGATGGTACCGGCGTTGGGGCGGGCGTTGGGGCCGGCGTCGGCACCGGTGTCGGCGTGGGCGACGGCGGTGCGCTGGCCGAGCCACCGCCGCCGCAGGCGCTCAGCAGGGAGGCGGCCGCCAGCAGCGCGACCGCGGGCGTGGGATCGACTTCGGGGCGGGGGCCGCTCGGCAACGGGGCGGCCGTCTCCGCAGGGGGATGCGGGGTCTGAGTCTCCACGGTGCAACTCCGGCTGGGCGAAGCGCCCACTCTGCGCGCGCAGCGGCTGCGCAGGTGTCAGCTTGTGTGAATGCCGTGCGTCAAAGCGCTTCGGCCGGCCATCAAGGCCGGTACGGCACCCCGGGCACATGCCGCGCCCACAACTCCGCGGCGGCCCCATCGCGGATCAATTGCTCCAAGGCCCGATCCACCTGCGGCAGCAGCGCGGCCGCAGGGCTGCCCTTGGCCGCCATCAGGTGCTTGGTGGGCCCGCGAGCCCAGCGGGCCGGGCTGGCCACCAGCTGCGGGTGGGTCAGAATGTCTTGCCCGTTGACCTGCATGCCGGCCACCACTTCCAGCTCCTCGGGCACATAGTCGCAGCGCTCAAGCAGCAACTTCTCAAACAGCTTGGGGTAGCGGTTGACGCCGGTGTCGAGCGTGGCAGCGGCCAGTCCGTAGTGCGCATAGCTAGCGCCATTCAGGCCACAGCCGCGCAAACCCTGCAGGTCGGCCAGCTTCAAGGGCCGCACCGGGCGGTCGGTGCGCGAGAAGACCATGGGGGTGAGCGTCATGTACGGCATGGAGAAGGCGTACACCAGCGCTCGCGCGTCGCTGTAGTAGCCACCCACGGCGAAATCGACCTGGCCACGCGCCACCGAAAGCAGGCAGCGCGCCCAGGGCTGATCCGTCACGAAGCGCATGGGCCGGCCCATGCGGCGGAAGACCTGGTTGAACAGATCCATGGAGAAGGTGGGAGCCGGCTCGGCCGCTGGCGGGGCCGCAGAGGCCGCCGAGCCGTTCGGGCCGTTCGGGCCGGGTGCCGGGGCTGGCTTCGGGTCCACGCACACCGTGACCATGGGCTCCTGCGCTTGCGCCGCCCCTGCCGAGCCGAGCACGCAGGTCAACACCAGGGTGGGAAGCCTTGCCATCGTGGCAGTCTAAGAGCGCAGTGGCAGCCGCCCGGTAGGATGCACCCCTCGCGCCGCCCTGCCCCGGGCGGCGTTTGGCTTTTTGCTTGAGCATTTCGTGATCACCCTGCGCAACCTCACCCTCCGTCGTGGCACCAAGATCGTGCTGGACGACGCCAACGTCACCCTGCAGCCGGGCGAACGCATCGGCCTGGTGGGCGCCAATGGCGCCGGCAAGTCCAGCCTGTTCGCGCTGCTGGCCGGGCGGCTGCAGGCGGACAAGGGCGACGCCGAGATGCCGCCCACCTGGCGGCTTTCCGAAGTGGCGCAACACCTGCCCGAGACCGAACAGGGCGCGACCGACTTCGTTCTTGACGGTGACCTGACCTTGCTGAAAGCGCGCGAGCAACTGGCGGCGGCCGAGGCCGCGCACGACGGCCTGAAGATGGCCGAGGCGCACGCCGCCTTGCAGGACGCCGGCAGCTTCGACGCCCGGCCGCGCGCACAGAGCCTGCTGCTGGGTCTGGGCTTCAAGGTGGACCAGCTGGATGCCCCGGTGAACAGCTTTTCGGGCGGCTGGCGCATGCGCCTACAACTGGCCCGCACGCTGATCAACCCGGCCGAGCTGATGCTGCTGGACGAGCCGACGAACCACTTGGACCTGGACGCACTGGTGTGGCTGGAAGGCTGGCTGTCGCGCTACCCCGGCACGTTGATCGTCATCAGCCACGACCGCGAGTTCCTGGACGCCATCACCCGCGTCACCCTGCACCTGGAGCACGCCAAGCTGACGCGCTGGGGCGCGAACTACACCGGCTTCGAAACCCTGCGGGCCCAGGCCCAGGAGCTGCAGCAGGCCAGCTACGAGAAGCAGCAGGATCGCATCAAGCACCTGCAGAGCTTCATCGACCGCTTCAAGGCCAAGGCCAGCAAGGCCAAGCAGGCGCAAAGCCGCGTCAAGGCGCTGGAACGGATGGAAAAGCTGGCGCCGGTGCTGGCCGCGGCCGATTTCGCCTTCGAGTTCCGCGAGCCCGCCAACCTGCCCAACCCCATGCTGGCGATCAGCGACCTGGCCTGCGGCTATGGCGAGACGGCGATCGTGCGCAAGATTGACCGCACCGTGCTGGCCGGCCAGCGCATCGGCATCCTGGGCGCGAACGGCCAGGGCAAGTCCACGGTGGTGAAGACCATCGCCCGCACCATGCCGCCGCTGGCCGGCACCATCACCGAAGGCAAGGGCCTGACGATCGGCTACTTCGCCCAGCAGGAACTGGACGTGCTGCGCCCCGACGAAGGCCCGCTGGCGCACATGGTGCGGCTGGCCAAGGAGGTGAGCCCGCAGGCGCGCGAGCAGGAGCTGCGCGACTTCCTGGGCCAGTTCCGCTTCACCGGCGACATGGTGAGCCAGGAAGTCGGCTCCTTGAGTGGTGGCGAGAAGGCGCGCCTGGTTCTGGCCATGCTGGTGTGGCAGCGCCCCAACCTGCTGCTGCTGGACGAACCCACCAACCACCTGGACCTGCAGACGCGCGAGGCGCTTTCGATCGCGCTGAACGAGTTCGAAGGCACGGTCATGCTGGTCAGCCACGACCGCGCGTTGCTGCGCGAGGTCTGCGACGAGTTCTGGCTGGTGGCCGACGGCGCGCTCAAGCCCTTCGACGGCGACCTGGACGACTACCAGCGCTGGCTGAACGAGCGCGCCCGCGAGGAGGCCAAGGCCCTGCGCGCGGCGGCGGCGCCTGCGCCCCGCGCGGACGACACGCCGGCCCCCACGCAGCGCGAAGACCGCAAGGCCGCCGCCCAGGCCCGGGCCAAGCTGGCGGACCAAACCCGCCCGCTGCGCAAGGAGATCGAGGCCATCGACAAGAAGCTGGTGCTGCTGGGCCAGGAGCGCGAGGGCCTGGAGAACGAGCTCGCCCGCGGCACCCTCGACCCCGGCGCGATTGCCAACTGTGGCCGGCGCCTCAAGGCGATTGCCGACGAGACCGATGCGCTGGAGCAGCGCTGGCTGGAGCTGAGCGAGCAGATCGAGGCCGCCACGGCCGCGGCCGGACTCTGAGCAAGACCGCACGAATCGTGCGGTCTTCCCGGTTGCTTAAATTGCGCACAATTCAATTGCCCACTACAGTCCGTCCCATGCCGCGCCAGCCCCAACCCAGCCTCTCACCCGCCACCGATGCGGCGGAATGGCTGCGCCTGGACCACCAGCTCTGCTTTGCGCTCTATTCCGGCTCGCTGGCAATGACCAAGCTCTACAAGCCGCTGCTGGCGCCGCTGGGCCTGACCTACCCGCAGTACCTGGTGATGCTGGTGCTGTGGGAGCAGGACGAACTGGCTGTCAGCGAAGTCGGCGAACGCCTTTCCCTGGACTCCGGCACCTTGACGCCGCTGCTCAAGCGTTTGGAACAGGCCGGTCTGCTGGCGCGCAGCCGCGACCGCGCCGACGAGCGCCGCGTGCTGGTACGCCTGACGCCCGCGGGCCGCGGGCTCAAGCAGCAAGCGCTGCACATTCCCCATCAACTGGCCTGCGCCAGCGCCTGTTCGCTGGACGAATTGCAGGCCTTGACCCAACGCCTGCAGCAACTGCGCGAGCAGCTGCTGCGCGCGCAGATCCCCACCGCCGCTTGAATGCGGCATTCATCCGCAAAGGAAACACCATGGCTCTCGACAAAGTTGTCTACACCGCCCACGCCACCACCACCGGCGGCCGCAACGGCAAGTCCAGCACCGGCCCACTGGAGCTGACGCTGGCCAAGCCGGTCGAAATGGGTGGCAATGGCCAGGGCACCAACCCCGAGCAGTTGTTCGCCGCCGGTTACTCGGCCTGCTTCATGGGTGCCATGGGCGCCGTGGCCGGCAAGCTCGGCCTGGCCGTGCCGGCCGATGCCAAGATCGACGCCGAAGTGGACTTCGGACCCAAGGG
>JBDHSJ010000004.1:0-51553 GCA_039808065.1 Burkholderiaceae bacterium | reverse complement strand
GCGGGGCCAGCAGCAGGGCCACGGAAAGCTCGGGCTGCAGGCGCCAGCGGCGGTCTTGCGCGCCGCCAAAGCCCAGCAGGCCGTTCTGGTTGGCGCGGGTGGCGCGCAGGGTCAGGTTGGTGAGCAGGCTGTGCTGCAGCCAGAGCTTGGTGGCGGCGGCGTACAGCTCGGTGTCGCTGCGGCGTGCGCCCAGCGGGCCGAACAGCGTGGGAGCGAAGGCACCCACATGGCTGCGGCGGTGCAGGGCGCCCAGGGCGATCTGGGGCATCCAGCGGTCGGCATCGAGCACAGCATCGCCGGCCACGCGCCATTTGGCGCCCAGGATGTCCTGTTCCAGTTGCAAGCCACCTAAGCCCAGGGGGGCGAGGTTCTGGCGGGTGTCGAAGCGCTGGCGGGCGATGGAAAGCTCCAGGCGTTCGTCCCAGGTGACCGCCGCGCCTGCCACACGCAGGCCGTAGTCGCTGGTCTTGGCACCGGTGACGAAGGCGGTGCCGCCCCATTCGCCCGGGGCGGCGTAGCTGCCGGTCAGGGCCCAGGGCGTCAGGCCGCCACCGGCGGCGCCGTCGATGCTGGACACGCCGCCCGTCAGCAGCAGCTTGCCGTTGCCGGCCCAGGCGCCGGCGCACAAAGCGGCCAGGCTGAGCCCGGCCCACAGGGGTTTGGAGTGCAGATTCATGACGTGAAGGAGGTGTTGCCAGCTGTTACGCCGGGCCTGCGAACTTGGATGCAGGGGTTCAGCCCTTGCCGCGAAAACTGCGCAGGGCTTCCAGATCCAGCACCCGCACGCCGCCGTACTCCACGCGGATGGCGTTGGCATCCTGCAGATGCTGCAGCGCCAGATTGACGCGCTGGCGCGAGAGCCCGACCAGATAGGCCAGTTCCTGCTGGGTGATGCGCAGCAGGCTGCCCACACCGGGGTAGAGCTGGGGGTGGAAGAGGGCGGCCAGATTGCGGGCGACGCGCAGATCGGGGTCGGAGCTGCGGTCGGTTTCGCGCGCGGCGATGAACTGGCCCAGGCGCTCGTTCAGCTGGTCCAGCACATAGCGGTTGAAGGCGATGGAACGGCCCAGCAGGGCCTCGAACTGCTCGATCGGCAGGCCCGCCACCACCGAGCGGCGCAGAGCCTGGATGTTGTAACGGTAGGCCTCGCGCTTGAGCAGGGTGCCTTCACCGAACCAGCCCCCCGGCGGCAGGCCGGCAAAGGTGATGGGCGGCATGCCGGTGGCTTCGTCGTTGCTCATCTTCAGCAGGCCATCCAGCACACCGAACCAGTAGGTGGCGGCCTTGCCCACGCGGCACAGGCGCTCGCCCGGTTCGGCCACCGCCACATGCAGCTGCGGCGCCATCTCGGCCTGCTCGTCGACGCTGAGCAGCGGCCACCAGGGAATGGCCGCCAACTCCTCCGGCAAGGGCGGGCGGGCACGCTGACGCAGGGTGGGGGTGGCGGCGTCCATCCGACTCATTGAACGCTGGGACACGGCTTGTTGCATTGGGAGGTTCCCGCCCCGCGCTGAGCTGCCCCGCTACAGGGGTAAGTCCTGCCCCGATCAAACCCGTGCTTTGTCGCCAATGCGACACCTGAACGTCAAAGCTGGCTCCCAGAATCCCGCACCGCTTGGGAGCTGGCCTTGGGCGCTGATTCCACTTTTCCGCATCTGCTGTTGGCGCATGCCGCCGCGCGTCCTCATGCGCCAGCGCTGCGCGAAAAGCACTTGGGCATTTGGCAGACCCTGAGCTGGGCCGAGCTGCGCGACCTGGTCGGCGCCCTGGCCCTGGGTCTGGAGGCGGCCGGCCTGCAGCCGGGTCAGCACCTGCTGGTGCTGGGCGAAAACCGCCCGCGCCTGTACGCCGCCATGCTGGCCGCCCAGGTGCTGGGTGCGGTGCCGGTGCCGCTGTACCAGGATGCCGCGGCGGCCGAGTACCGCTTCCCCGTTGAGCTGGCCGAGGTGCGCCATGCGGTGGTGGAAGACCAGGAGCAGCTGGACAAGCTTCTGGAGCTGCGCGCCGAACTGGGCGCCGGCTTGCTGGCGCAGATCTGGGTGGACGACCCGCGCGGCTTGCGCCACTACCGCGATGAGGGCTTCGAGCTGCTGGACGCCCTGCTGACGCGCGGCCGGGCGCTCTTCGAGGCCAACCCCTTGTGCCTGCCCGGCCTGGTGAACGAGCGCCGCCCCGAAGAGACGGCGGCTTTGTTCTTCACCAGCGGCACCACCGGGGTCCCGAAGGGCGTGGTGCACACCCATGCCAGCTTGCTGGACCGTGCGCGCGCCGGCCAGGCCTTCGACCAGCTGACAGCGAGCGAGGAAGTGCTGGCCTACCTGCCGCCGGCGTGGATCGGCCAGAACATCTTTTCCTTCGCGCAGTGGTTGCAGTGCGGTTACGTGGTGAATTGCCCGGAGTCGCCGGCCACGGTGGCGATCGACCTGAAGGAGATCGGCCCGAGCTACTACTTCGCGCCGCCGCGCGTGTTCGAGGGCCTGCTCACCAGCGTCAGCATCCGCATGGAAGACGCCAGCGCGCCCAAGCGCTGGCTGTATGCGCGCTGCATGGACTGGGCGCGCCGCATCGGGCCGGCGCGCATGGCGGGCCAAGCGGTCGGGTTGCTGGACCGGTTGCGCTACGGCCTGGGGGAGCTGCTGGTCTACGGGCCGCTGCGCAATGCGCTGGGACTGAGCCGGGTGCGCGTGGCCTACACGGCCGGTGAGGCCATCGGCCCGGACCTGTTCAGCTTCTTCCGCGCCATCGGCGTCAACCTCAAGCAGCTCTACGGCTCGACCGAAACGGCGGTGTTCGTCTGCCTGCAACCCGATCACGAGGTCCAGCCCGACACCGTGGGCGTGCCGATCGAGGGTGTGGAGATCCAGGTGGCCGAGGGCGGCGAGGTCTGGGTGCGTTCACGCGGCCTGCTGCAGGGCTACTACCGCAACCCCGAGGCCACGGCCGAGGTGCTGACGGCCGAAGGCTGGTATCGCACGGGCGACGCCGGCTTCATCGGCGCCGACGGGCACCTGAAGATCATCGACCGCGCCAAGGATGTCGGGCGTCTGGCCAGCGGGTCGATGTTTGCGCCCAAGTACATCGAGAACAAGCTGAAGTTCTTCCCGCAGATCAAGGAGGCCGTGGCCTTTGGTGACGGCCGCGAGCAGGTCTGCGTGTTGCTGAACATCGACTTCGAGGCCGTGGGCAATTGGGCCGAGCGCCGTGGCCTGGCCTATGCCGGCTATGTGGATCTGGCCGGCAAGCCCGAGGTGCTGGAGCTGATGCGCGGCTGCGTGGAGCAGGTCAATGCCGACCTGGCCCGCGACGAGCGCCTGGCCGGCTGCCAGGTGGCGCGCTTTCTGGTGCTGCACAAGGAGCTGGATGCCGACGATGGGGAGCTCACGCGCACGCGCAAGGTGCGGCGCGGCTTCATTGGCGAGAAGTACGCCGTGTTGGTGGATGCGCTGTACGGGGGCTTGCGTGAGCAGTTCGTTCGGACGCAGGTGCGGTTTGAGGATGGGCGGGAAGGGGAGGTTTCCGCCACTTTGAAGATCGTGGATGTGAAGCGGTTTCCGGTTGTGGGGGCGGCGGCATGAAGCTTGGGTTGTTTGTGAGAGCCCGCAGAGGCTTCACCCCTGCACCCGACCTGCTTTCTTTGCTTCGCCAAAGAAAGCAGGCAACGAAAGGCGACCCCGATGCCTGCGCCCCAGCCTGCGGCTGGGGTGCCCTGCGGTGCGCGAAGAGCGGGCCCCGGCCCAAAACTCACTGCGCTCACTACGTTCGCTCCGCTCAGACAGTTGGGCCGAGTCAGTGCTTGATGCGCGCTCGCGCGCGCGGGCCCGCTCTTCTGTGCTCCTCGGCTTGGCATAGGGGAGGCCCCGAACAGCCGAGCAGCCAACAGCCGAATACCGAACAGCACGGACTGACTCGATTGCGCCGTTTCCCGGCTGTTGGCTGTTCGGCTGCTGCCCCTATGCGCTGCCGAGAAGCGCAGCTTGGCTGGGCAGCGCGCGTCAGCGCGCGTTCCCTTCTGACTCGGCCCAAATGTTTGAACGGAGTGAGCGCAGCGAACGCAGTGAGTTTTGGGCCGGCCCAGGCAAGCGAGCATCGCAGGGGACCCCTTGGCAAAGCCAAGGGGCGGCGCATCGGGGCCGTGTTCTTTGCTTCCTTTCTTGCACGAGCAAGAAAGGGAGTCGCCTGCCGGGGCGAAATCCCGGCGGGCTCTTTCGAAGGACCGGCGCAGCATGAGTGAGCATCAAGTCATCCTCGACGTCAAAGACATCTCCCTCTCCTTCGGCGGCGTCAAGGCCCTCACGAACATCAGCTTCGACGTTCGCCAGGGCGAGGTGCGCGGCATCATTGGCCCGAACGGCGCGGGCAAGAGTTCGATGCTGAATTGCATCAACGGCGTCTACCGCCCGCAGCAGGGCGAGATCACGCTGGGTGGCCGGCATTTCCACGCCACGAACCCGCGCCAGGTGGCCGAAATGGGCATCGCCCGCACCTTCCAGAATCTGGCCCTGTTCAAGGGCATGAGCGTGCTGGACAACATCATGACCGGCCGCAATCTGCGCATGCGCACCGGCCTGCTGGCCCAGGCCCTGCACTGGGGCCCGGCCCGGCGCGAAGAGATTGCGCAGCGCGAGAAGGTCGAGCAGATCATCGACTTCCTCGAAAT
Organism: Burkholderiaceae bacterium; assembly: GCA_039808065.1. Classification (GTDB taxonomy): domain Bacteria; phylum Pseudomonadota; class Gammaproteobacteria; order Burkholderiales; family Burkholderiaceae_C; genus Inhella. The sequence continues at coordinate 46,896 of JBDHSJ010000004.1, read as the reverse complement.
CCAGGCCTGGCGCAAGACCCCGGTGGGCCGGCTGCCCTATGGTCTGCAGAAGCGTGTCGACCTGGGCCGCGCTTTGGCCATGGAGCCCAGGCTGCTGCTGCTGGACGAGCCCATGGCCGGCATGAACCTGGAGGAGAAGCAGGACATGTGCCGCTTCATCCTCGATGTGAACGACGAGTTCGGCACCACCATCGTGCTGATCGAGCACGACATGGGGGTGGTGATGGACATCTGCGACCGCGTGGTGGTGCTGGACTACGGCCGCAAGATCGGCGACGGCGCGCCGGCCGATGTGCGCAGCAACCCCGACGTGATTGCGGCCTACTTGGGGACGGCGCACTGATGAGCCGCCCTCACGTCACTGTGTTCCTGCACGCCGAGGGGGGCCAGGCCTCCCTTGGGGCGGCCCTGCGGGAGTCCTGATGGCCTTCTTCCTCGAAGCCCTGTTCGGCGGCCTGATGGCCGGCATGCTCTATGCGCTCATCGCGCTGGGCTTTGTGCTGATCTTCAAGGCCAGCGGCGTCTTCAACTTTGCACAGGGTGCCATGGTGCTGTTCGCCGCCCTGGCCATGGCCCGGCTGGCCGAGTGGATCCCCGGCTGGACGGGCCTGCAAGGCAAGCTGGCCGTCAACCTGCTTGCGTTTGCGGGTGCCTTTGTGCTGATGATCGGCGTGGCCTGGGCGGTCGAGCGCTTCGTGCTGGCCAAGCTGGTGAACCAGGAGCCAATCGCGCTCTTGATGGCGACGCTGGGCATCGCCTATTTCCTCGATGGCTTCGGCCAGACCCTGTTCGGCTCCGACATCTACAAGATCGACGTCGGCATGCCCAAGGACCCGATCTTCCTGCTCGAAACGGTGTTCGAGGGCGGTGTGCTGATCAGCCAGGAAGACCTGATTGCCGCCGGCATCGCCGCCGTCCTGGTCGTCGCCTTGGCCCTGTTCTTCCAGGTCACCGCCACCGGCCGCGCGCTGCGCGCCGTGGCCGACGACCACCAGGCTGCGCAATCGATCGGCATTCCGCTGGAACGCATCTGGGTCATCGTCTGGAGCGTGGCCGGTTTCGTCGCCCTGGTGGCGGGCATCGTCTGGGGCAGCAAGCTGGGTGTGCAGTTCTCGCTCTCGCTGGTGGCGCTCAAGGCCCTGCCGGTGGTGATCCTGGGCGGGCTGACCTCGGTGCCGGGCGCCATCGTCGGTGGGCTCCTGATCGGCGTGGGCGAGAAGCTGTCCGAGATCTATCTCGGGCCGTACTTGGGAGGCGGCATCGAGATCTGGTTTGCCTATGTGCTGGCGCTGCTCTTCCTGCTGGTGCGGCCGCAGGGCATCTTTGGGGAGAAGATCATTGACCGCGTTTGAGGGCCGCCATGTTCTATAGAGAGAACGGCCAGTTCAAAACCTCCTACGCGGCGGATCAGCAGATCCTGCCGATCCGCCAGGACCGCTGGTTCCTGGCCCTGCTGCTGGGCTTTGCGCTCGTCGGCGTGCCCCTGCTGGCCGATGAATACCTGCTGCGCGCCATCCTCATCCCGTTCCTGATCCTGAGCCTGGCCGCCTTGGGCCTGAACGTGCTGGTCGGTTATTGCGGCCAGATCAGCCTGGGCTCGGGCGCTTTCATGGCGGTGGGGGCCTACGCGGCCTACAACTTCTTCGCGCGTGTGCCCGAGCTGCCGCTGCTGGCCTCGCTGCTGCTGGGCGGCCTGTGCGCCACTGCCGTGGGCCTGCTGTTCGGCCTGCCCAGCCTGCGCATCAAGGGCCTGTATCTGGCCGTGGCCACCTTGGCGGCGCAGTTCTTTGCGGACTGGGCCTTTCTGCGCATCAAGTGGTTCACGCTGGATTCGGCCTCGGGTTCCGTCAGCGTCGGTGCGCTCACCGTGTTCGGGTTGCCGCTGGCCACGCCGCAGCAGCGCTACCTCTTCTGCCTGCTGCTGGTGGTCGTGTTTGCGCTGGCGCTGAAGAACCTGGTGCGCGGGCATATCGGCCGCAGCTGGATGGCGATGCGCGACATGGACGTCGCCGCGGCCGTCATCGGCATCCGCCCCATGCACGCCAAGCTCTCGGCCTTTGCGGTCAGCAGCTTCGTCATCGGCGTGGCCGGCGCGCTGTGGGGCTTTGTGCACCTGGGCGCCTGGGAGCCGGCGGCCTTCAGCATCGACCGCTCGTTCCAACTGCTCTTCATGGTCATCATCGGGGGCTTGGGTTCCATCCTTGGCGCCTTCCTGGGGGCCGCTTTCATCGTCGTGCTGCCGATCGCGCTCAACCAGCTGCTGCCCTGGCTCGGGCAGCTGGCCGGACGCAGCGTGGACACCGCGCTGATCAGCCATGTGGAGAGCATGGTGTTCGGCGCGCTGATCGTGTTCTTCCTGATCAAGGAGCCCCATGGCCTGGCGCGGCTGTGGGCCACGTTCAAAGAAAAACTGCGCCTCTGGCCCTTCCCGCACTAGGAGACCCGTGATGAAACTCAAGACCCTCGCCTTGCTGGCGCTTGCCGCCGGTCTGTCCTCCGCAGCCATGGCCCAGGCCAAAGAGCAGTTCTTCCCGGTGCTGGTCTACCGCACCGGCGCCTATGGTCCCAACGGCGGACCCTGGGCGAATGGCTACTTGGACTACCTGAAGCTGACCAATGCCAACGGCGGCATCCATGGGGTCAAGGTCTCTTATGAGGAATGCGAGTTCGGCTACGCCACCGATCGCGGCGTCGAGTGCTATGAGCGCCTCAAGGGCAGGGGCGCCACGGTGTTCCAGCCCTTGAGCACCGGCGTGACCTTCGCGCTGACCGAGAAGGCCCCGGCCGACAAGATTCCGCTCATCACCGCCGGCTATGGCCGCAGCGAAAGCCAGGACGGTGGCGTCTTCACCTGGAACTTCCCGCTGATCGGCAGCTACTGGATGGCGGCCGATGTGCTGGTGCAGCACATTGCCAAGAAGGAAGGCGGATTCGACAAGCTCAAGGGCAAGAAGTTCACGCTGGTCTATCACGACAGCCCCTATGGCAAAGAACCAATCCCCATGCTGACCGAGCGCAGCAAGATGCATGGCTTCGACCTGAACCTGATTCCGGTGGCCCACCCGGGCGTGGAGCAGAAGAGTGCCTGGCTGCAGATCCGCCAGCAGCGCCCCGACTACGTGCTGCTGTGGGGCTGGGGCGTGATGAACACCGCCGCCCTGAAGGAGGCCCAGGCCACGGGCTTCCCGCGCGACAAGATGTATGGCGTGTGGTGGGCCGGTGCCGAGCCCGATGTGAAGGACGTGGGCGAGGGTGCCAAGGGCTACCACGCCCTGACCATGCAGCATGGCGTGCACCCGGACGCCAAGGTGGTGCAAGACATCCTGGCCAAGGTGCACGCCAAGGGGCAGGGCACGGGCCCGAAGGACGAGGTCGGCCAGGTGCTCTACATGCGCGGCATGATTTCCGCGATGCTGGCCGTCGAGGGCGTGAAGCGCGCCCAGGAGCGATTTGGCAAGGGCAAGGTGATGACGGGCGAACAAACCCGTTGGGGCCTTGAGAACCTGGCCTTGGACCAGAAGAAGCTCGATGCCCTGGGCTTTGCCGGTGTGATGCGGCCGGTCTCCACCAGCTGCCAGGACCATATGGGCTCGGCCTGGGCGCGGGTGCACACCTGGGATGGCAAGAAGTGGGTGTTCTCGTCGGACTGGCTGCAGGCGGACGAGGCGATCTTGAAGCCGATGGTGCGCACCGCTGCGGACAAGTACGCGGCCGAAAAGAAGCTCACCCGGCGAACTCCTGCGGAATGCCAGAGCTGAGGCCGCACTCGTGTCAGTCCGCAGCGGCACGCACCATCGGCTGGGTCGGTTCTGCCGACCCGCCGCCGAATGGGGGCACCCACCCCAGCCCCGCCCTCCAGGAGGGCAGGGTGCAGTACCCCGCCCCCTGTCCCCCTCCCCCATGGGGCGGGGAGACGCATGCGGGTCGGAGGATCGATGAGTACGACCCTTCTCGACGTCAACGGTATCGAGGTCATCTACAACCACGTCATCCTGGTGCTCAAGGGGGTGTCGCTGCAGTTGCCCGAAGGCCGCATCGTGGCGCTGCTGGGCGGCAATGGCGCCGGCAAGACGACCACCCTGCGTGCGGTCTCCAACCTGCTGCAGGGTGAGCGCGGGGCGGTGACCAAGGGTCGCATCGAGCTGCGCGGCGAGCGCATCGACAACCTGACGCCTGCCGCCCTGGTGCAGCGCGGCGTGGTGCAGGTGATGGAAGGCCGCCACTGCTTTGCCCACCTGACGATCGAGGAGAACCTGCTGACGGGCGCGTTCGCCCGCAAGGACGGCAAGGCCGCGCAGCGGGAGTCACTGGAGAAGGTCTATCACTACTTCCCGCGCTTGAAGACGCGGCGCAGCAGCCAGGCCGCCTACACCTCGGGCGGCGAGCAGCAGATGTGCGCCATCGGCCGCGCGCTGATGGCCAAGCCGCGCCTGGTGCTGCTGGACGAGCCCAGCATGGGCCTGGCGCCGCAGATCGTCGAGGAGGTGTTCGGCATCGTGAAGCAGCTCAACCAGCAGGAAGGCGTGAGCTTCCTGGTGGCCGAGCAGAACGCCACCGTGGCCCTGCGCGTGGCCGATCAGGGCTACATCTTGGAAAGTGGCCGCGTGGTGCTCGACGGCAGTGCGGCTGAGCTGGCCGAGAACCAGGATGTCAAGGAGTTCTACCTGGGCATGGGTGGCGGCGAGCGGCGCAGCTTCCGCGACGCCAAGTCCTACAAACGACGCAAGAGGTGGCTCGCATGAGTGAAGAAGAATCCTGGGGCTTCGCCCCGCCGCCCTTCAAGGCCGAGGAGGCCCTGGTGCAGCTGAAGCGCGCCCTGCGCGATCTGGGCCTGAAAGAGCGCGACAGCGGCTTCGAGCAGGCCGGCAAGAAGGTGCTGGAGTTCGAGCTGGGGGAAGCGCAGATCGCCGTCCGCTTGGCGCAGCGCCTGCAGGCCCACACGCCGAACTGGGACCGCTCGACGCTCAAGAGCGCGGCGGATCAGCGCAAGCTCCTGGATGAAGTCAAGAAGCGCCTGGCGCGCTGGCGCGATGAAGACTGAACCCGGCGCCGCCTTCTTTGACGCACTCGAACAGCGCCCGCCCGCCGAGCGCGAGCAGGCTCAGTTCACCCAGCTGCGCGCGCTGCTGGCGCGCGTCCAGGCTCACTCCGCGTATGGGCAGACGCATCTGGTCGGTTTCGACGCCGCGGCGCTGCAGGGCCGCGCCGACCTGGCCCGGCTGCCCATTCTGCGCAAGGCTGACATTGCCGCCCGCCAGGCTGTACAGCGCCCCTTCGGCGGCCTGACCCTGCCCGATGCGGCGCCGCGCAAGCTGTTTCAATCGCCCGGGCCGATCTACGAACCCGAGGGCCCCGGTCCCGACCCGTGGCGCCTGGCGCGTGCCCTGTTTGCCGCCGGCTTTCGCGCCGGCGATGTGGTGCACAACAGCTTCAGCTACCACCTCACGCCGGCCGGCTCGATGTTGGAGGGCGGCGCCCTGGCCCTGGGCTGCGCGGTGTTGCCGGCCGGCGTGGGCCAGACCGAGCTGCAGGTGCAGGCGGCGCGCGACCTGGGCTGCACCGCCTACACCGGCACGCCCAGCTTTCTGCGCATCCTCCTGGAGCGCGCGGGCGAGCAGGCGCTGGGCTTCACCAAGGCCCTGGTGAGCGGCGAGGCGTTCCCGGCCGGCCTGCAGGAATGGGTGGCGGCGCGCGGGGTGCAGGCATACCAGTGCTACGCCACGGCGGACTGCGGCCTCATCGCCTATGAAACATCGGCCCGCAGCGGCCTCGTGGTGGACGAGGGGGTGATCGTCGAGATCGTGCGTCCGGGCTCAGGCGACCCGGTGGCTGAAGGCGACGTGGGCGAGGTCGTCGTCACCCGGCTGGATGCGGCGTATCCCCTGATCCGCTACGCCACCGGCGACCTGTCGGCCTTCCTGCCGGACGCCAGCCCCTGTGGCCGCAGCAACCGGCGCCTGCGGGGCTGGCTGGGCCGAGCCGACCAGAGCGCCAAGGTGCGTGGCCTGTTCGTGCATGCCGGCCAGGTGCAGCAGCTGCGTGAACGCTTCCCCGAACTGAAGGGCCGCATGCGCTGGGTGATCGAGGGCCAGGACGCACAGGATCGCTTCACCGTGCTGCTGGAAGCGGCCGAGCCTGCCGAGGGCTGGGCCGAACGCCTGCTGCAGGCCGTGCGCGACATCACCAAGCTGCGGGCCGAGTTGCGCTGCGTGCCCGAGTTGCCCAACGATGGCCGGCTCATCGATGACCGACGCTGAGTAGCATCGTCCGCATGGCGGCGGTGACTGATGGGCAGATGGGCAGGGGAGCGCTATGGCGGGCCTGAGCGTGCTGCGCGTGGTGTGCCGCGCCTGGATGCTCGGTCTGGCGCTGTGGGCGCTTCGGGCGGCGGCCGCCGAGGCGCCGCTGCGCCTGTGCATGGCCGAGTCGGCCACGCTGCCGGCCCGCCTGTGGCAGGACGCGGGGCTGGAAGAGCCCGCACAGCGTCAGCTGGACGTCTTCACCGCGGCACTTCTGGCCCGCCAGCTCGAGCGGCCTGTGCTGGCCCTGGTGCTGCCCTGGCGGCGCTGCCTGCTGGAAGTGCAGAGCGGCCGGGTGGACGGCGTGCTGGGCCTGAGCTACACGCCCGAGCGGGCGGAATGGGCCGTCTTCCCGCTGCGCCAGGGGCGTCCGGATGATGCCTTGCGCCTGCGCCGCGACGCCTACCACTGGTACATCAACACCACCCAGCCGCCGCACTGGGATGGCGCGCGCCTGCAGGGCGACAAGCCCCTGCGCCTGGGCACGGTGGCGGGCTACTCGGTGGTGGCTTTGCTGCACCAACAGGGGTACGAGCTGGACACCCAGACTGCCAACAGTGCCGCCAGCCTGCGCATGCTGGCACTGGGGCGTTTGGATGCCGCGGCGCTGCTGCCGGGCGAGGTGGAGCCCTGGTTGGCACGCGATCCGATCGGGGCTCGACACATCCAGCGCCTGGACCCACCGCTCGAACAGCGCAGCTACTTCCTGGCCTTCAGTCAGGCCTATGCGCAGCGCGAGCCCGAGCAGCTTGCGCGCATCTGGCAGGCCCTGGCGGCGGTGCGCGATTCGGCGCTGCAGCGCCGCGCGGAAGCGGAGGCCGTGGGGGGCTGAGCGCGCCTCAGAACTGCATCGGGATCGTGACCGGTCCGTCGTTCACCAGATGCACCTGCATATCCGCCCCGAACACGCCGCTGGCCACCTGCGGGTGCAGGGCGCGGGCCTGTTGCAGCAGGTTCTCGTAGAGCTCGCGCGCCTGCGCCGGCGGCGCCGCACTTGAAAAGCTGGGGCGATTGCCGCCGTGGCAGTCGGCCGCCAGCGTGAACTGCGAAACCAGCAGCAGGCCGCCTTGCACATCCACCAGGCTGCGGTTCATCTTGCCCTCGGCATCCGAAAAGATGCGCAGCTTCAGCAGCTTGGCCAGAAAACGCGCACCCGTCTCGGGGGTGTCTGGCGGTTCGGCGCACACCAGCGCCAGCAGGCCCGGGCCCACGGCCCCGACCACCGCGCCGTTCACCTCCACGCGCGCCTCGCGTACCCGCTGCACAAGCACCTTCACAGCGTATTCCTCTCGTCGTCAAAGTGCGCCTCCACATCGGAAGGCAAGAGCTGGATGGTGGCGCGCAGGCCTGGCACGGCGGCCATCAGGGCCTGCTCCACCGAACCACGCAGGGCGGCGGCGCGGCCCAGGGTCCAGCCTGCCGGCATGTGCATGTGCAGGTCCGCGTAACGCCGGCTGCCGGCGCGGCGCGTGTGCAGGTGGTCGAAGCGAATCGTGGGGTGCGCGAACTCGGCCAGGGTGCCATGGATGCGGTCCACCCATTCGGGCTCCAGTGCGCGGTCCATCAGTCCGTCCACGGCCGCGCGCATCAGGTTGAAGCCTTCGCGCCCGATGTGCAGCGCCATCAGCAGGGCGGCGGCGGCGTCCAGCCACAGCCAGCCCGTCAGGTGCACCAGCAGCAGGCCTGCGACCACGCCAGCCGAGGTCCAGACATCGGTGATCAGATGCCGCGCATCGGCCTCCAATGCGATCGAATGGTGTTCACGCGCCGCGCGCAGCATGCCCCAGGCCAGCGCCCCGTTGAGCGCGGAGCTCAGCACCGAGAGCAGCAGGCCCAGGCCCAGGTCTTCCAAGGGCTGGGGCTGCAGCAGTCGCTGCACCGCCGCCGCCCCCATGGCCAGCGCCGCACCCAGGATCAGCAGGCCTTCGAAGCCCCCGCTGAAGTACTCAGCCTTGTGGTGGCCATAGGGGTGTTCCTCGTCGGGCGGCTGGGCGGCCAGGATCACCATGGCCAATGCAAACAGCGCACCGGCCAGATTGACGAGCGATTCCAGCGCGTCCGACAGCAGGCTGATCGACCCGGTGGTCCACCAGGCGGCGGTCTTCAGGGCCATGGTGGCCAAGGCCACCGCCACGGAAAGCTTGAGGTAAGAGCGCGGCTGCATGCTGGCATTGTGGGCGGACAGCCAAAGCGGCCCCCTTTCTAGAATCCCGGGCTGATCCCCCCTCCTCAATGCCGGCTCAACTTTCTTCCTCTCGTGCACCGCTGCGCTGGGCCTTGGCCCTGCTGCTGGGCGGCGCGGCCGGCCTGACGCCGGCCGCGCCTCTGCGCGTCTGCATGACCGACGTGCCGCACGCCCCCTGGCGCCTGCCGGACGCCGACGGCCGGGTGCGGGAGGCGGGGCTGGACTTCCGGCTGCTGCGCGAGTTCGAGCGCCTGGGTGGCTGGCAGGTGGAGGTGCAGCTGCGTCCTGGCAAGCGTTGCCTGCTGGACCTGCAGCATGGCCTGAGCGACGCCACGGTCGGCCTGAGCCACAACAGCGAGCGCGCCGACCTGTTCGTTTACCCGCTGCGTCAGGGGCAGCCCGATGCGCGTCTGGCGCTGCGCTTCGACAGCTACTCGCTCTACCGCCTGCCGCGCACCGAGCTGCAGTGGGACGGCCTGCAGCTGGTGCTGCCCAAGGGCGGCGCGATCCTTTCTCAGCCAGGTCATACGTCCTCCTTGTTCCTGCGCGAACGCGGGGTCGCGGTGGACGAGCGGCTGCGCAGCGCCGAGGCGCTGTTGCGCGCCGTGCTGGCCGGTGAAGCGGCGTTGGCCGCGCTGCATACCACCGAGGCCGAAGCGCTGCGAACGCAGCACCCCGAGCTGGGCGGTCTCGTGCAGGTGCAACCCCGCTTGATTCAGAAACCCTACTTTGTGGTTTTTTCGAAGGCCTTCGCGCAGCGCCACCCGAGCCAGCTGGGGGCGCTGTGGCAACAGTTCCAGCGTGCGGCGCAGTTTGCGGACTTCCAACGCGCCGCGCAGGAAAGCGCAGGACAGGGCGCTCCCTAGAATCGCGCGACCCCTTTCGAGCGAGCGCGCGAGCCCCCCATGAGCAGTTCCGTCCAAGCCCCCGACGTCACCCATATCGCCCCGCGCGAAAAGGCCGAGATCCTCAGCCAGGCGCTGCCCTACATCCAGCGCTTCCATGGCAAGACCGTCGTCATCAAGTACGGCGGCAACGCCATGACCGATCCGGAACTGCAGCAGGATTTCGCCGAGGACGTGGTGCTGCTCAAGCTCGTCGGCCTGAACCCGGTGGTGGTGCATGGTGGCGGCCCGCAGATTGAGAACGCGCTCAACAAGCTCGGAAAGAAGGGCCACTTCATCCAGGGCATGCGCGTCACCGATGACGAGACCATGGAGGTCGTCGAATGGGTGCTGGCCGGCCAGGTGCAGCAGGACATCGTCGGCCTGATCAACAAGGCCGGCGGCAAGGCGGTGGGCCTGACGGGCCGTGATGGAGGCATGATCCGCGCCAAGAAGCTCAAGATGGTCGACCAGAAAGATCCGACGATCGAGCACGATGTCGGCCTGGTCGGCGACATCGAGTCCATCGACCCCTCGGTCGTCAAGGCCCTGCAGGATGACGCCTTCATTCCCGTCATCTCGCCGCTCGGTTTTGGCAAGGACAACGAGAGCTACAACATCAATGCCGATGTGGTGGCCGGCAAGCTGGCCGAGGTGCTGAAGGCCGAGAAACTGGTGCTGCTGACCAACACGCCGGGCGTGCTGGACAAGGCGGGCAATCTGCTGACCGATCTGACGGCGCGCGAGATCGACGCGCTGTTCGAGGACGGCACGCTGAGCGGCGGCATGCTGCCCAAGATCGCTTCGGCGCTGGACGCCGCCCGTTCGGGCGTGCATGCGGTGCACATCATTGATGGCCGCGTGCCGCATGCCTTGTTGCTGGAAGTGCTGAGCGACCAGGCCTACGGCACCATGATCCGCAGCCACTGAGCCGATCGTGCACCTGGTCCAGCCCGAGTCGGCCCGGCCGGCGCGGCTCAAGCCCGGCGAGCGGCGCGCGCAGATCCTGCGCGTGCTGGCCGCCATGCTGGAAGACCCGCGCGGCGAGCGCGTCACCACCGCGGCGCTGGCGGCGCGCCTGCAGCTGTCCGAGGCGGCGCTCTACCGCCACTTCGCCAGCAAGGCGCAGATGCTGGAGGCTCTGATCCAGCAGGCTGAAGAACAACTGCTGGCCCAGGCCGAATTGCTGGCCGCCCAGGCCCTGCCGGCCGAGGAGCGCGCCCTGCGCCTGACCCTGGCCCTGCTGCGTTTTGCCGAGGCCCAGCCCGGCCTGGCCCGCGTGCTGGTGGGCGACGCCCTGGTGGGCGAGCACGAACGCCTGGCCGCCCGTGTGGAGCAGCTGTTCCAGCGCCTGGAAGGCACCCAGCGCCATTGGCTGCGCGAGGGTGACCTGGACAGCGCCCAGCCCGGCGCCGATGCCCATGGCCGCGCGGCGGTGCTGATGGCCTTCGCGCAGGGGCGGCTGTTGCGCTTCGTGCGCTCGGGCTTCAAGCGCACGCCGACCGAACAAATCGAACACTGGCGGCGCTGGCTGCCCGGATGAGATGGATGTGATCAGCCCTGCCGACCTGCTGGAGCGCTGCGTGCAGCTGCTTGAGCGCATTGATGCCCGCCAGGCCGGCGGCCTGCTCGAACCCGACTGGGCCGCGGCACGCGCCTGGCGCCTGCGCCGCCTGGGCACGGCCCTGCAGCTGCAGCCCATCCAGCAGCTCGCGCCGCTGCGCTTTGCCGAATTGCTGGAGATCGAAGCGCAAAAGTCGCGCTTTCAGCGCAACCTGGCCCAGTTCGCCGCCGGCCGCCCGGCCAACCATGTGCTCCTCTCGGGCGCGCGCGGCTGCGGCAAGAGCTCGCTCGTCAAGGCGGCGTTGAACGAATGGCCCGAGCTGCGCCTGATTGAGGTGGACAAGGACGATCTGCACGAGCTGCCGCTGCTGACCGAAGCGCTGGCGCGCCGGCCCGAGCGCTTTTTGGTGTTCTGCGACGACCTCAGTTTCGAAGCCGGCGAGGGCGGCTACAAGGCGCTGAAATCCGTGCTCGACGGCACCGTGGCCGCCGGCTCGGAGCGCCTGCTGGTGGTGGCCACCAGCAACCGCCGCCACCTGATGCCCGAGCAGATGAAGGACAACCTCGAAGCCCGCGGCCGCGGGCCAGATGGCGAGATCCATCCCGGCGAGGCGGTGGAGGAAAAGATCTCCCTGTCCGAGCGCTTCGGCCTGTGGATCAGCTTCTACCCCTTCAGCCAGGACGAGTACCTGACGATTTGCGCCCAGTGGCTGCAGGGCTTTGGCCTGGCGATGAACGACGAACTGCGTGCCCAGGCCCTGGTGTGGGCGCTCGAACGTGGCTCGCGCAGCGGCCGCGTGGCCTACCAATTCGCCCGCGATGCCGCGGGCCGCTCGAATGTCTGATGTGAAACAACCGACCGATGTGGCGGTGGGCGTGCTGCTGCGCGCCGCCGACCAGGAATTCCTGCTGACCTCGCGCCCGCCGGGCAAGGTCTACCCCGGCCACTGGGAGTTCCCCGGCGGCAAGTTCGAGGCCGGCGAGGACGCCCACCAGGCCCTGGCGCGCGAGCTGCACGAAGAGCTGGGCATCACGATCGGCGCCAGTGAGCCCTGGCGCGTCGAAACCATCACCTATCCGCACGCCACCGTGCGCCTGCATTTCCTGAAAGTGCGCGAATGGCAGGGCGAGCTGCACATGCGTGAAGGCCAGCGCATGGCCTGGCAGCGGCTGCCCGTCACGGTCTGGCCGGTGCTGCCCGGCACCGTGCCGGTGCTGGACTGGCTGGCCGCCGAGCAGGGCCATGCCGGCGCCACCTACTCGCAAGACCCGGCAAGCGCGCCCGCTTGGCTGGACAAGGTGTGCTGGGACGAGCGCGGTCTGGTGCCGGTGATCGCCCAGGAGCAGGGCAGCAACGACGTGCTGATGGTGGCCTGGATGAACCGCGAGGCCTTGCTGCAGACCTGGGCGCGCGGTCAGGCCGTGTACTGGAGCCGCAGCCGCAACCGGCTCTGGCACAAGGGCGAGGAAAGCGGCCATGTGCAGACCGTGCACGACATCCGCCTGGACTGCGACCAGGACGTCATCCTGCTGAAGGTGAAACAGGAGCAGGGCATCGCTTGCCACACCGGCCGTCATTCCTGCTTTTATCTGCAGTTGGATGGCGAAGGCTGGCAAGCCGTGGAGCCGGTGCTCTGCGACCCCGAGAGGATTTACCGATGAACGACCAGGTGCTGGCCCGCGTGGCCGACACGATTGCCGAGCGCCGTGCCGCCGCCGACCCCGGCAGCAGCTACGTGGCCAAGCTCGCCGCCAAGGGGCTCGATGCGATGCTGAAGAAGGTGGGCGAAGAGGCCACTGAATTCGTCATGGCGGCCAAGGATGGCGACGCCCAAAAACTGACCTACGAGGCTGCCGACCTCTGGTTCCACAGCCTGCTGGCCTTGGCCGAGCTGGGTGTGCGGCCCGAGGCCGTGCTGGCCGAACTGGCGCGCCGCGAGGGCTTGTCCGGCCTGGCTGAGTTCGCCGCCCGCCCCAAGGAGTGATGCATGAACCCGCAAGAGCAAGGCCTCTACAACGTCAGCCTCGTCAGCTATGTGCTGCACGCCATCGTCGCCATCGGTGCGGTGCTGCCTGGCTTCCAGCCGGGTGTGGTGCTGTTGCTGGTGGCCATCGTCATCGACCTGGTGAAGCGCGGCGAGGCCCAGGGTAGCTGGCTGGAATCGCATTTCCGCTGGCGCCTGCGCTCGGTGCTGTTCGCCGGCCTGGCCTACCTGCTGACGAGCTGGATGTGGTTCCTGCTGATCGTGCCCGGCTGGATCGCCTGGTTCTGCATCTCGCTGTGGTTCCTCTACCGCATCGTCACCGGCTGGAGCGCGCTGCAAGGCCGGCGCCCCATGGCCACTTCCTGAAAGCGCACCCATGAGTCACGACCCGAACTGCATCTTCTGCAAGATCGTTGCCGGCCAGATCCCGTCCAAGAAGGTGTTCGAGGACGAAGAGCTGATCGTCTTCCACGACATCCAGCCCTGGGCGCCCGTGCATGTGCTGATCGTTCCCAAGCTGCACATCGTCAGCCACGCCGATCTGGGGCCTGAACACCAGCAGCTGGCCGGCAAGATGATGGTGCTGGCCCCCAAGCTGATGCGCGAGCTGGGCGTGACCGGGGGATTTCGCACGCTGATCAACACCGGGCGCGATGGCGGGCAGGAAGTGATGCACCTGCACATGCATGTGATGGGCGGCCCGCGTCCCTGGCTGAAGGGCTGAAGGGCGGGGGCGGTTGCGGCCCTGCTGCCAGCAGTGACAAACCTGTCCCCCGTCAAATCCACGCCATACACCGCGACCTAGAATCCCACCCTCTATCTCTGGAGCATGTAATGGGTGGTTTGAGCATTTGGCACTGGCTGATCGTGCTGTTGGTGGTCGTGCTGGTGTTTGGTACCAAGAAGCTCAAGAACGTGGGCTCCGATCTCGGTGCAGCCGTCAAGGGTTTCAAGGACGGCATGAAAGACGGTAGCGCGCCCGCTCCGAACGATCCGCAGCAGCGGGTTGGCCAAGCGAATGACGCCAACACGGTGGACGTGCAGGCGACCGAGAAGAAGACCCATTCCTGAGCGGTTCGCCGCTCCTAGCACGCAAAGGCGCCCATGCTGGACCTGGGTCTGGACAAGCTCGCCATGATCGGCGTGGTGGCGCTCATCGTCATCGGGCCGGAGCGTCTGCCCAAGGTGGCACGCACGGCGGGCCACTTGCTGGGCAAGGCGCGCCGCTATGTGGCGGACGTCAAGGCCGAGGTGAACCGTTCGATGGAGCTCGATGAGCTCAACAAGATGAAGTCGCAATTCCAGGAGGCCGCGGCGGAAGTCAGCGGCAGCCTGAACGAGGTGCAGACGACCTTCAATGAAACCTGGGCCAGCGGCGAATCCGCTGAGTCCAGCTGGAGCCCGGCGCCCTACAAGCCGCCGCGCAAGAACTGGCGCATCCGACGCTCCAACACACCCGTCTGGTTCAAGCAGCGCAACGGCGTGCGGCGCCATGTCCAATCCGGCGCCGCGCGCGTGGCCCGCCACCGCCCCCGCCGATGAGCTCCAAACCGCAAGACCCTGAAGACGAACTGGCCGGCACCGAGCAGCCCTTCGTCGAGCACCTGATTGAACTGCGTGACCGCCTGGTGCGTGCGCTGCTGGCCATCGGCTTGGGCTTCGGTCTGCTCTGCCTGTGGCCCGGCCCGGCCGGTCTGTACGACCTGCTGGCCGAGCCCATGACGCGCAGCCTGCCGCATGGCACCAAACTGCTCGCCACGGGCGTGTTCTCCGGCTTCATGGTGCCGCTGAAGATCACGCTGATGGGCGGCTTCCTGATCGCCTTGCCCTTCGTGCTGTACCAGCTCTGGGCCTTCGTGGCGCCGGGCCTGTACTCGCACGAGAAGCGTTTCGTGCTGCCGCTGGTGGTGTCGAGCACGCTGCTGTTCTTCGTCGGCGTGGCGTTCTGCTACTTCATCGTGCTGCCGGCGCTGAGCAAGTTCCTGGTGGCGGTGGCGCCCACTGCGATCCAGGTGGCGCCCGACATTGAGCAGTACTTCGGTACGGTGCTGACGCTCTTCCTGGTGTTCGGCATCGCCTTCGAGGTGCCGGTGGCGGTGGTGGTGCTCGCGGCCTTGGGCATCGTGTCGGTGGAGAAGCTCAAGGAGTGGCGCGGCTACTTTGCCGTGGCGGCCATCGTTGTCGCAGCCGTCGTCACGCCGCCGGACGTCATCTCGCAGCTTTCGCTCTTCATCCCGATGTGCGTTCTGTATGAGATCGGCATCTGGACCGCGGTGCTGCTGCGCCGCAACAAGGACGGCGAAGCGACTCAGTCTTCGACTTCGGGCTGATCTGAGCGCGGGCGCACGCCGACCTGGACCTGCACATCCAGCGCCTTGCTGCCGCGCAGCAGGCTCAGGCTGGCAGGCTTGTCGGGCGCCAGTGCGGCCACGCGCTCCAACAGCTGCTCCGGGCTGTGCACGGCCTGACCGGCCACGGCCCGGAGCACATCGCCAGGCTTGACGCCCGCCCGGGCCGCCGGCGCCCCCTCCACCACGGCACTGACCAGCACCCCTTCCGAGCCGCCCAGCTTCAGCGCCTGGACGAGTTCGGGTGTCAGCGAGCGCGTCTGCACGCCGATCCAGCCGCGGATCACACGGCCGTCACGTTGCAAGGCTTGCAGCACCTCGCGCGCCAGCTCGGCCGGGATCGCAAACCCCACGCCCAGGCTGCCGCCGCTGCGCGAATAAATCGCACTCGGGATACCGACCAACCGCCCCTCGCGGTCCACCAGCGCGCCGCCCGAGTTGCCCGGGTTGATGGCCGCGTCGGTCTGGATGAAGTTCTCGAACACATTGATGCCGAGCTGGCGGCGCTGCAGCGCGCTGACGATGCCGGCCGTCACGGTCTGACCGACGCCGAAGGGATTGCCGATCGCCAGCACCGGGTCGCCCACGTGCAAGGCCCTGGAGTCGCCCCAGTGCGCCACGGGCAGGCCGGGTAACTGGATGCGCAACAGGGCCAGATCGGTTTCGGGGTCGCTGCCCACGCGTTCGGCTTCAGCGCGGCGGCCGTCCTGCAATTCCACCTCGATGCGGCGTGCGCCATGCACCACATGGTGATTGGTCAAAACCAGGCCCCGGCCATCGACGATGACCCCCGAACCCATGCCGGCGCCGGGCTCGCCGCGCTGCTGCTCTACATCAATGGCCACCACCGCCGGTGCGGCTCGTCGCGCCGCCAGGCTCAGTTCGCCGGCGCTCGAAGCGGCTGCCGGGTTCGCGCGCTCGAACCACTGCGGCTTCAACGTCAACAGCACGAAGCCAGCGGCCAGAAGCACCGTACAGGCCTGGGCGAAAATCAACCACAGCCGCTTCAGCAAGGATCCCCTCCATGGTCGAACGCACGGAACTCGAGCGTTACCTCAGCGACGCCCTGTGCGTGAACCAGTTTAAGGACTACGGACCGAATGGCCTGCAAGTCGAAGGCCGGCCGCAGGTGCAGCGCCTGATGGGCGGCGTGACGGCCAGCCGGGCATTGATCGAGCAGGCGGTGGCATGGCGCGCGGATGCGCTGCTGGTGCACCACGGTCTGTTCTGGCGGGGCCAGGACGGCCGCCTGACCGGCTGGCTGCGTCAGCGCGTCGGGCTGCTGCTCGGCGCCGACTTGAATTTGTTGGCCTATCACCTGCCGCTGGACGCCCACCCCGAATGGGGCAACAACGCCGCCCTCGGGGCGCGCCTGGGCTGGGTGGCGGATCAACGCCTGGGCGAGCAGCAACTGGTGTTTGCCGCTGCGCTGCCCCAGCCGCTGCCGGCGGACGGTCTGCAGCAGCAGTTGCAGGCGGCGCTGCAGCGCCCGGTGGCCCTGCTGCCCGGCGATGGCCGCCCGCTGCGCCGCGTGGCCTGGTGCACCGGCGGCGCGCAAGGGTATTTCGAGGCGGCGATTGCAGCCGGTGTGGATGCCTTTGTCACCGGGGAAATGAGCGAACCCCAGATGCACCTGGCGCGCGAGACCGGCGTGGCCTTTTATGCCTGCGGGCATCACGCCAGCGAGCGCTACGGCGTGCAGGCCCTGGGGGCGCACCTGGCGCAGCGCTTTGCGCTGGACTGGCAGTTCTGCGACCTGGACAACCCGGCATGAGGCCCATCCTCCTGACCCAGGGCGATGTGGCGGGCATCGGCCCGGAGTTGATCGTCAAGGCCTGGGAGCAACGTCCGCCCGGGCCGGCCACGGTGGTGGGTTCGGCAGCGGTGTTGCGCCGTGCGCTGGCCCAATGCGGCCTGCATCGACCGCTGGCCGTGCTGGATACGCCCGACGAACCGTCGCCGCCCGGCGCGCTGGCGGTCTGGGAGCCGCCGGGCCTGCCGGATTCACTCTTGGCCGGCGAGCAAGGCCAGGTGCGGGCCGATTGCGGGCGGGCCGCGGCGCGCTGCATCGAGGCTGCCGTGGCGGCCATCCAGGCCGGCCAGGGCAGCGGACTGGTGACCGCGCCCATCCACAAGGAAGCCCTGCACGCCGCCGGTGTGAGCTACCCCGGCCACACCGAGATGCTGCAAGCTCTGGCCCGGGTGCCGGCGGTGCGCATGATGCTGGTGAACGAAGAGCTGCGCGTGGTGCTGGTGACCGTGCATGTGGCGCTGCGCGAGGCCGTGAGCCTCGTCACCCGGGCCGCGGTGCGCGACACCGTGCGGATGCTCGACGATGCACTGCGCGGCCCTTTCGGCCTGGCGGCGCCGCGCATCGCGGTGGCCGGCCTGAACCCGCATGCCGGCGAGGGCGGTCTGTTTGGTGATGAGGAATTGCGCGAGATCGCGCCGGCCGTGGCCGACTGCCGCGCTGGTGGCGTGGACGCGAGGGGCCCCTTTGCGCCGGACACCGTCTTCATGCGCGCGCGCGCCGGCGATTTCGATGCCGTGGTGGCGATGACGCATGACCAGGGCCTGATTCCCATCAAGTACCTGGGCCTGGACGAGGGCGTGAACCTGACCCTGGGCCTGCCCTTCGTGCGCACCAGTCCGGACCATGGCACCGCCTTCGACATCGCCGGCCGCGGCCTGGCCGATCCGCGCAGCCTGCTGGCAGCCTGGCGCCTGGCCGCGCGCTTGTCGGATCAGCGTGCGGCTGCGCCTGCCTTCGCTGCGGGCAGCAAGGCCGCCAGCTGATTGCGCGCCCGGGCGGTGGCGCGCTCCAGGAGGAAGGCGTTTTCCACCGTGCGCAGGCGCTCGGTCTCGCAGAGCCGGCGCAGCATGCGCGCCGTCATCGTCACCGTCTTCGGGAATTGCTCACCCTCGGTGAAGATGAAGAAGCTGCGCTGCGCACTGATGTGGGTCAGCTTGACCTTCTTCCAGTCCGAGCCGGTGTGGATGCGGTAGGCGCAGCCCAGTTGCAGATGGTCGAACAGGGCGGTGCCCGAGGTCGGCTCGGGCGCCTCGGCTTCGGGCAGACCATCGATGCTGATGTCCACCGCCTGCAAGGGCGCCTCGGGTTCCGCGCCCAGGTCGATGTCGACCTGCCCGTTCCAGGCCACCTGGGCCTCGGCCACCAGACCGACCTGGCTGGCCTCTTCAGGGGCGAAGACTTGTTCGAGATCGATGTCCAACGCGGCGGTGGCGCGCAGGGCCTCCGCTTCGCCCGGCACCGCCAGGCCGAAGGCCGCCTCGATGCGCTTGACGAGCAGGTTGTGGTCCAGCGGCGAAAGGCTCGGGGTCTTGAGCGACTCGGCATGGACGGGCAGCAGATCGGCAAACAGCTGCTTGCGGATCGCCTCCGGGCTGCCCACCGTATCCAGGCCAAGATTGACGCCCCGCACCAGCAGCGGCAGCTGGGCCAGGAAATCCTTGCGCGCAGGCGACCCCCCCTTGGGGAGCACCGAGACCGCCAGATCACGGCCCTGGCGGCGTGCCATCAGTTCTTGGGCTTCGCCCTTGGTCGAGGCCTCGACGATCACCGGCCCCCAGTCGCGCGCCAGAAAGCGGCGCAGGAACTCGGGCAGTGGCAGGTCGCCCAGTGCCTTTTCCAGCTGCTTCTGGTACTGCAGACGTTGGCGCGCCAGGGCCTCCTTGCGCTCCAGCAGCGCGGCCGTGTCCTGGCCTTGTGCCTGCAGGGTCTGCTGGGCCTGACTGGCGATGAAGGCGTCGAGCTGGTCGAGCTGGTTCTCGTAGGTCTTGATGCGCTCGAAGTCGCCGCTGGCAATTTCCTCAACCAGTTCGGAGACGCGCTTCAGGAAGCCCAGACCGGGGTCGCGGCTGAAGTCTTCGAACGAGCAGGCCAGTGAGGCCAGGCGGTTGACGAAGCGGCGAACCGGGTGATTGCGCTTGGCAAAGAAACTGGTGTCGCCCAAAGCGGCGCGCAGCACCGGAAGCTGCAGGCGCCCCAGCAGCCGCGCCATCTGGGGCGGCACCTTCGGGTCGGCCAGGATGGCATCGAAGAGGCTCGCCACCACATCGATCACCATGTGATCGAGCGGAGTGTGCGTGGCCTGGCGCAGCTCGTCGCGGTGCTGGTGGATCAGATTGCCCGGCATGGCTGCCGTGGCGCTCGGGTCAGACAACGCCGCCATGCTGATGGCCGGCGTGGCGACATGCAGGCGCCGCAGCAGGTCCATCACCACCGGTTCGACGTAGCCCAGGCCGCCCTGCGCCCCAATTGGCGCAAGCGCGGCGGTCTGCCCACCGGGCCCGCCAGGCAGCGCGGCGCCGGCTGCACCAGCCAGACCGCCCGGACCGCCTGGCGCAGCCACCGGCGCGGTGCCCGCGGCGGCGGGCATGGGTCCGCGCGGTACCGAGTCGCCGGTGAGCGGGCGCAGCTCCTGGGCTTTGAGCCCGCGCTGGCGGAACTGCACCGCCAAGTCGGCATAGCAGAGCTTCATCTGCAGCGACAGGCTGCGGGTGATCTCTTCGCTCAGGGTCTGGCGCAGATTGGGCTGGTCGGTGAGTTCGTCGACCGCATGCATCAGCGCGCGGGCAACGATTTCAGGGCGCACCGGGTTGCGATCCGGGCCGGCCTCGTCGTCGTTCAGCAGGGCGCCGACGAAGGATTCGACGTCGCGCAGCTCCCATTCACTGCCATGACCCAAAGCCTTGCCGATGCGGTCCGCCGCCACCAGGGCATCCACCGCGGAGTCGTCCATCAGGGACAGCTCCCCCCAGGCAGACGGGCGGTTGCGCACAGGCTCGCCAACGGTTTGCGCCTGCTCCCACTGCTGCTTCAGGCTGTACTCGAAATTGCCGACGCACTGCGTGTGCTGTTGCCGCAGCAGGGCCTGCGTGAGCAGCAACTCGTCACGCCGAGCAGCCTTGAGCGCCGAACCGGCCAATTGGCCGGTCACTTCCTGCGTGCGCTCGAGGGCCTGCTCGAAAGCCTGGCTGAGGCGCTGCAAGGCCAGTTGCAGATGGGGAGTCAGGGGATGGGGCATGGTGTGGAGCGGCGCGAGAAAGCGAGAGGGCGCCCAGGGGCGCCCATCATGCCGGAAGAGCAGGCCGTTTCAGCGCTTGAGGCTGTCACGAATCTCGCGTAGCAGCACGATGTCCTCGGGTGTCGGAGCGGGCTCGGCCGGAGCTGCGGCGGGGGCCTCGCGCTTGAGGCGATTGATCTGCTTGACCATCAGGAAGATCACGAAGGCCAGGATCAGGAAATTCAGGGCGACCGTGATGAAGCTGCCATAGGCCAGCACCGCGCCGGCCTTCTTGGCCTCGGCCAGCGTGGCGGCGGTCTGGCCGGCCAGCGGGATGAAGTAGTTGCTGAAGTCCAGCCCACCGAAGATCTGGGACACCACGGGCATGATGACGTCGCCCACCAGCGAGTCGACGATCTTGCCGAACGCGCCGCCGATGATGACGCCGACCGCCAGGTCGATCACGTTGCCTTTGACGGCGAATTCCTTGAATTCGGAGAAGAAGCTCATGGCCTGCACTTCCTGGATGGGGAGGGGCGCATTGTGGACATGGCTGCGCAGCCGCTTGTGGCGACTTTCCCGAGGGCGCCCCTGAGAAGGTCTTGACCCTGCCGCTAGAATCCGCGCCGCTTTGCGAGCGTGCTTGCCCTTTTGCAGCATGTTCAGTGCGCCTGTTCCCTCGCCCGAGGGGCTCCGGACCGCTCCGGGGGAGGCGTGCCCGAAGAATCAGAAAACCCGCCAGAGGATGCTCATGAGCGATGTGGATAACAGCAAGCGCACGTGGATGATTGCCACGGGATGCGCGGGCGCAGTGGGCGGGGTGGCGGTGGCCGTCCCGTTTGTGAAGACCTTCAGCCCCTCCGAGCGCGCGCTGGCCGCCGGCGCCGCCGTCGAGGTGGACATCGGTGCGCTCAAGCCGGGCGAGAAACTCACGGTGGAGTGGCGCGGCAAGCCGGTCTGGATCGTGCGCCGCACGCCCGAGCAGCTCGAAGCGCTGAAGAAGACCACGCCGCAGGTGGCAGACCCCGATTCCAAGCGCACGGCTTACCCGACGCCGGACTACGCCAAGAACGAATACCGCTCGATCAAGCCCGAGTACTTCGTGGCCGTGGGCATCTGCTCGCACCTGGGTTGCTCGCCCTCGGACAAGTTCCAGACTGGCGCCCAGCCTTCGCTGCCCGATGACTGGAATGGCGGCTTCCTTTGCCCCTGCCACGGTTCGACCTTTGACATGGCCGGCCGCGTGTTCAAGAACAAGCCAGCGCCGGACAACCTGGAAGTGCCCCCGCACATGTACCTGTCCGACACCAAGCTGCTGATCGGCGAAGACAAGAAGGCATAAGGACCCAACATGGCCGAATTCAAGGAAGCGCCCGCGGGCGCCTCGGTGGGCGTGAAGACCATGACCTGGCTGGAGAACCGGTTTCCGACCGCGTTCGACGCCTACAAGGTCCACATGTCGGAGTACTACGCGCCGAAGAACTTCAACTGGTGGTACATCTTCGGTTCACTGGCCCTGCTGGTGCTGGTGATCCAGATCGTCACCGGCATCTTCCTGGTGATGCACTACAAGCCCGACGCGAACCTGGCCTTCGCCTCGGTCGAGTACATCATGCGCGACGTGCCCTGGGGCTGGCTGGTGCGCTACATGCACTCCACCGGTGCCTCGGCCTTCTTCGTCGTGGTTTACCTGCACATGTACCGCGGCCTGATCTATGGCAGCTATCGCAAACCGCGTGAGCTGGTCTGGATCTTCGGTTGCGCGATCTTCCTGTGCCTGATGGCCGAGGCCTTCATGGGCTACCTGCTGCCTTGGGGCCAGATGAGCTACTGGGGTGCTCAGGTGATCGTCAACCTGTTCTCGGCCATTCCCTTTGTGGGTCCGGATCTGGCGCTGATGATCCGCGGTGACTTCGTGGTGTCTGATGCCACGCTGAACCGCTTCTTCAGCTTCCACGTCATTGCGGTGCCGCTGGTGCTGCTGGGCCTGGTGGTGGCGCACTTGCTGGCGCTGCACGACGTGGGTTCCAACAACCCCGACGGCGTGGAAATCAAGAAGTACAAGGACGAGCAGGGCCGCCCGCTGGACGGCGTGCCCTTCCACCCTTACTACACGGTGCACGACATCTATGGGGTGTCGCTGTTCCTGATGGTGTTCTGCGCGATCGTGTTCTTTTCGCCGGAGCTGGGTGGCTACTTCCTGGAGTTCAACAATTTCATCCCGGCCGATCCGCTGAAGACGCCCGCACACATCGCCCCGGTCTGGTACTTCACGCCCTTCTACTCGATGCTGCGTGCCACCACCTCGGCCTTCATGCCCTTCATGTGGCTGTTCTTCGTGGTCGTGGGCCTGATCTCGGTGCGGCGCTCGAGTCTGCCCGCTTGGTTCAAGAGCGGCTACTGGGGCCTGATGGCGGTGTTGTTCTTCCTGTTCGGCGTGCCGGCTGTGCTGGGCGGCTGGATGGGCATGGAAATCACCAACCCGCTGCTGGCCGGTTTCGACGCCAAGTTCTGGGGTGTGGTGGTGATGGGCGGCACCGTGGTGATCCTCTTCTTCCTGCCCTGGTTCGACCAGGCGCCGGTGAAGTCCATCCGCTACCGCCCGGACTGGAACAAGTGGCTGTACGCCGTGTTCGTGGTGGTCTTCCTGATCCTGGGCTATCTGGGCGTTCAGCCGCCGAGCACGGCGGGCACCATCGTGTCGCAGATCGGCACGCTGTTCTACATGGGCTTCTTCCTGTTGATGCCCTGGTGGAGCGTCAAGGGCGAGTTCAAGACTCCGCCCGATCGCGTGACCTTCCACGCCCACTGATCGCCCGGAGACGAACAACCATGAAGAAAATCCTCGCCTCCCTGATGACCGCCCTCAGCCTGAGCGCCTTCGCTGCAGGCGGCGGTGTGGCCTGGGATCGCTTCCCGACCGAGAAGATGAGCGACATGGCGGCGCTGCAAAACGGTGCCAAACTGTTCGCCAACTACTGCCTGAACTGCCATAGCGCGGCCTACCACCGCTTCAACCGGCTGCAGGAAATTGGCCTGACGAAAGAGCAGATCAAGGACAACCTGATGTTCACCACCGACAAGGTGGGCGAGCAGATGAAGTCTGCGATCGATCCGAAGGAAGCCAAGGCCTGGTTTGGCGCCACGCCGCCTGATCTGACCTTGGTTGCCCGTTCGCGTGCGGATGGCAGCAAGGGCACGGGGGCCGACTACCTCTACACCTTGTGGCGCAGCTACTACCGCGACGACACCAAGGCCACGGGCTGGGACAATCTGGTCTTCCCGTCGATCGGAATGCCGCACGTGCTGTGGGAACTGCAGGGCGAGCGCAAGCCAGTGTTCGAGGAGCGTGAAGAGCATGGTCACAAGGTCCATGTCTTCACCGGCCGCTGGGATGTGGTGAAGCCCGGTCAGCTGAGCGCGCAGCAGTACGACAGCGCGGTCGGAGATCTGGTGGCCTATCTGAACTGGATGGCCGAGCCGCAGCAGAAGCAGCGCTTCAGCCTCGGCGTGGGCGTGCTGGTGTTTCTGGGCATCTTTGCCCTGTTCGCCTGGCGCCTGAATGCGGCCTATTGGAAGGATGTGAAGTAAGCCCCTGCGCCTACTTCCCGGCGCAGTGCGGGGCCTTGGTGAGTCCGGGCACGCACTGCGTCTTTGTTTTTTGATCTGACTTCGGAGTCCAGCACCATGATGGTCCTCTACTCGGGCACGACCTGCCCTTACTCGCACCGCTGCCGCTTCGTCCTGTTCGAGAAGGGCATGGACTTCGAGATCCGCGATGTGGACCTGTTCGCCAAGCCCGAAGACATCGCGCTGATGAACCCGTACAACGACGTGCCCATCCTGGTGGAGCGCGATCTGATCCTGTACGAGAGCAACATCATCAATGAGTACATCGACGAGCGCTTCCCGCACCCGCAACTGATGCCCGGCGACCCGCTCGCCCGTGCCCGCGTGCGTCTGTTCCTGCTGAACTTCGAGAAGGAACTGTTCGCCTACGTGAACATCCTCGAGAACCGCAGTGGCGGCCCCAAGCCCACCGACAAGCAGCTCGAGAAAGCACGCAGCCAGATCCGCGACCGTCTGACCCAGCTGGCGCCGATCTTCCTGAAGAACAAGTTCATGCTGGGCGACGACTTCTCGATGCTCGATGTCGCCATTGCCCCGCTGCTGTGGCGCCTGGATTACTACGGCATCGACATGAGCAAGAACGCCGCGCCGCTGCTGAAGTACGCCGAGCGCATCTTCTCGCGTCCGGCCTACATCGAGGCGCTGACGCCCTCCGAGAAGGTGATGCGCCGCTGAACGGCCGACGATGCAACCGACGCCCGACGATCTGCCCTCGACCCGGCCTTATCTGATCCGCGCGCTGCACGAGTGGTGCTGCGACAACGGCTTCACGCCTTACCTGGCCGTTCAGCTGGGGGCGGGCGTGCGCGTGCCCATGGAATTCGTGCGCGATGGGCAGATCACCTTGAATGTTGGTCTGGAAGCCACGCAAGGCCTGCAGATCGGCAACGAGTGGATCGAGTTCAAAGCCCGCTTCGGGGGCGTGGCCCGCGAGGTGCAGGTGCCCGTGGGTCAGGTGCTGGCGATCTACGCCCGTGAGAACGGCCAGGGCATGGCATTTCCGGCGCCTGAGGCTTCCGATGAGGCCGCCCAGGAACCCGAAGCGCCGGCGCTGCGCCTGGCGCCTCAGCCTGGCCAAAGTGCCGACAAAAGCAGTGACAATCCGCCGCCCGAAGACCCGGGGCCGCGCCCGACCCTGAAGCGGGTCAAGTAGGCGCCCCAGGCCCGTAACGCGGGCCCCAGCCGGCTTAGCTCAGTTGGTAGAGCAACCGCCTTGTAAGCGGTAGGTCATCCGTTCGATTCGGATAGCCGGCACCACATCACGCCATGACGCGGATGCGCAAGTTCTCCTCGGGGCCGTAGCGCTCCTTCAGGAGCAATTCCAGGTGGGGCTTGAGCTGACGCAGCTTGGCCGCCGCGGCGGCATTGCGCACCAGCAGGCTCCAACCCTCGGCATCCAGCGGGCCCGGCAGCAGCGCGCCATGCAGGCTGCGCGGCACGGCAGCCTTCACGCATTCAAGCCGGGCGCGCGAGCCCGCCATCAACTCACCGAGGTGCACCAGCTGGTTGCTGGCGCGCAGTGCCTGGCCGACCGTCAACGGGGCCGGAACACTGGGCTTGACTCGGCGTGGCTGGACCATGGGCTCAGTGTAGGGGGCCACTGCTAACATCGCGCGCTTTGCCCGTGCACTGCCGGGTTTGCTGCCCGGTTTTGCCCCTCTTGTGAGGCGGCGTTCCGCCCCCACGTGGCGCGGCTTGCCACACCGGCACCCCAAGAACTGCGATCACCCATGTTGCCCAAGCTCCTCACCTCCATCTTTGGTAGCCGCAATGAGCGCCTGCTGCGTCAGTACCGCAAGACGGTGCAGGCCATCAATGCGCTGGAGCCCCAGATCGAGGCCTTGAGCGACGAGGCGCTGCGTGCCAAGACGGCCGAGTTCAAGCAGCGTGTGGCCGGGGGTGAGAGCCTCGACAGCCTGCTGCCCGAAGCCTTTGCCGTGTGCCGCGAGGGCAGCAAGCGGGTGCTCAAGATGCGCCACTTCGACGTCCAGCTGATCGGCGGCATGGTCTTGCACGCCGGCAAGATTGCCGAGATGCGCACCGGCGAGGGCAAGACCCTGATGGCCACGCTGCCGGTCTACCTGAATGCGCTGACGGGCAAGGGCGTGCATGTGGTGACGGTGAACGATTACCTGGCCCGCCGTGATGCCGAATGGATGGGCAAGCTGTACAACTTCCTGGGCCTGACGGTCGGCATCAACCAGAGCCATGTGCCGCGCGAGACCAAGCAGGAGGCCTACAACGCCGACATCACCTACGGCACCAACAACGAGTACGGCTTCGATTACCTGCGCGACAACATGGTGCAGATGACCGAGGACCGCGTGCAGCGCGGCCTGGCCTATGCCATCGTCGACGAGGTGGACTCGATCCTGATCGATGAGGCGCGCACGCCACTGATCATCTCGGGCCAGGCTGATGACCACACCGACGTCTACCTGCGCATCAACGCCATCGCGCCGCAGCTGAAGAAGCAGATCGGTGAGGCCGATCCGCGCACCGGTGAGGGGGTCATCGAGCCGGGCGACTTCACGGTGGACGAGAAGTCGCACCAGATCTTCCTGACCGAGGCCGGCCACGAGAGCGCCGAGCGCCTGTTGAACCAGGCCGGTCTGCTGCCGGAGGGCGCGAGCCTTTACGACCCCAGCAATATTTCGCTGGTGCACCACCTGTACGCGTCCTTGCGTGCCCACCATGTGTTCCAGCGCGACACGCATTACGTGGTGCAGAACGGCGAAGTCATCATCGTGGACGAGTTCACCGGCCGCCTGATGACGGGCCGCCGCTGGAGCGACGGCCTGCACCAGGCAGTGGAAGCCAAGGAAGGCGTGGCCATCCAGGCCGAGAACCAGACCCTGGCGTCGATCACCTTCCAGAACTACTTCCGCATGTACGGCAAGCTGTCCGGCATGACGGGCACGGCCGATACGGAGGCCTACGAGTTCCAGGAGATCTACGGCCTCGAAACCGTGGTCATCCCGCCGAACCGCCCGACCATCCGCAAGGACGAGCTCGACCTGGTCTACAAGACCACCAAGGAGAAGTACGAGGCGGTCATCAAGGACATCCGCGCGGCGCACGAGCGCGGCCAGCCGGTGCTGGTGGGCACGACCTCGATCGAGAACTCCGAGATCGTTTCCACGCTGCTGGAGAAGGCCAAGCTGCCGCACAACGTGCTCAACGCCAAGCAGCACCAGCGCGAGGCCGAGATCATTGCCCAGGCCGGTCGGCCAGGCCAGATCACGATTGCCACCAACATGGCCGGCCGCGGCACCGATATCGTGTTGGGGGGCAACGTCGAGAAGCAGGTGCAGATCCTCGAAGCCGATGAGAGCATCCCGGCCGCCGAGAAGGAAGCGCGCATCCGCAAACTGCACGATGAATGGCAGGGCCTGCACGAGCAGGTCAAGGCCGCCGGCGGCTTGCGCGTGGTCTCGACCGAGCGCCACGAGAGCCGCCGCATCGACAACCAGCTGCGCGGCCGCTCGGGCCGCCAGGGTGACCCGGGGGCCTCGCGCTTCTACCTCTCGCTGGACGATCCACTGATGCGCATCTTTGCCGGCGAGCGCGTCAAGGCGATCATGGAGCGCCTGAAGATGCCCGATGGCGAGGCCATCGAGGCCGGCATCGTCAGCCGCTCGCTGGAGAGCGCGCAGCGCAAGGTCGAAGCGCGCAACTTCGACATCCGCAAGCAACTGCTCGAGTACGACGACGTCGCCAACGACCAGCGCAAGGTCATCTACCAGCAGCGCAACGACATCCTCGAAGCGGCCGATCTGATGCCGCAGATCACCCACCTGCGCGAAGGTGCCATCACCGATGTGGTGCGCGCCCATGTGCCGGCCGAGAGCCTGGAAGAGCAGTGGGACCTGCCGGGCCTGCAGCGCGTGCTCAAGGACGAGTGGCAGCTGGATCTGGACCTGCTGGGCATGACCCAGGCTTCGGAATCGATCACCGACGAGGACATCCTCGCCAAGGTCATCGCGGCCGCGCACCAGGCTTTCAACGCCAAGGTCGACGCCATCGGCGCCGAGCAGTTCATGCCCTTCGTGCGCATGGTGCTGCTGCAGAGCATCGACCACCGCTGGCGCGAGCACCTGGCCGCGCTGGATTACCTGCGCCAAGGCATCCATCTGCGCGGCTACGCGCAGAAGAATCCCAAGCAGGAATACAAGCGCGAGGCCTTCGAGCTGTTCTCGCAGCTGCTGGATGCGGTGAAGCTGGAAGTGACGCGTGTGTTGATGAATGTGCGCATCCAGACCGAGGCCGAGGCGCAGGCCGCCGCCGAAGCTGCTGCCCGCGCCGCCGCCGCCGAGGCGCCGCGCAACATGACTTACACGCACCCGAACGAGGACGGCTCGGTCTCGCAGGAGGCCGAACCCAACCCCTACGCGGGCGTGGGCCGCAACGATCCCTGTCCCTGTGGCAGTGGCCAGAAGTTCAAGTTCTGCCATGGGAAGTTGGCCTGACGGACACTGAAGCCTTCTGGCCAATTCCAGGCCGCCTCCGGGCGGCCTTGTCGTTTCTAGAATCCGCCGCCCTTTAGGAGTCCACCATGCCCGTCGATCTGCAAGCCCCCAACCCAGCCGACCTGTTGCCCGTACCCGGGGTGCGCATCGGCTCCACCATGGCGGGCATTCGCAAGCAGGGGCGGCGGGATCTGTCGGTGTGGTTGCTCGATGAGGGTTCGGCCGTGGGCGGCGTGTTCACGCAGAACCGCTACTGCGCCGCACCGGTGCAGCTCTGCCGCGAACACCTGCAGCGCCCGGGCATCCGTGCCTTTTTGATCAACACCGGCAATGCCAATGCTGGCACCGGTGCGGATGGCCTGGCGCGGGCCAAGCGCAGCTGCGAGGCCCTGGCGGGCAAGCTGGGCATCCAGGCAGAACAGGTGCTGCCGTTCTCCACCGGCGTGATCATGGAAACCCTGCCGGTGGAGCGCATCGAGGCCGGGCTGGATGCGGCCATCGCCGCCGCGGCCCCGGCGCAGTGGTTCGAGGCTGCCCAGGCCATCATGACCACGGACACGCTTCCCAAGGCGGCTTCGCGCCAAATCGAGATCGAGGGTCGCACGGTGACCCTTTCTGGTATCGCCAAGGGCGCCGGCATGATCCGTCCGAACATGGCGACCATGCTGGGCTTCATCGCCACCGACGCCTGCGTGGATCCGGCCCTGCTCAACACGCTGGCGCGCGAAGCGGCCGACGCGAGCTTCAACCGCATCACCGTGGATGGCGACACCAGCACCAACGACAGCTTCGTCGTAGTGGCCACGCAAAAGGCTGGCCATGCCGCCATCACTGACCTGAACAGCGCCGCCGGCCAGGCGCTGCGCGCCGCGCTGAACGATCTGGCCGTGCAACTGGCCCAGGCCATCGTGCGCGACGGTGAGGGCGCCACCAAGTTCATCCGCGTGCAGATTGACGGCGGGCGCGACGAGGCCGAATGCCGCCTGGCCGCTTATGCGATTGCGCACTCGCCCTTGGTCAAGACGGCCTTTTTTGCCTCCGACCCCAACCTTGGACGGATCCTGGCCGCGGTGGGCTACGCCGGCATCGCCGATCTGGACCAGAGCCTGATCGAGATGCATTTGGGGGATGTGCATGTCGTGACCCAGGGAGGGCGTCACCCGGCCTACGTCGAGGCCGAGGCCGCCCAGGTGATGGCCGGCTCGGACATCCTGGTGCGTGTGCACCTGGGCCGTGGCGCCGCCAGCAGCACCGTCTGGACCTGCGACTTCAGCGAAGACTACGTCCGCATCAATGCGGACTACCGGTCCTAAAAGTCGACTGCCCGGGTCTTCCAGCCGCGCGCCACCATGGTGGCGTTGACGATCTGAGCTTCCTCACGCGTGCCGAAGGGCCAGACCGCGGCGCGCCAGCCCTGCGGGGTTTCGAACACTTCGGATTGCAGCAGCGCGGCGTCGCTGACGACCGTCTTGACATGGGCGCGCATGCGCTCCAGCTGGGCTTCGGCCTCGGCCTTGTTGGCAAAGCCAGGACTCACCAAGGCCACCTGGGGACCGGCGGCGGCGTTCTGCAGCCGCAGTTGCTCGGGCGTGGCCGCGCCGCGGTAGGGCGCGCTGGCGCTGGCGGCGGGGCTCGGTGGGGCGCTGGCGGCGGCGCTTGAGGGAGCGCTGGCGACGGCAGCGCCGGGCGCGTTGGCCTTGCCTTGCAGCACGTCACGCGGGCTTCGGCGCACGGGGCCCAGGCGCGGTCGGATGTCGGGGATGCTGGAGGCGGCCTCCGACGCAGGTTCAGAAGGAGCCGCCGGAGCCGCGGCCGAGGCGGGCACGGAGGCAGGTTCGACCGGCGCTACCGCGCTGGCCGAGGGCGCAGGGGCTGGGACCGAGGCGGGCGGCAGCGCCGAAGCCGGTTTTGAGGCCGCGCTGGAAGCCGCGTTGGAGGCCGGCTCAGGGGCCGGAACATGGGACGTGCCGGCGGGCCAGACCAACCACGCCAGGGCCAGGACCGCAAAGGCAGCCAACGCGCCCGCAATTGCCAGGCGAGGGCGCTCCCAGTGGCGAGTGCTGCCCAGCACCGCCAGGCGGCCCTGGTGCTCGCCCAGCAGCACGCGCAGGCGCTCACCCTGGTGATCGACGGCGGCAGCCACCAGCCAGCGCTCGGTGGGCCAGGCGCCGGGGCAGGCCTCGGCCAGATCGCTGTCCACCTCCACGCGGCGCTGCGGCCATTCCGAGCCATCGACCAGCGGCTGGTTCCAGGCATGCAGGGCTGCAAAAGCCGCCACGCGGCGTGGCTTCAGGCCCTCGATGAAGGTTTCGCTGAACACTGGCCAGGGGCCGCTGCCACGCGTGCGACGGCCGGCCCAGCCGGGCAGCTGCCAACGTGAGCGCGGCTCCACCAGGGTGGGCGCTTCGCTGGCCGCGGCATCAAGCGAGGGCTCCTGTGCCTGCGCTGCCTTCATGAAGGGCAGGGCGACCCAACCCACGCTGTGCACCGCCTCCGGCCCGATGCGCGCGGCCAGCGGGTGGCGGTTGTGCCAGGCGCAGACGGCGGCCTGGATGTCCTCAAGCGGCAGGGGCATGGTGGGTGGCAGGAAGCTGGGGGAGGATGCTACGGCGCGGACAATTCAACCTATGAGTGAACACGATGCGGCGCTGGAGCGCTTTTGGCAGCTGTGCGAGCGCGCGCTGCGCAATGACCCTGGGCTGGAGCTGCAGCTCAGCGCCCCCACGGCCGACGCGGGTGACCTGCAGCGCCTGCTGCTGCGCCCGGTGCAACTGAAGCAGGGCCCGGCGCTGCAGCTGGTGTTCCGCCACGCCACCAAGGACATCACCCGCAATCTCAGCCCCGACGAGGCGCTGGCGGTGCTGCGGGCTCATCTGGGCGCGCGGCTGCGTGCCGCACGTCTCCAGGGTGCCGAGGGGCATTGGCAGCTGGATTTCAACCGCAAAGGCCGCGCGCGCCTGGTGCAGCACGCCAAGGCGGCCCAGCCCGCGGCTGCGGCTGTGGCGACGCACAACCGCGAAAAGCCGCGCTGGCTGCAGCTGGAAGAACCAGTTTGGCAGGCGCTGGGCCTGGCGCAGATCGGCCGCGGTGGCCAGGTCGAGCTGGTGCCGGCGATGGCGCGCAAATGGCGCCAGATCAACCACTTCGTCGAGATCTTCGACGCCGGCCTGCGTGCCGCCGGCATCGCCCCGGGTCAGGCCGTGCGCGTGGCCGACTTTGGCTGCGGCAAAGCCTATCTGACCTTCGCCGTGCACGAGCATCTGCGCCGCGGCGGCTGGCTGCCGCAGGTGCGCGGGGTCGAGCTGCGACAGGAGCTGGTCGACCAGACCGAAGCCATCGCGCGCCGCCTGGGGCTCGATGGCCTGAGCTTCAGCCAGGGCGATGTGGGGCACGAGCAGGTGCAGCCGCTGGACGTGATGATTGCCTTGCACGCCTGCGACACCGCAACCGATCACGCCCTGCACCACGGCTTGCGTGCCGGCGCGCGTCTGATCCTCAGCGCCCCCTGCTGCCACAAGCAGCTGCGCGGCCAGCTGCAGCCGCCGGGCGTGCTGCGGCCGCTGTTCAAGCACGGCGTGCACCTGGGCCAGGAGGCCGAAATGCTCACCGACGGACTGCGCGCGCTGCTGCTGGAGAGCCAGGGCTACGACACCCAGGTGTTCGAGTTCATTGCCCTGGAGCACACGCAGAAGAACAAGATGATCCAGGCGGTGCGGCGCCCACCTGGCAGCGCGGAGCGGCAGCAGCAGGCTGCCGAACAGGTGCGGGCCCTGAAGGATTTCTGGGGTGTGCGCGAACAGGCGCTCGAGCGCCTGCTGGTGGGCGAGAACTGAGCAAAACGCTGGCCCGCCCCGGGGATGCGGCCCCGGGGCAAGCACAGCGGCCAGCCAAACTTCGCCCTTGGACGCGGATGCGTGGGGCTGCGAAGCCGGTCGTGGCGCAATCGACGATTGCGGCGTCGATGGACAGACGCAGGCCGGCCCGCGGCGCAGCGCCAGGGCTTGCCGCGGCCCTGCAGAAACCTGCGGGGGGCTGCGCGTCGTCATGGGGCGGCAGTTTCGCCAGCGGCCTCGGCCCGCAAGCGCGGAGAACCGCCGCCATGCCGGCGCTACTTACTGGCTGGCTTTCCGCGTGCTTTTTCCAGCGCCTTCAATTGGGCGCTGCTCGGCTGCCCCAGGGCGAACAGCGGCGGCTGGCCCGGGCGCAGCAGCGCCAGGTAAGGCGTGATGCCCTTCCACTGGGGATTCACTGCATGGCGCAGCGCCAGCTCATGGCCGTCGAAGCGCCAGCGGCGCTCGGCCGGCAGGGGGTGGGTCTCCTCGCCTTCGTCCGTCAGCACCAGCCACAGCGGCAGGGCGGGGTGCTGGCGACGTAGTTCGGCCACCACCGCGGGACAGTTGCCGCAATAGGTGGCGCTGAACACCAGCCAGGTGGGGCCCTGCACCTGCTGCTGCAGTTGCAGAAAGGTGTGCGTACCGAAGGGCTGTTCGTTCGCGGCGCAAGGCAGGGCGGGCAGGGCCAGGGCCAGCGCCATCAACAGGGCTTTATGCATGGATCTCAAGGGCACGCAGGCCCTGGGTGTCGCGCCACACGGCCCACAGCTGTTCGCCGTGGCGCAGCAGGCGCGGGTGGTCGTTGGGGTGCGGGCTCTGGGCCAGCTCCAGGGGCAGCCAGCGGCGGCCGTCGTCCTTCGACAGCAAGGCTTGCAGCCGCGTCTGGTGGCCATCGAACTGGCGCCAGACCAGGGCCACGCGGTTGCCCGCACTGATCAGGTCGGCGTGCTCGGCCTCGGGCAGAGCCCGTGGGCTGCCCAGCGGCCAGCCTTGCGCATCCAGCCGGCCCAGGCGCACGGCGGGCTCGCCGGCGCGCTGGCCGTACCAGCAGGCGTGCCAGCCGCCATCGGCCGCGGGCGCCAGGCCAGGGCCGTGGTGCGGGCAGGCGTCCAGCGCCCAGCGATCCAGGCTGGCCCGCACCGGCGCACTGCCGTCCAGCCAGGCGAAGGCGTGGTCGCGCTCATTGGGTTCGAACACATGGCGCCACAGCGCGGCCAGCCGGCCGTCTGCCGCTTGGCTGAAGGCGATGCGGCAGCACTCACAAGCGTGGTCGGCCAGCTTGATGTCCGGCCCGAAGCTGGCGCCGCCGTCGGTGCTGACGTTGCGGTACACGGCGGCGCCGCGGTAGGGCCGGCCTGCCGCCTTGGCGGCTTCCAGGTCGCGCTTGTCGATCCACGCGAAGTGCAGCTGCCCAGCGCCGTCGAGGGCCATGGCCTGGAAGCGATGGGTGATGGGCTGGCGATCCTGGTGCACGGTCAGGGCCGGCGCGAAGTGGCTGCCGCCGTCAGTTGAGCGCAGCAATCGCACGTCACCCGTGTAGGGCTTGAGCCCCGCGCGCACATAGCTGAGCAGCACCAGGCCATCGGCCCCGAACAGCAGGCGCGGCGTGGCCTCACCATCGGCGGCCACGCGGTCCTCTCCCACGTCCAGGCGCTGGCCTTCTTCGAGCGCACCGGTACCGTGGCGCAGACGCAGCTGGCCGGCCCGGTCCAGGCCGGCCAGCCAGAGCTGGCCGGCGGGGTCGACGGCGGCGGCGGTGGCCAGCTGCGGGCGCGGGCTTTTCTGCGCCCAGGCAGGGGCCAGCAAGCCGGCGGCGCCGGCGAGCAGGGCAGTTCGACGCTTCAGCATCACAAGCTCCAACGCAATTCGGCTAGCAGGCTGCGGCCGGGGTAGGGGTGGCTCTGGAAGGCACGCTGATCCAGGGCGTTGTTCAGGCCCAGGGCCAGCTCCAGGCCGTGGTCCAGCTGCCAGCCGCTGCGCAGGTCCACCAGGGTGTGGGCGGAGATGCCGCCGTAGACATTGCTGTTGAAGTCGGTGTTGTTGCTGGTGCCGTAGCTGCGGCTGCTGTGGCGCAGGCCCAGCGAGGCAAAGGGCTGCGCCTTCAGATCACGCCAGCGGTAGCTGGCCAGCAGATTGGCGCGAACCTTGGGGATGCGTGGCCACTGCTTGCCCACCTGCGCGGGGTCGCGCCGGTTGGCGCGGACCACGGCGTCGGCCAGGGTCAGGTTGGCGTCCAAGCCCAAGCCCTTGAGCCAGAGGTTCTGCGCCTGCCACACCAGTTCGATGGCCTGGGTGCGCACCCGGTCCACGTTCGATACGCGGGTGACCGACGGGAACACCGTGGCGTCGCTCTGACGCAGGATGGCGTCGCGCACCTGATCGTGCACCAGCGCGATGCGCAGCTTGTGGCCGGCCTCGGGTTGCCATTCGGCGCTGAGCTCCAGTACATCGCCACGTTCGGCGCGCAGTTCGGGGTCGCTGAGCGTCTGGCTGGTGGCACTGAAGCTGGCGTTGTAGAGCTCCTCCACATTGGGGAAGCGCAGGCCGCGCCCGGCGCTGAGCTTGAGCAGCCACGCGTCCGAGACCGTCCAGGCCAGCGTGGCTTTCGGCGATTCGCCCTGCAGGTGGCGGCCGCCATAGGCCAGGCTGCGCAAGAACTGGCCATCGGCCTGCTGCTCGCAGCGGATGCCGACTTCGGCGCGGCAGCTGGCGGCGCGCAGCAACTGCTCGCCATCGAAAGCGCGGAAGCGCTCGCTGCGCCAGCCCAGAGTCAGGGTCCAGTCGGGATCGATCGTCCAGGCATCCTGGGCGTAGAGCGAAGCGACTTCGGTGCGGCCGCGGTAGGCCTGGCTGAGCGTGGTGCCCTCGATGCGCCAGTCGCTGCTGGTGAAGGTCGGGCTGTCGAGCCGGTAGCGGTTGTGGTGGGCGCCCAGGGCCATGCGGTGGGCCGTGCCGCGCCACAGGGCCTGCAGCTCCAACGTACCCCAGCCGGTGCCGTCGCGCCGCGTCACGCTGCCGGCGCCGCCTTCGCTGAAGGCGCGTGGGTCGGGCAGGGTGGCCTGGTGAGCGCGGTCCTGGTCGATCCGATAGGCCGAAGCCACGAGCGAGGCGTTCCAACCGGCCGCAGGTTGGGTCTTCAGTGAAACGCCCCATTGCTGATGCTGCTCGGTGCGAGAGCTGGGCGCAAAGGCGCTGTTTGGAATCACGAAGCCGCGCTCGGGGTTCGCGGCGTCGCGCACCGCACCGGCCCACACCGTCTGGCCCTGTGCGTCGCGCAAAAAGCTGCGGTTGTGCGCGTCGCTCTGCTGCTGCCAGCCGGCCCACATCAGGCTGGCGCGCCAGCGGCCGCCCAGCGGCGCGCCCAGCTTGAGTTTGGCGGTGGCCTGCTCGGTGTGGTCGTAGGCGCCGGCACTGGCGCCGAACAGGGCGCGCGGCTGACCGTTGGGATCCAGGTCGTACTGGATCCCTTGCACCGGCACGGCGTTCGCTACGGGCTGGCCCCAGCCCTTGGCCCCGGCCAGCAGATTGAAGTACTGCATGGGCTGGGAGTCCGCCAGCTGGTGGTTCAGGCTGAGGCTGGCCCAAAGGCCGGACTGCCAGCGCTGCGCGAGGTAGGCGCTGGCCTGCTGACTGCCAAGGTGGTCGCGCTGGCCATAGAGCGCGAAGCCCTGTTCGTGGCGGCTCACGCGCGCAGCGGCTTCAAAGCGCTGCGGTTCGCGCTCCGTCACCAGGGCGGTGGCGCCGATCGAATTGCCCGGCAACAAGGCCGAAAAGGGGCCCTGCAGCAGGTCCACGCGGGCGATGGCCTCGGGCGTCAGCATGTTCCAGCGCGGCGCATCGAAGCGGCCCAGGAAGTTGGAGATCAGGTAACCATCCACATAGGCCAGCGCGCGCGAGGGTTGCAGGGTGCCGAAGCTGCGTCCGCCGAGCAGCGCATTGCGGTCGCCCACGTAGCGCTTGCGAACAGTCAGGCCGGGCAACTGGGCCAGCGCGTCCTCAGGGTTGATGAGGTTTTGCAGGCGCAATTCCTCCGCGCTGCGGCCGCTGAGGTTGCCGGGGACATCGGTGGGCAGTTGCGCGCGCAGCGCCCGACCGAGCAGCACCACGGTTTCGAGTTGGGCATCGCTGGCCACGCCCTGGGCGAAGGCAGCGGAATGCACGGCCAAGGCCGCGCCGAGTGCGATCAGTCGCACCCTGGAAGGGGAGTTCATAGCAAGTCAGGCAGCAGTGAAGGGCGCCGACCCAACTGGGGCGGCGGGCGGCTTCAAGCGGCCTGAGGAGGGGCGCGGGCGGGTGGCCGCAGCCGGGGCTGGACCTGGCGGGCGGAAACCGTGACCGGGGCGATAAGGACCGGCCGCAATCCCGGCGGTGCCAGCAGCTGGATGGGGCTGGGTGGTGCGCCGAGGGCCTGATCGAGCGCGCCGCAGGAGGCGCAGTGCTCGAACCAACCGGCCATCGCGCGCGGGCTATCGCCATCAGCGCTGCGGCACACCCCCACCAACGGATCCACCGGTCCCAGGACCAGGCTGACCGCAGGCGCCAGCAGACCCATCCAGAGGACGAGCACCAGCAGGTAGCGAGGCAGGCGGCGTACGGGCTTCATGAGGCGCGCGGATTCTAGGGACCTGGGGTGAACCCGCACTTGTTCTGTATCAAGGCGTCAGAGTGCGAATTGAGCCTGCGCATAGAATGCGCCGCCTTTTTGGCCGCACCTTCGCTGGGGTGACGGCCTTGCGTCCGTGGCCCCCAAGCAAGCCGCCTCGGCGCGACCCGCAGCAACCGGAGTCGAAACGCAGACATGAACAACGCACACAAAATCCTGCAGGGCCTCGGGCGCATGGCGCAAGCCGGCCTGGCCCTGACGACCCTGGTGGGGGCGCATGCCGCCCTGGCCGTGAATGACCTGCCCGGCGGCCCGGCGGTCAACCAGATCAATCTGCATCCGCCGGTGACCAAGATCGCCGCCGATCAGATGTGGCTCCACAACATGATGCTGTGGATCTGCACCGGCATCTTTGTGGCGGTGTTCGGGGTGATGTTCTATTCGATCTTCAAGCACCGCAAATCGCGCGGTGCCAAGCCGGCCAACTTCCATGAGTCGGTGGCGGTCGAAATTGCCTGGACCATCGTGCCCTTCATCATCGTCATCGCGATGGCCCTGCCGGCCACCAAGGTGGTGGTGGCCATGAAGGACACCACCAATGCCGATCTCACCATCAAGGCCACCGGCTACCAGTGGAAGTGGGGCTACGACTACCTGAACGGCGAGGGCAAGGGCATCGGCTTCCTCTCCACCCTGGACTCGGCCCAGCGCGAGCAGAGCGACAGCGGCAAGCCCGAGCAAGTGGACAACTACCTTCTGAAGGTGGACGAGCCGCTGGTGGTGCCGGTGGACAAGAAGATCCGCATCATCACCACCGCCAACGACGTGATCCACGCCTGGATGGTGCCGGCCTTCGGCGTCAAGCAGGACGCGATTCCCGGCTTTGTGCGCGACACCTGGTTCCGCGCTGAGAAGGTGGGCGACTACTACGGCCAGTGCGCCGAGTTGTGCGGCAAGGAGCACGCTTACATGCCGATCCACGTGAAGGTGCTGTCGGCCGCCGACTACACCGCCTGGGTGGACAAGAAGCTCAAGGAAGCCGCGGCCAAGGCCGACGATCCGAGCAAGGAATGGAAGCTCGAAGAGCTGATCGCCCGTGGCGAGAAGGTCTATGCCGCGAATTGCGCCGCCTGCCACCGCGCGGACGGCAAGGGCGCCGGCCCGATCAAGCCCCTGGACGGCTCTGCGGTGGTGCAGGACGCCGACAAGTCCAAGCAGATGACCATCCTGCTGAATGGCGCCGCCAACGGGGCCATGCCGGCCTGGAAGCAGCTCAGCGACACCGAGCTGGCCGCCGTCATCACTTACACCAAGAACAACTGGTCCAACAAGACGGGTCAGATCGTGCAGCCGGCCGAGATGGCCGCTGCCCGCAAGTGATCTGAGAAGGAACCATCATGAGCGCAGTGCTTGATCACCACGGCCACGGCCACGATCACCACGATGACCACCACCACGCCCCGACGGGCTGGCGCCGCTGGGTCTTCGCCACCAACCACAAGGACATCGGCACGCTGTACCTGCTGTTCGCCTTCACCATGCTGATGGTGGGCGGCGTGCTGGCGCTGCTGATCCGTGCCGAGCTGTACCAGCCCGGCCTGCAGTTCTTCAACCCCGAACGCTTCAACCAGTTCACGACCATGCACGGTCTGATCATGGTGTTCGGCGCCATCATGCCGGCCTTCGTGGGCTTCGCGAACTGGATGATTCCGCTGCAGATCGGTGCATCGGACATGGCCTTCGCGCGGATGAACAACTTCAGCTTCTGGCTGATGATCCCCGCGGCCATCATGCTGGTGGCGTCCTTCTTCATGCCCGGTGGCGCCCCCGCCGCGGGCTGGACGCTGTACGCGCCGCTGACGCTGCAGATGGGCCCCTCGATGGATGCCGGCATCTTCGCGATGCACATCCTCGGCGCCTCGTCCATCATGGGTTCGATCAACATCATCGTCACCATCCTGAACATGCGCGCTCCGGGCATGACCTTGATGAAGATGCCGATGTTTGCCTGGACCTGGCTGATCACGGCCTACCTCCTCATCGCGGTGATGCCGGTTCTCGCCGGCGCCATCACGATGACGCTGACCGACCGCCACTTCGGCACCACCTTCTTCAACCCGGCCGGTGGTGGTGACCCGGTGATGTACCAGCACATCTTCTGGTTCTTCGGTCACCCCGAGGTCTACATCATGATCTTGCCGGCCTTCGGCATCGTCAGCCAGATCGTGCCGGCCTTCGCCCGCAAGCGCCTGTTCGGCTACGCCTCGATGGTCTATGCGACCGCCTCGATCGCGATCCTGTCGTTCATCGTTTGGGCCCACCACATGTTCGCCACCGGCATGCCGGTGACGGGCCAGCTGTTCTTCATGTACGCGACCATGCTGATCGCGGTGCCCACCGGCGTGAAGATCTTCAACTGGCTGGCCACGATGTGGCGCGGCTCGATGACCTTCGAGACCCCGATGCTGTGGGCCGTGGGCTTCATCTTCGTGTTCACGATGGGTGGCTTCACCGGCCTGATCTGCGCCATGGCGCCGATCGACATCCAGATCCAGGACACCTACTACGTCGTGGCCCACTTCCACTACGTGCTGGT
The DNA here is from genome assembly GCA_039808065.1 of Burkholderiaceae bacterium. GTDB lineage: Bacteria > Pseudomonadota > Gammaproteobacteria > Burkholderiales > Burkholderiaceae_C > Inhella. Next base: position 7,474 of record JBDHSJ010000004.1, on the reverse strand, counting down.
GGCCGGCTCGCTGTTCGCGCTGTTCGCAGGCGTGTACTACTGGGGCCCGAAGTGGAGCGGCGTGATGTATTCGGAGTTCCTCGGCAAGGTCCACTTCTGGGGCTCGCTGGTTTTCTTCAATATCACCTTCTTCCCGATGCACTTCCTTGGCCTGGCCGGCATGCCGCGCCGCTATGCCGACTACCCGCTCCAGTTCGCTGATTTCAACGCGATCGCCTCGGTGGGTGCCTTTGGCTTCGGCCTGATGCAGGTGTTCTTCTTCCTCGCGATCTGCGTGCCGATGCTGCGTGGCAAGGGCCAGCCGGCCCCGCAGAAGCCCTGGGAAGCTGCCGAAGGCCTGGAGTGGGAAGTGCCCTCGCCGGCACCTTTCCACACCTTCGAGACCCCGCCCAAGCTGGATGCCACCGCCACCAAGGTGATCGGCTGATGGCCATGGTCAGCCCTGAGCAACAGAAGGCCAACCGCAAGCTGGGCCTGATCCTGTTCAGCGTGGCGTTGGCCTTCGGTGTGGGCTTCATGATCAAGATGATCTATCTCTGATCGCCATGAAGTCCTGGGTCGCCAAGCTTCGCCATGCCAACCGCCAGCTGCTGTTCAAGCTGGCGGTGGTCAGCCTGTTGATGTTCGGTTTCGGCTATGCGCTGGTGCCCATGTACCGCGCCATCTGCGAGGCCCTTGGCATCAATGTGCTGTCGTTGGCCGAGCGCAAGGAACAGGCCAAGAACACCCAGGTGGATACCAGCCGCACCATCCTGGTGGAGTTCGATGCCAATGCCCGCGGCCCCTGGGACTTCAAGCCGGCGATCAGCCAGCTGAAGGTCCATCCGGGCGAGATGGCGACGGTGATGTACACCTTCCGCAACCGCCAGGAGCGCGCCATGGCGGCGCAGGCGATCCCGAGCTACGCGCCCAAGCAGGCCGGTGCCCACTTCAACAAGCTGGAGTGCTTCTGCTTCAACGAGTACACCTTGCAGGCGGGTGAGAGCAAGGAGTGGCCGGTCGTCTTCGTGGTGGACCCCAAGCTGCCCAAGGACGTCCACACGATCACGCTGTCCTACACCTTCTTCGAGGTGCCGGGCAAGAAGTTGGCGGGGCTTTGAGGCGTGAGGCCGGGCGAAGAGTTGAAACAGGTCGCAGCACGGCCGCTGTCATTCGGGCAGACGATCCGCGCGGTGGCCTGGAGTTTTTTCGGTGTGCGCAAGGGCTCCGAGCATGAGGCCGACATGGCCAAGCTCAACCCTGTGCACGTCATCATTGCCGGTGTGATCGGCGCAGCGCTGTTCGTGCTGCTGCTGGTCCTGCTGGTGCGATGGGTGATCAGCTCCGGCGTGGCCGGCTGAATACCCGCAGCAAGAGTCAGAGAAGAACCGTTCGAGGAGAACCTTAGATGGCAGCAGCAACCCCCGGGGCCGCGCCCCATTACTTCGTGCCCGGTCCGTCACGCCACCCGGTGATGGCGGCGATCGGTCTGTTCTTCGTGATCCTGGGCGCGGGCCAGTGGGTCAACGACCACGGCTGGGGCGCCTACTCCCTGGTCTTCGGCCTGCTGTGGTGGGCCTTCGTGCTGAAGCAGTGGTTTGGCGATGCCATCCGCGAGAGTGAGGGCGGCCTCTACAGCGACCGCATCGATCTCAGCTTCCGCTGGAGCATGGGCTGGTTCATCTTCTCGGAGGTGATGTTCTTCGCCGCGTTCTTCGGTGCGTTGTACTGGGCGCGCGTGCATTCGGTGCCGACGCTGGGCAATGCCGAGCACGCGTTGCTGTGGCCGGACTTCAAGGCCTTGTGGCCCAGCACGGGTGGCGGCACCGCCTCGCCGGCCGGCACCATCGAGGCCTTCTCGACCATCGGACCCTGGCCGCTGCCGACCGTCAACACCGCGCTGCTGCTGACCTCGGGTGTGACGCTGACGATCGCGCACCATGCGCTGATCGCGGGCGACCGCGCCAAGACCATCAAGTTCATGTGGGTGACGGTGCTGCTGGGCATCACCTTCCTGTTCGTGCAGGGCTACGAGTACGCACACGCCTACCGCGACCTGAACCTGAAGCTGAGCTCGGGCATCTTCGGCTCGACCTTCTTCATGCTCACCGGCTTCCACGGCTTCCACGTCTTCGTGGGCATGCTGATGCTGTTGTTCATCACCCTGCGCCTGCAAAAGGGCCACTTCACGCCTCAGCGTCACTTCGGCTTCGAAGGCGCGGCCTGGTACTGGCACTTCGTGGACGTGGTCTGGCTGGGTCTGTACGTCGTCGTCTACTGGATGTAATCCGAGAGCCGACAAGCAAAAGGCGCCGCAATTGCGGCGCCTTTTTTCATGCCCTCCGGTGGACTAGCGCCCCAAAGGGCGCGGTTGGATCCAGCCCATCTTCCAGGCCAGCATGATGAAGAGAAACAGCGCGATCGACAGGCCGACCCGCACAGCCAGGGCGCGCGCCATGTGCTTGGAGGCATCCTGCTTGGCCTGGGGGCGTTTGAGCATGAATACGCCGGCGGCTGCCAATGCGCCGAGGATGCCGATGAAAGCGATCAGAAAGAGCCAGTTCATGGAGGCACTGTAGGACATGCGGGCGGACCGATGGCTCCTGGGCCTCTTGACCCTGTTGGGCGCTGGTCTCACCGCTTCACTGGGGCTGTGGCAGTTGGACCGCGCGCAGCAGAAGCTGACCCTGCAGGCCGAGCAGCAGGCCGCCGAGCGTCAGCCGGTGCTGACCAATGCGGAGCTGACGCGGCGTACCGATTCAGCCGGCCTGCGCCGCCTGGCTCGGCTGCGCGGCCGCTGGCTGCCCGAGCGGCAGATCTGGCTGGACAACCGCCCCCACGATCGGCGCAATGGCACGGTGCTGGTGACCCCGCTCCAACTGGAAGGCCGACCGGAGCTCATCTGGGTGCAACGCGGTTGGCAGGAGCGCGCGCCCGGCTTGCACCAAGTGCCGCCCTGGCCCACCACACCGGGCGGTGTGGTGGAGGTGTTGGGGCAGTTGCGGCCACATGCCTCTCAGGTGAAGGCCTTTGGAGAAGAAGCCGCCGGCCCGCTCCGGCAAAATCTCGATCTTTCTGCCAGCGCATCCCAGCTCGGACGCCCCGTCCTGCCCTGGGTCCTCTGGCAGACCGGCCCGGACTGCGCACCCTTGCGCTGCGACTGGCCGGCCCCGGACAGCGGGGTTCACAAGCATTGGGGCTATGCCGCGCAATGGTTTGCGCTGGCGGCGCTCATCCTGGGTTTGTATGTCTGGTTCCAATTTCTCAAACCAGCCCGCGCCGGTCGATGACCCGGCGCAGCTGACGGTGCATGGGCTCGGTGCGGTCGAAGCGCTGACGCAGGCGGAGCGCACACGGCGTGGCCGCTGGATGATGGGCTGGGTGGTGTTTCTGTGCGCCCTGCCGGTCATCGCCAGCTACTTCACCTTCTACGTCGTGCAGCCGCGCGGCAAGGCCTATGGCGACCTGATCACGCCGACGCGTGACCTGCCCGGCGATCTGGCGCCGCGCACGCTGGCCGGCCAGCCGGTGGCCGTGGAGGCCCTGCGCGGGCAGTGGCTGCTCATCGTCGTGGATGGCGGCTCCTGCGTGGGCGATTGCGAGAAGCGCCTGTTCATGCAGCGCCAGTTACGCGAAATGCTGGGCAAGGAGCGCGACAAGCTCGACAAGCTCTGGCTGATCAGCGACGAGGCGCCGGTTTCCGACAGCCTGCGCCAGGCGCTCGAGGCCACGCCGGCGATGCAGTTGCTGCGCGTGGATGGCGCCGCGCTGGCGCGCTGGCTCAGCCCTGCCGAGGGTCAGGCCCTGACGGCGCATCTTTATTTAGTCGACCCGCTGGGACGGTGGATGTGGCGCAGCCCGGCTCAGCCCGACCCCTCGCGGGTCAAGAAGGACCTGGGCCTGCTGATGAAGGCCAACTCCGGCTGGGATCGGCCTGGGCGATGACGGCCGGCGTCGACTGGTCGCCCATCCTGCAGCTGCTGCTGCTGGGTCTGGCCCTGGGCTGTCTGCCGCTGCTGGTCTGGGTGGCGCGCTCGCGCGGGCGCAGCGCGCCGCAGCGCCTGCGTGCCTTGTTGCTGCTGACCCTGTTCCTGAGCTTCGACCTTGTGGTGTTCGGGGCCTTCACACGCCTGTCCGATTCCGGTCTGGGCTGCCCCGACTGGCCAGGTTGCTATGGCGAGCTCAGCCCCTTGGGGGCCCGCGCCGAGATCGCCGCCGAGCAGGCTGAGCGTCCGCATGGCCCGGTGACCCATGGCAAGGCCTGGGTCGAAATGGTGCATCGCTATTGGGCTAGCGCCGTCGGCTTCCTGATCGTGGTGAGCCTGGTGCTGGCCTGGCGCTGGCGCCGCGAGCTGGGCGCGCGCGCCTGGCAGCTAGCGTTGCTGACTCTCGGCTGGGTGCTCTTGCAAGGAGCGTTCGGGGCGCTGACGGTGACGATGAAGCTGTTCCCGGCCATCGTCACCCTGCATCTGCTCGGAGGGCTCGGGCTGCTCGTGTGCCTGCTGCTGCAGGTGGAGCGTCTGCGACCTCGACCCCTGACACTTTCTCCGGCCGTGCGGGCCGGGCTGGGACTGGCCCTGTTGGCGCTGCTGTTGCAGGTCATGCTGGGCGGCTGGGTTAGCACCAATTACGCGGTGCTGGTGTGCCGCGACTTTCCGACCTGCCAGCAAAGCTGGTGGCCGGAGATGGATTTCGCGGCTGGCTTCACGCTCTGGCGTGCGCTCGGTCAGACCGGCGACGGTGCCTGGCTGGGGCTGCCGGCCCTGACGGCGATCCACATGGCGCATCGTCTCGGCGCATTGCTCCTCAGTGCCGTGCTGCTGGGGCTGGTGTGGGCGCTGTGGCGGCGTGCGCCGGGCCACGCGCGGGCGCTGCTTGCCTTGCTGGTGCTGCAGCTGCTCTCCGGAGTGTCGAACGTGGTGCTGGGTTGGCCGCTGCTGGCTGCCTTGGCGCACACCGCGGGTGCGGCCGGGTTGACGCTGCTGCTGGTGAGCCTGGCCTGCCGGGCCCAGGCGGCTCCGCAGGCGCGGCCGCGGGCGGCGGGAATTGAGGTGTGTGCATGAATGCTTCTACGAGCAGTCCCGCGATGGGCCTGTCGGTTTGGCGCCAGTACAGCGCACTGACCAAGCCCAGGGTGGTGCAGCTGATCGTGTTTTGCGCCTTGATCGGCATGGCCCTGGCGGTGCCTGGCCTGCCCAGCCGGGGCGAGCTGGGTGTGATGCTGGCCGCCTGCCTGGGCATCTGGCTGGTGGCGGCGGCTGCCGCGGCCTTCAACTGCCTGATCGAGCAGCGCATCGACGCGCGCATGAAGCGCACCGCCTGGCGGCCGACGGCCCGCGGTGAGCTCAGCCCGCGCCAGGCGCTGGTGTTCTCGGCCCTGCTGTGCAGCGCCGGTGCGGCGGTGCTGGCCGTCTGGGTCAACTGGCTGACGCTGTGGCTCACGCTGGCCACCTTTGTCGGCTATGCGGTGGTCTACACCGTCTGGCTCAAGCCCACCACGCCGCAGAACATCGTCATCGGCGGGGCCTCCGGCGCCATGCCACCGGTGCTCGGCTGGGCGGCGCTGCGTGGCGAGGTCGGAGCCGAGGCCTGGCTGATGTGCCTGATCATCTTCCTGTGGACGCCACCGCATTTCTGGGCCCTGGCGCTGTACCGCGTCGAAGACTACGCCCGTGCCGGGCTGCCCATGCTGCCGGTGACGCATGGCAATGCGTACACGCGGCTGCAGGTGCTGCTCTACACCTGGATCCTGCTGGCCGCCACCTTGCTGCCCTATCTGATCGGCATGAGTGGCTGGCTGTACCTGGCGGCAGCGCTGCTTCTGGGCCTGCGTTTTTGCTGGTTCGGCTGGAAGCTGTGGCGTCAGTATTCCGATGACTTGGCGCGCCGCACCTTCTGGTTCTCGATCTGGTACCTGACCCTGCTGTTTGCCGCCCTGATGGTGGATCACTATGTCGCACCCTGGCTTTATTGATCGTCGCGGCCTGCTGGGCCTGTTGGGGCTTTCGGCCCTGGCGGGCTGCCAGCCCAGTTCGGCGCCCAGCTTCAAGGGGGTGGATCTGACGGGCGTGAGCTACGCCCAGAAGCTGGAACTGCCGGACGCTGACGGGCGGCCGCGCAGCTTGGCCGACTTCAAGGGCAAGGCTGTGGTGCTGTTCTTCGGTTACACGCAGTGCCCGGACGTCTGCCCGGCCACCCTGGGCGAGTTGCGCCTCGTCAAGGAGGCCATGGGCAAGGAAGGCGAGCGGGTCGTGGGCCTGTTCGTGACCGTGGACCCCGAACGCGACACGCCGGCGTTGCTGCGCGAGTACATCGCCAGCTTCGGCCCCGGCATGGTGGCGCTGCGCGGCAGCGCCGAGCAGACGCAGGCTGTGGCCAAGGAGTTCAAGGTGTTCTATGCCAAGGTGCCGAGCAAGTCTGGAGCGGGCTACACCATGGACCACACGGCGGCGAGCTTCCTGTTCGACCCCACCGGCAAAGTGCGGGTGTATCACCGCTATGGCGCCGGCCCGGAGGCACTGCGCCATGACCTGACGCAGCTGCTGGCGCTCAAGCCCTGAGCAGGGCACACCATCAAGCCGCAGGGGCCCCACGGGGCCCCTGTCGTCTTCAGGCGCTTAGCGCCAGCCGCATCTTTTTGAGTGCAGCAGCTTCGATCTGGCGGATGCGCTCCGCGCTGACGCCGTACTCCGCGGCCAGCTCATGCAGGGTCTTGCCGCCGCTGCTGTCGTCGTTCACCTCCAGCCAGCGCGCCTCGACGATGCGGCGGCTGCGCGGGTCCAGCTGCTCCAGGGCCTGGATCAGGCCTTGACCGGCCATTTCATCGCGGCTGCGCCGCTCGAGTGCGCGACTGGGCTCGTGCTGGTCGTCGGCCAGGTAGGCGATCGGTGCCGGCGGGGCGCCATCTTCGTCTTCCACCGGACTGTCCAGCGCCACGTCACCCCCAGCGAGACGGGTTTCCATCTCGATTACTTCCTCGGGCTTGACGTTCAGACTGCGCGCCACCGATTCGATCTCGGCCACGCTCAGTGCCTGGCGCTGGGGATCGTCAGCATCAGCCTTGAGGCTGTGCTTGAGCGAACGCAGATTGAAGAACAGCTTGCGCTGCGCTTTCGTCGTGGCCACTTTCACCAAGCGCCAGTTGCGCACGATGTACTCGTGAATTTCGGCCTTGATCCAGTGGATGGCATAGGAGACCAGCCGCACGCCCTGCTCAGGGTCGAAGCGGCGCACCGCCTTCATCAGGCCCACATTGCCTTCCTGGATCAGGTCGCCCTGGGGTAGGCCGTAGCCCAGGTATTGGCGCGAAATGGCGACGACCAGACGCAGGTGCGACATCACCAGCCGTCCTGCTGCATCCAGATCGCCCTTTTCGCGCAGCAGGCGGGCGTCCCGCGCCTCTTCCTCGGCGCTCAGCATCGGCAGGGCCTGGACGGCACGGATGTAGGCGTCCAGGTTGCCCAGCGAAGGCACCAAGGCCCAGGGGTCGCGTACG
>JBDHSJ010000003.1:0-52510 GCA_039808065.1 Burkholderiaceae bacterium | reverse complement strand
CTGGGCAGCTGCGGCATGGGCTGCCCGACAAACGCCAAGCAGTCGATGCTGGTGACCACCCTGCCTGCCGCCCTGGAGGCCGGCGCGCAGCTCTTCGTGCAGACCCGTGTGCAGCGCTTGCAGCACGACGGTAAATCCATCCAGGCCCTGCATTGCGTGCCCGTCAGCCTGAACAGTGCGGCGCAGGCCGGCGCCTGTGTGGTCAAGGCCAGGCATGTGGTGCTGGCCGGCGGCGCCATCAATTCACCCGCGCTGCTGCTGCGCTCGCAGGCGCCCGACCCGCACGGCCTGCTGGGCCGGCGCACCTTTCTGCACCCCACGGTGGGTGCCTCGGCGCTGTTTGACGAACGCATCGAGGGTTGGGCCGGCGCGCCGCAGTCGATCTACTCCGACCACTACCTCGAAACCCAGGCCATCAGCGGGCCGCTGGGCTTCAAGCTCGAAGCACCACCGCTCTACCCCGTCATCATGGCCACCACCATGGCCGGCTTCGGGCCCGGCATGGCCCAGCAGCTCAAGGACTTCCCGCACACCCAGGTGCTGCTGGCCCTGCTGCGCGATGGCTTCCACCCCGACGCTCCCGGCGGCCAGGTGCAATTGCGCAGCGACGGCAGCCCGGTGCTGGACTACCCGCTCACCGCCACCGTGATGGACGGCGTGCGCCGCGCCTACCTGGCGATGGCCGAGATCCAGTTCGCCGCCGGCGCGCGCAGCGTGCTGCCCCTGCATGAGCAGGCCGCACCCTACAAGAGCTGGGCCGAGGCCAAGGCCGCCATCCAGGCGCTGGATTACCGTCCGCTCAGCACCCGCGTGGTCAGCGCCCATGTGATGGGCGGCTGCAATCTGGCCGGCAACGAGCAACTCGGCGTCTGCCGCCCCGACGGCCAGCACTGGCAGCTGCAGAACCTCAGCGTGCACGACGGCAGCCTCTTCCCCACCAGCATCGGGGCCAACCCCCAGCTGTCGATTTACGGGCTGGTGACGCGGCTGAGCAGCGCCCTGGCGCTGCGCCTGACCGGGCGTGCCGTCCAGCTCGTCGAAGCTGCCTGATCGAGGGTCCGCACCCCCGAGCAAACGTCAGGCCGGCGGACCGCCGGGCTCACGCAGACTACGGCCCTTCAGTCCGTCTGTGCCCATGAACTTCAACGACTACCGCCGCCACGATGCCACCGCCCTGGCGGCACTGGTGCAGGCCGGCAAGACCACGCCGCTGGACTTGCTGGTGACCGCACTGACACGCCTGCAGGCGGTGCAGCCCAAGCTCAACCCGGTGGCGCGCCTGCTGGAAAAGGAAGCCGGCGCGCAGATCGAGGCCGGCGTGAGCGGCCCTTTCGCCGGCGTGCCCTTCCTGCTGAAGGACGCCGGCCACGATGTGCAAGGTGTGCCCACCAGTTACGGCAGCCGCGCCATCCGCAGCAAGGCCGCCCACGACAGCCACTACACCCAGCGCTGCCGCGCCGCCGGCCTGGTGATCTTCGGCAAGACCAACAGCCCGGAGCTGGCGCTCAAGGGCGTGACCGACCCGGCCGCCTATGGCCGCAGCTCCAACCCCTGGGACCCGGGCCGCACGCCGGGCGGCAGCAGTGGCGGCGCGGCCGCCGCCGTGGCCGCGGGTGTGGTGCCGATGGCGGGCGGGGGTGATGGCGGCGGCTCGATCCGCATCCCCGCCGCCTGCTGCGGCCTGGTGGGCCTGCGCCCCTCGCGCGGCCGCATCTCCGAAGGCCCTGGGTTTGGTGAGGTCTGGTTCGGCTGCAACAGCCAGGGCGTGATCACCCGCTCGGTGCGCGACAGCGCGGCAATGCTGGACCTGCTCGCCGGGCCCGAACCCGGCGACCCGTTCACCATCGCCCCGCCTGCGGCGCCCTTTGCCGCGCTGATCCAGCAAGCACCACGGCGCCTGAAGATCGGCTGGAGCACCGCCTCGCCGATCGGCACCGAGGTCCACCCCGAGGCGGTGGAAGCCGTGCAGCGCACGCTCAAGCTGCTGCGCCGCCTGGGCCATGAGGTGGTCGAGGCCGCACCCGAGATCGATGGCGCGGCGCTGGCCCAGACCTTTCTGCAGATGTACTTCGCGCTGATCCCGGCCGCCATCGACCAAGCCACGGCGCAGGGCGCGCGCGCCAGCGAGTTCGAGCCGTTGACGCGCATCATGGCCACGCTGGGCCGCAGCCAGAGCGCCGCCCAGGTGGTGACGGTGCTGGACCAATGGAACGGCTTTGCGCGCGCGCTCGGCCGCTTCCACCAGCAGTTCGACCTCTACCTCACACCCACCCTGGCCTCGCCCCCGGTGCCGCATGGCACCGGCGACCCACCCAAATTGCAGCTGATGGTGCTCAACGCTCTGCGCGCCAGCGGCCTGCTGGGCCTGCTCGCCCGCCTGGGCCTGCTGGACGCCGCGGTGGCGCAGATCGCCCGCGACAACCTGCGCCATGTGCCCTTCACCCAGCTGGCCAATGTGACGGGCACGCCCGCCATCAGCCTGCCCCTGCACTGGACCGCCGAGGGCCTGCCCCTGGGCGTGCAGTTCCACGGCCCGCATGGCAGCGAGGGCCTGCTGCTGCAGCTGGCCACCGAGCTGGAGCAGGCCCAGCCCTGGTTCGATCGCTTTCCGCGCGACTGAGATGCAGCCCCTGCCCCCCGAAATCCAGCAACTGCTGCGCAGCGGCCAGACCCTGGAAGCGATCAAGCGCCTGCGCGAGCTGACCGGCCTGGGACTGAAAGAGGCCAAGGACGCGGTGGACAGCGGACGTCTGCCCCCTGCCGCCGCACCCCGCCCGGCCGCGCAGGGTCCGGTGGGCGACGCCGTGCACCAGGCCTTGCAGCAGGGCCAGCTGATCGAGGCCATCCGCCGGCTGCGCGAGCAGCAACCCGGGCTTGGGCTGAAGGAGGCCAAGGAGCGCATCGAGGCGCATCTGGCCCTGCACCCGGCCCTGAAGGCCCAGGCCGAACAGGCCTTTCTGGAGCGCCGCAACGCCGCCCTGGCCAACCTGGGGCGCTGGGCCTTCACGGCCATGCTGCTGGCGCTAGCCGCCTGGGCGGCCTGGCGACTGCTCCATCCGGCGATCGACTAGCTCAGCCTCTTGACAGCCGCCACCCCAGCGGCAGCACCATCAAGCCCAGCATCAGGGCGTAGCCCAGCAGCTTGCCTTCCACGCCCCAGAGCGCCAGCGCGGCGATCTGCCCGGCCAGCGCGGCCGCCGCCGCCTCCAGCCACAGCCGCGTCCAGCCCGCCGCCCGCAGCGGGTGGCGCCACACCAGGCCCTTGCCCAGCAGCACCAGCAAGGCGGCCACGGCCAGGGGCGCGGCGATGAAATTGGCGAGATGCCAGAACAAGGTCAAGAAGGACATGGGGTCAAAATTTTAGAATCCGCGCCAATGCCCGTTTTTGCTCTTGGCCTGAACCATGCTTCCGCGCCCCTGGCGCTGCGCGAGAAGCTGGCCTTCGCCCCCGACCAGCTCGTTTCCCAGGTGCAGGCGCTGCAGCAGCGCCTGCAGTCGGTCACGCCCATGGCCAAGGCCGAGGTGGCCTTGCTGTCCACCTGCAACCGTACCGAGCTCTACGTGGCCGGCCCCACCAGCCTGGCCGAAGTGGCCCAGGGCTGGATGGCCGAGCGCGCGGGCCTGGACTGCGGGAGCATCAAGCCGCACACCTATGTGCAGCGTGATGGCGAAGCCGCCCGCCACGCCTTCCGGGTCGCCTCCGGCCTCGATTCCATGGTGCTGGGCGAACCCCAGATCCTGGGCCAGTTCAAGCAGGCCGTGCGCGAGGCCGACGCCGCCGGCACCTTAGGCAGCACCCTGCATCAGTTGTTCCAGCGCAGCTTCCAGGTGGCCAAGGAGGTGCGCACCAGCACCGAGATCGGCGCCCACTCCATTTCCATGGCCGCCGCCACCGTGCGCCTGGCAGCCCAGCTGTTCGAGGACCTGAAGCAGCTCAAGGTGCTGTGCATCGGTGCGGGCGAAATGATCCAGCTCGCCGCCACCCACTTCGCCGCCCAGCACCCGGCCGCGCTGGTGATTGCCAACCGCACCGCCGCCCGCGCCGAGCAGCTGGCCCAGCACCTGGGCGGCCACACCATGCCGCTGGCGGACGTGAGCGCCCAGTTGCACCAGTTCGACGCCGTCATCAGCTGCACGGCCAGCCCGCTGCCGCTGATCCTGAAGCCCATGGTGGAACGCGCCCTGAAGGCGCGCCGCCGCCGGCCGATGTTCCTGGTGGACCTGGCCGTGCCGCGCGACATCGAACCCGCCGTGGCCGAGCTGAACGATGCCTACCTGTACAGCGTGGACGACCTTTCAGCCCTGGTGCAGACCGCCGGCGAGAAGCGCCAGGCTGCCGTGGCCCAGGCCGAGGCCATCGTCGACCAGGGCGTGCAGGGCTTTGCGCAATGGCTGGACCAGCGCCATTCGGTGCCGCTGATCCAGGCCCTGCAGCATCAGGTGGACGACTGGCGCCAGCAAGCTTTGGCACGCGCGCGTCGCCAGCTGCAGCGCGGCGAGGCCCCCGAGGCCGCGCTGGACGCCTTTGCCCACCAGTTCAGCCACAAGCTGATGCACGGCCTGCTGGCCGAGCTGCACAGCGCCCAGGGCGAAGAGCGTCGCCAGCTCGAAGCCTTGATCCAGCGCCTGTTCCTGCGCCACCAAGAGCGATGAGCGCCGCCTTCACGCTGGCGCTCGAGTCGCCCCGCCAGCCGGCGGTGCGTGCGCTGATCGACGAACTCGACGCCTACCAGATCCCGCTCTACCCGATCGAGAGCCACCACGGCATCGACATCGAGGCGCTGTGCGCGCCGTCCGTGCATTTCGTGGTCGCCCGCGATGCCGCGGGTGCAGCGCAGGCCTGCGGCGCCGTGCTGCTCACATCGATCGACGGCGCGCCTGCTGGCGAACTCAAGCGCATGTATGTGCGCCCGGAGCAGCGCGGCCAGGGCCTGGGCCGCTTGATCCTGCAGGCACTGGAGCGGCACGCCCGACAGCAGGGCGCCCGGCGCCTGTACCTGGAAACCGGCTGCCGCCAACCCGAGGCTCTGTGCCTCTACGAACGCGCGGGCTTCGTGCGCATCGGCCCCTTCGAGGGCTATGCCGAAGACCCGCTCTCGGTTTTCATGATGAAAGAGCTGGATTGATGCGCGATTCCCTGCGCCAGCAGTTCCAGCGCCTGGAGCTGCGCCTGGCCGAACTCGATGCCCTGCTGGGCGACCCCAGCGTGCACGCCGACCCGCAGCGTCTTCGCAAGTTGGGCAAGGAGCAGACCGAGGTCGGCGGCCTGGTGGCGCAGTGGCGCCGCTACCTGCAGCGCGAGGCCGACCGCGCCGCCGCGCAGGACATGCTGGCCGACCCCGACATGGCCGAGATGGCGCGCGAAGAGATCGCCGCCGCCGAGGCCGAGTTGGAGACTTTGCACCAGCAACTGCAGTTCGCCCTGCTGCCCAAGGACCCCGACGACGAGCGCCCGGCCCTGCTGGAAATCCGCGCCGGCACGGGGGGCGACGAATCGGCCCTGTTCGCCGGCGATCTGGCGCGCATGTACCTGCGCTTCTGCGAGCGCCAGGGCTGGCGCAGCGAGATCATGAGCGCCAACGAATCGGACCTCGGCGGCTACAAGGAAGTGGTGTTCCGCATCGAGGGCGACGGCGCCTATGGCCAGCTCAAGTTCGAGAGCGGCGGCCACCGTGTGCAGCGCGTGCCGGCCACTGAGTCGCAGGGCCGCATCCACACCAGCGCCTGCACCGTGGCCGTGCTGCCCGACCCCGGCGAGGCCGCCGAGGTGGAGCTGAACCCGGCCGAGCTGCGCATCGACACCTTCCGCGCCAGCGGCGCCGGCGGCCAACACGTCAACAAGACCGATTCCGCCATCCGCATCACTCACTTGCCCACCGGCATCGTGGCCGAATGCCAGGACGACCGCAGCCAGCACCGCAACAAGGCCAAGGCCATGGCGGTGCTGCTGGCGCGCCTGCGCGAGCGCGAGCGCATTGCCCGCGAGGCCAAGGAGGCTGCCACCCGCAAAAGCCTGGTGGGCTCGGGCGACCGCAGCGACCGCATCCGCACCTACAACTTCCCGCAGGGCCGGTTGACCGACCACCGCATCAACCTGACGCTCTACAAGCTGGGCATGGTGATGGAGGGCGATCTGGACGAGGTGATCCGCGCCCTGCAGGCCGCCCAGGCGGCCGAGCAACTGGCCGAGCTGGAAGGCCGGCGGTGACGATCCAGGAAGCTCTGCAGCTCGCCGCCCGGCAAGGCATTGCCCGCCTGGATGCCCAGCTGCTGCTGGCGCATCTGCTGCAGCGCCCGCGCGAGTGGTTGATCGCCCACGATGACAACGAATTCCCAGCCGATCTGGCGGCCCGTTATGCGGATCTGCTGCGCCAACGTGCCGACGAGGTGCCGCTGGCCTATCTGATCGGACACAAGGAATTCCATGGCCTGGCGCTGCAAGTCAACCCCGCCACCCTGGTACCGCGACCGGACACCGAAACCCTGGTGGACTGGGCCTTGGAGCTGCTGCCTACAGACCAAGGCGCCGAGCTGCTGGATCTGGGCACCGGCAGCGGTTGCATCGCCCTGGCACTCAAGGCGGCCCGGCCGCAGACCAAGGTGTGCGCCGTGGACCGCAGTGTGGCGGCCCTGGGCCAAGCCCAGGCCAATGGTGAACGCCTGGGCCTGAACGTGGAGTGGCGGGAGGGCAGCTGGTTCCATCCCCTGGCCGGCCGGCAGTTCGACCTGATCGTCTCCAATCCACCCTACATCCGCGCCGATGACCCCCATCTGGCCGCACTGCGCCACGAACCCCTCAGCGCCCTGGCCGCTGGGGCGGACGGTTTGGAGGACCTGCGCCAGATTTGCGCCCAGGCCCCGTGGCACTTGAAACCTGGCGGCTGGCTGCTCCTGGAGCATGGCTTTGACCAGGCCGACGCGGTCGCCCAGCTGCTGGGCCGGGCGGGATTTGCACCCGCGCAACACCGGCTCGACCTGGCCGGCCACAGGCGCTGCACCGGCGCCCGGATTTCACTGAGCGCGTAAAGAAGTTTTCCATCAGAGCATTTCTAGCGTCAGCGCCCGGCGACAGCGCTAGAGTCGGCCAAACCAGAGCCAATCCGGGAGCCCGTCATGCGCAACATCAGTCTTGCCTTGCTGCTCAGCGTTGCAGCCAGTGCCCAGGCCGCCAATGGCCTGCGCTTGCCCGGCCTGGAGGAGACCCCGCGCTGGCAGGCTCGCGTGCAGCTGCTGTCCAGCGACGAACTCAGTGGCACCCGTGTGCTGGGCGCCAGCCTGCTCGGCGACTACTACCTCGGCGTGCGCAGCCAGGGCCTGCGGCTCAGCGGCGGTCTGATGAGCGGGCCGATGTCCCTGCTTGGTTCCGGCGCCGGCTTGGCGCTGGGCGGGCCGCAGGCCATCTCACTGGGGCAGCGCAGCCTGGCCGGCAGCACCAACGAATCGGCCCTGCACCAGCCCTATCTGGGCATCGGCTACAGCAGCCAGGGCCTGGGCTGGGGCTTCTCCGCCGACCTGGGCGTGGCCATGCGCGGTGGCGCCGGCCTGAGCTTGCGCAACAGCGACGCCTTTGCCCAGAGCCTGGATCAATCGCTGCGCAGCTTGCAGTTCACGCCCCTGGTGCAAATGGGCCTGTTCTACCGTTTCTAGAATCCCCGGTTTGCTGCGCAACCTGCGCGGCGTGAGGACGAAACGATGGATGCAGTGCAGCAGCGCATCGACGCCATGGTCAAGGGCCACCGCGTGATGCTGTTCATGAAGGGCTCGGCCCAGTTCCCGATGTGCGGCTTCTCCGGCCGCGCGGTGCAGATCCTCAAGGCCTGCGGCGTGCAGGACCTGGAGACCTTCAATGTGCTGGAGGACCCCGAGGTGCGCCAGGGCATCAAGGACTACGCCAACTGGCCCACCATCCCCCAGCTCTATGTGAACGGGGAATTCGTGGGTGGCTCGGACATCATGATGGAGATGTACGAGTCCGGCGAGCTGCAGCAGCTGCTCACCCAGGAATGACGCAACGACTCGTCGTGGGCATCACCGGCGCCACCGGTGCGGCCTACGGCCTGGGCCTGTTGCGCCGCGCGCGCTCTTTGGGCGTGCGAACGCACCTGATCGTCAGCCCGGCCGGCGTGCTGAACGCGCACCACGAGCTGGGCCTGAGCCGCGAGCAAATGGAAGCCGAGGCCGACGAGGCCCATGCCCCGGGCGATGTGGGCGCCTGCGTGGCCAGCGGCAGCTTCGTCACCGATGCAATGGTGGTCGCGCCCTGCTCCATGAAGACGCTGGCCGCCATTGCGCATGGCCTGTCGGACAACCTGTTGACCCGCGCCGCCGACGTCACGCTGAAGGAGCGCCGCCGCCTGATCCTGATGGTGCGCGAGACGCCGCTGAACCTGGCTCACCTGCGCAACATGACAGCGGTCACCGAGATGGGCGGCATCGTCTTCCCGCCGCTGCCGGCCTTCTACCTGAAGCCCGATTCGGTCCAGGCGCTGATCGACGAATCGGTCGAACGCGTGCTGCAGCTCAGCGGCATCGTCGGCGCCCAGCCGCAGGCCTGGCAGGGCTTGCGCAAGTAGTTCAGCGCTCGCCCGGCATCAGCCACAACCGCCGACAGGCCAGCACCTTGTCCGGGTACTCGGCGCGGCCGCGGCTGCCGTTGTAGCGGCCCAAGGCCATGAAGAGGTCGCCCTTCTCACGGTCCAGGTAGTGGCGCAGGATCACGCAGCCGAAGCGCAGATTGGTCTGCATGTGAAAGAGGCGCGAGACATGGCCATCGCCGATCAGTCGCGCCCAGAAGGGCATCACCTGCATGTATCCGCGCGCGCCCGCCACGCTGATCGCGTACTTGCGAAATCCGCTCTCGACTTGGATCAGGCCCAGCACAAGGCTGGCTTCCAGTCCGGCGCGTCGGCTTTCGTACCAGACGGTCTGCAGGAATTCGATGCGCGTCTGCCCCTCGGGCATGCGCTTCTTCAGGCGCTGGCTCATCTCGCCCAGCCAGCGCAGATAGACCAGCCGGGCGTCGATGTCGTCAAACTGCGGCTTGGGCGGCGCCGCCTGCGCAATGGAGGCGCTCAAGGCCGAGCGCACCGAATCGGCCAGCGGCTCCTCGACCTGGGCGCCAGCGCGGCTGCGCAATGGCAGCAGCGCCAGCGCCACCAGCGCCAGGCGACGGGTCGTCGTGCTCAAGCCTTCAGACGGGCCTGCACCTGGGCCAGCAGCTCGTTCAGCGCCACATTGCTGGCCTGGGCCTCGCGCCGGCCTTGGAGTTCGGCCAGGCCCTCCTTCAGACCACGCTCGCCCAGCACCACGCGCAGCGGCACGCCCACGAGTTCCCAATCGGCAAACATCGCACCCGGGCGCTCGCCACGGTCATCCAGCAGAACGTCCACGCCAGCGGCCTTCAACTCGTCGTAGAGCTTCAGGGCCTGTTCGCGCACCAGCTCGCTGCGGTCCATGCCGATCGGGCAGATCACCACCTCGAAAGGCGCCATGCTGACCGGCCAGATGATGCCGCGCTCATCATGGCCTTGCTCGATGGCCGCGCCCAGCAAGCGGGTGACGCCGATGCCATAGCAGCCCATTTCGAAATGGCGCGGCTTGCCGTCCTCGGCCAGGAAGGTCGCGTTCATGGCCTCGGAGTACTTCTTGCCGAGGTAGAACACATGGCCGACCTCGATGCCACGCTGGATGGCCAGCACGCCCTGGCCGTCCGGCGAGGGCTCGCCGGCCACGACGTTGCGGATGTCGGCCACCAGGTCGGGTTCGGGCAGGTCACGGCCCCAGTTGGCGCCGGTGTAGTGGTGGTCGGCCTGGTTGGCACCGCAGACGAAGTCGCTCATCGCGGCCACGGTGCGGTCGGCAACGATCTTCACGCCCTTCAGTCCGATGGGACCGAGGTAGCCCGGCTTGCAGCCGAAAGCGGCGTCGATCTCGGCTGTGGTGGCGAAGCGGAATCCGCCCTTCAGCCCTTCGACTTTGCCTGCCTTGACCTCGTTGAGCTCGTGGTCGCCGCGCACCAGCAGCAACCAGATCTGCGTGCCGGTGATGAGGCCTTTGTCGTCCAGGCTGTCGGTGGCCAGCACCAGGCTCTTCACGGTCTGAGTCAGCGGGAGACCCAGCAGGGCGGCCACGTCTTCGCAGGTGCTCTTGCCCGGCGTGGGCGTGAGCGTCAAAGCTTGGCTGGCGGCGGCGCGCGGCGCGCTGGGCGCCAGGGCCTCGGCCAGCTCGATGTTGGCGGCGTAGCTGCTGGTCGGGCAGTAGACGATGGCGTCCTCGCCGGTCTCGGCAATCACCTGAAATTCGTGCGAGCGGTCGCCGCCGATGGCACCGGTGTCTGCCGCCACGGCGCGGTATTCCAGGCCCAAGCGGTCGAAGATGCGGCAGTAGGCCGCGAACATCGTGTCGTAGCTCTTGCCGGCGGCCTCGACGTCACGGTCGAAGGAGTAGGCATCCTTCATCGTGAACTCGCGCCCGCGCATCAGGCCGAAGCGGGGCCGGCGCTCGTCACGGAACTTGGTCTGGATGTGATACAGGTTCTTGGGCAACTGCTTGTAGCTGCGCAGTTCCTGGCGCGCGACGTCGGTGATCACTTCCTCGCTGGTGGGCTGGATGATGAAGTCGCGGCCATGGCGGTCCTTCACACGCAGCAACTCGGGGCCCATCTTGTCGAAGCGCCCGGTCTCTTGCCAGAGTTCGGCCGGCTGCACCACCGGCATCAGCATCTCGACTGCACCGGCACGGCCCATCTCCTCGCGGATGATTGCCTCGACCTTGCGAATCACACGCAGGCCCATCGGCATGTAGTTGTAGATGCCAGCACCGAGCCGCTTGATCATGCCGGCGCGCATCATCAGCTTGTGGCTGACGATCTCGGCGTCCGCGGGGGCTTCCTTGAGCGTGGAGATCAGGAACTGCGTGGCTTTCATGGCGTGATCAAAAAGCAAAAAGGGCCTGCCGCGCAACACAGCAAGCCCGCGTCAGACAAGGGGATTGAGGATTTCACTGCCCTGAGAGGCCCCCCATCGGGGTGCACAATCAAGACAGTTCAAAAATTCGAGGTTGATTATGCTCGACCGGGAAGGCTTCAGGCCCAACGTCGGCATCATCCTGCTCAACAACAAGAACCAGGTGTTCTGGGGCAAACGCATCCGGACACACAGCTGGCAGTTTCCGCAAGGCGGCATCAAGCACGGAGAGACGCCTGAGCAGGCGATGTACCGGGAGCTCCACGAGGAAGTGGGGCTGACACGCGAGCATGTGCGCATCGTGGCGCGCACACGCGATTGGCTGCGCTATGAGGTGCCCGATCACTACATCCGGCGCGAGGCGCGCGGGCACTACAAAGGGCAGAAGCAGATCTGGTTCCTTCTGCAGCTCTTGGGTCACGACAGCGACCTGAACTTGCGCGCCACCGACCACCCCGAGTTCGACGCTTGGCGTTGGAACGAGTACTGGGTGCCACTGGAGGCCGTGATTGAATTCAAGCGCGGCGTCTACGAATTGGCCCTGAACGAACTGGCGCGCTTCCTGCCGCGCCAGCACCCGCACAACCGCTTCTTGCGGGGTGGGCTGCGCGCCCCGGCGCGTGGCGAGGTGGCGCCACGTTCGCCCTACGGCTCAGTGGCGCGCTCCGCCCACGCCCTGGATGCTGCCGCGCAATCGGAGGGCAGTGCGCCCCCCGAGGACGAAGCCGCTACGCCGCGCTGAGCACCAAGTTGTCGCGGTGGATCAGTTCCGGCTCGGCCACATAGCCCAGCAGACCCTCGATCTCCTGACTGGCACGACCGGCCAGTAGGCGGACTTCGGCCGCGGCGTAGTTCGCAAGGCCCCGAGCGCATTCGTTGCCCTGGGCATCGAGCACGGCAATCACATCACCGCGGTGGAATTCGCCGCTGACCTCGCGCACGCCCACGGGTAGCAAGCTGCGCCCCTCGCTGCGCAGCGCGCGCTGAGCCCCTTCATCCACCGTGACACGGCCACGCAATTGCAAGTGGTCCGCCATCCACTGCTTGCGCGCGGCCCGCTTGGGCAGGTCGGCTTGAAGGGCCGTACCGATGGGCTCGCCGCTAGCCAGCCGCAGCAGCACGTCCGGCTCGCGCCCGTAGGCAATCACGGTGGCGGCGCCGCTGCGAGCAGCGCGTTCGGCCGCAAGCACCTTGGTCAGCATGCCGC
The DNA here is from genome assembly GCA_039808065.1 of Burkholderiaceae bacterium. Lineage (GTDB taxonomy): Bacteria > Pseudomonadota > Gammaproteobacteria > Burkholderiales > Burkholderiaceae_C > Inhella. Next base: position 40,339 of record JBDHSJ010000003.1, on the reverse strand, counting down.
CGCGGCCGATGGACGAACCCGCGCCCCCAGCCATCTGCGCCAGCGCCGGATCGCCCGAACGCGCAAACTGGATGAGTTGAGCGTCGGGGTTCTTGCGTGGATCAGCCGAGTAGAGCCCACGCTGATCCGTCAGGATCACCAACGCATCAGCCTCAATCAGGTTGGTGACCAGCGCCCCCAGGGTGTCGTTGTCGCCAAACTTGATCTCGTCATTGACGACGGTGTCGTTCTCGTTGATCACCGGCAGCACCCGGTGCTGCAGCAGGGTCAGCAAGGTGCTGCGGGCGTTGAGGTAGCGCTCACGGTCCGACAAGTCGGCATGCGTGAGCAGCACCTGGGCGCTGGCGCGGCCCAACTCGCGCAGACTGGTCTCGTAAATCTGCGCCAGCCCCATCTGCCCAACGGCAGCGGCGGCCTGCAGGGCGTGCACCTCTCTCGGCCGCTCACGCCAACCCAGACGTTTCATGCCTTCGGCGATCGCACCGCTGGAAACAATCAGCGCCTCGACCCCCTGATCCGCCAGCAGACTCAGCTGGCGGCACCAATCGGCAATTGCCTTGGCATCGACACCGCGACCTTCATCGGTGACGAGGCTGGAGCCGATCTTGATGACGATGCGCCGGGCGCCTTGCAGGGGTGCAAAGGGGGTCATGAATCGAAACGGGGGTCGGGCTCGGGAATCGGGGCGTTCTTCTGTGCGGCAACGTACTCATAGAGATCGCGCAGCAAGGGCTCGCAGCCTTCACGGGTCAGGCCGGAAATGACATAGACCGGCCCCTTCCACTTGAAGCGCTTGAGGAAGTCCTTGACCTTCGCCTCGCGCTCCTCCGCCGGCACCATGTCAACCTTGTTGAGCACCAGCCAGCGGGGCTTGGCATGCAACTCAGGGTCGTACTTCTTCAGCTCGGCCACGATCGCCTTGGCCTCTGCAACCGGATCCACGCCCTCGTCCAGCGGGGCGAAATCAACAAGATGCAGCAGCACCCGCGTGCGCTGCAGATGGCGCAGGAACTGGTGGCCCAAGCCGGCCCCCTCGGCTGCGCCTTCGATCAGGCCTGGAATGTCGGCCATCACGAAGCTTTTCTCCGGCGCCACACGAACCACGCCCAGGTTGGGATAGAGCGTTGTGAAGGGGTAGTCGGCAATCTTCGGCCGCGCGTTCGAGACCGCGGCAATCAGAGTGGATTTGCCCGCGTTGGGCTGGCCCAGCAGACCCACGTCGGCCAGTACGCGCAGTTCAAGCTTGAGCGTCTTCACTTCGCCCGGCCAGCCGGGGGTCTTCTGGCGCGGAGCGCGGTTGGTGCTGCTCTTGAAATGAAGGTTGCCAAAACCTCCGTCTCCGCCCTTAGCCAGCAACACCTTTTGATCCGGCTCCAGCAACTCAGCCACGATCTCATCGGTCTCGACATCGCGCACGATCGTGCCGACCGGCATGCGCAACACGATGTCTTCGGCCGCGGCGCCGTTGCAATCCGAACCTCGACCGGCCTCACCGTTGCGCGCTTCGTGGCGGCGTGCATAGCGAAAGTCAATCAGGGTGTTGAGGCTGCGATCGCCGATCGCATACACGCTGCCGCCGCGCCCGCCATCGCCCCCATCCGGCCCGCCGAAGGGAATGAACTTCTCGCGCCGAAAGCTGGCACAGCCCGAACCACCATTGCCGGCGGCCACATCGATGGTGACTTCGTCTACAAATTTCATGAGCCTCTCCCGGCTGCAGCCCGCCATCCTAGGCCAGGGCGCCGCAGCACCCGATCAAGAGAGCACTGCAGAAAATGAGAAGGCCCCGCGATGCGGGGCCTTCTGATGGGTCAGACGCCGAGGCTTAAGCCGCGACGATCGACACCGTGTGACGACCCAGTTCGCCCTTGACGGCGAAGCTGACATGGCCATCCGTGAGCGCAAACAAGGTGTGATCCTTGCCGATGCCCACATTGGTGCCCGGGTGGAACTTGGTGCCACGCTGACGCACGATGATCGAGCCGGCGCTGACCATCTGGCCGCCGAAGGCCTTCACACCCAGCATCTTGGGCTTGGAATCGCGGCCGTTTCGCGTCGAGCCGCCGCCTTTTTTCTGTGCCATTGCTGACTCCTAACTGCTGACGGCTCAGCCGTTCACCGCGCTGATCTGCAGCTCGGTGTAAGTTTGACGATGCCCTTGGCTCTTCTTGTAGTGCTTGCGACGACGCATCTTGAAGATGCGCACCTTGTCGTGCTTGCCATGAGCCACCACGGTGGCCTTGACCGTTGCACCCGTCACCAAGGGCGTGCCGACCTTGAGTTCGGCGCCATTGCCAACGGCAAGCACCTGGTCGATCACGATCTCTTGGCCAACGTCCGCAGCAATCTGTTCTACCTTGATCTTTTCGCCAGCAGCAACCTTGTATTGCTTGCCACCGGTTTTTATGACCGCGTACATGTTTGACCTCTTTCAGAAATGCATGGCGCAGGCGCGCCACTCCATGCCAACACGGCAGAGAGCCGGCTAGTCTAGCACAACCTGCAGAATCAAAGAGCATCTCAATGGGGTAGCCCGAAGCGGAGGCGGTCTAGCAATAGCCTCTTTCTATAATCAAACCCCGAGCCGTTCCTCCGAGTACAGAGTGCAAGCCCAGATCAGCGCTGACGAACACGCCATCACTTTGGAAGCCCTCAGCGCAGAGATGCAGGAAGTGGACCGTGTGATTGAGCGGCGCCTGCGGTCTGATGTAGCCCTGATCAATCAGATTTCCGGCTACATCGTGCACGCAGGTGGGAAGCGCATGCGCCCCAAGCTGCTGCTGATGTTCGCCAACGCCCTCGGGGACCCGGGGGGCCATCGCCATGAATTGGCCGCCGTGGTGGAGTTCATTCACACCGCCACACTCCTGCACGACGATGTGGTGGACGAATCAGCCTTGCGTCGAGGCAAGCAGACAGCGAACGCCATGTTTGGCAACGCTGCGAGCGTCCTCGTGGGCGATTTCCTGTATTCGCGCGCCTTCCAGATGATGGTGGCGGTGAACCGCATGCGCGTCCTGGACGTCTTGGCCGAAGCCACGAATGTGATAGCCGAGGGAGAAGTCCTTCAACTGCTGAACGTACACGACCCGGATACGACCGTGGAGCGCTACTTGCAGGTCATCCGCTACAAGACCGCCAAGCTCTTTGAGGCAAGCGCGCGCCTGGGCGCCCTGCTTTCTGAGGCGCCTCGTGAACAGGAAGAAGCCGCGGCACAGTACGGTCGCGCGATGGGCACCGCATTCCAACTCGTTGACGACATCCTGGACTACGAAGGTGATGCTGCAACGCTGGGCAAAAACGTTGGAGATGACCTAAGGGAAGGCAAGCCAACGCTGCCCATCCTGCTGGCAATGTCACGCTGCAGCGCGACGGAGCGGGACCTGCTTCGGCAAGCCGTGCTCAACGGCGAAGAGGAGAAGCTCGGCCAAGTGGTTGAGATCGTCACCCAAAGTGGCGCCTTGGAAGCCACCCGCTCAGTCGCGCGTCAAGAAGCCGAACGCGCGGCCGACAGCCTAAACCTCTTACCTCTTAACAAGTGGACAAAAAGTCTGCTAGAATTTTCGGCTCGTTCGGTGAACAGGTCGTCGTAAGTTCGCCGTCTTGGGCGCAATGCTCAAGATCAAGACAATTCGGGGTGTAGCTTAGCCTGGTAGAGCGCTACGTTCGGGACGTAGAGGCCGGAGGTTCGAATCCTCTCACCCCGACCAAGATTCTTCATTCTTGGTCAATTGCTTTCTGTAGCAGTCGGCCGCACATTGCGGCCTTGCTCCGGGTTTACAGTGCGAAACGCTTTCGCCTGTGGCACCCAGAGTAACCATGCAAGCTGAGCAGCAAACTCCAGAACCCATCTCCCTACTGAGCGGCGCCGCGCGCGTGCTCGTGAATGCTGGACGTCTTCAGGCGCGCGCAGCAGAAGATTTGGCTAGGCAGGCCAAAGAAAAGAAAACGACCTTCGTATCGACGGCCGTCGGCGCCGGAGCCATTGGCGCTAGCGAACTGGCCTACACGTTGTCCCAGGTTCTGGCCATTCCACTGCTAGACCTGAACGCAGTCGATCCGCAGCGACTGCCCCGGGACATCCTTGAGGGGAAGCTGGCACAGCAGTATCAGGTTGTCGCACTGGCACGCCGCGGGAACCGCCTCACGATTGGAGGTGCCGATCCCACCGACCAGGAAGTTGTCGAACGCATCAAGTTCGCGTCGCAGCTGCAATGCGACTGGGTAATCGTCGAACAAGACAAACTCGCCAAATTCCTGCAGAACTCCAGCGCCTCTGCTTCAGAGACCCTGGACAGCTTGGCGGGCGGGGACTTCGATTTCGACATTGCCGAAGAGGACTCGGAAAAGAAGGAAGACGCTCAGGACATGGCGGAAGTGGAGGATGCGCCGGTTGTGCGCTTTCTCCAAAAAATGCTAGTGGATGCGATCAACATGCGCGCGTCCGATCTGCATTTCGAGCCTTACGAGTACCACTATCGAGTTCGATTCCGCGTAGACGGCGAATTGCGAGAAATTACGCAGCCCCCAATCGCCATCAAAGACAAACTAGCGTCTCGGATCAAAGTGATCTCGCGCATGGACATCGCCGAGCGCCGGGTTCCTCAGGACGGCCGCATGAAGTTGAAGTTCGGGGCCAAGGCGATCGACTTCCGCGTCAGCACCTTGCCCACACTGTTCGGCGAGAAGATCGTGATCCGTATCCTGGATCCGTCTTCCGCAAAGTTGGGCATCGATGCGCTGGGTTACGAGAAGACCGAGAAAGAACGACTGCTCAATGCGGTGCATCGCCCGTATGGAATGATCTTGGTGACTGGTCCAACCGGTTCGGGCAAGACGGTTTCGCTTTACACCTGCCTGAACATCATGAATCAGCCGGGCGTGAACATTTCGACGGTGGAGGATCCAGCGGAAATCAACCTGCCTGGCGTGAATCAAGTGAATGTCAACGACAAGGCTGGGCTGACATTTGCGGCCGCACTCAAGTCGTTCCTTCGACAGGATCCCGACGTCATCATGGTTGGCGAAATTCGAGATCTCGAGACCGCCGACATCGCTATTAAGGCCGCACAAACCGGTCACTTGGTGCTGTCCACCCTGCACACCAACGACGCGCCGACCACCTTGACTCGTTTGATGAACATGGGGGTTGCGCCATTCAATATCGCGTCCAGTGTCATCCTCATCACGGCCCAACGCTTGGCACGGCGTCTGTGTGAAAGCTGCAAACTGCCCGCGGAATACCCGATCGACGCCATGTTGAAGGCCGGGTACACCGAAGAAGAACTGGATGGAAGTTGGAAGCCCTACCGGGCAGTCGGGTGTTCTGCGTGCAACGCGGGCTACAAAGGGCGCGTCGGCATCTATCAAGTCATGCCGATCTCTGAAGAAACGCAGTCCATCATCCTGAATCAGGGGACAGCGCTAGATATCGCACGCCAGGGCCAGAAGGAAGGCGTGCGCGACTTGCGCCAAGCCGGCTTGCATAAAGTGAAGCTGGGTGTGACCTCTCTCGAAGAGGTGCTCTCGGCCACCAACGAATAAACACATCGCGGTCGAGACTGAACAAGAAGACTCATTGGAGAACCGATGGCAACGGCAGCACAGGCCCCGAAGACCGCTGAGCAGGTCTACGAATGGGAAGGTAAAGACCGGAACGGCAAGGTCGTACGGGGTGAAACGCGTGCCGCTGGGGAAGCGGTGGTATCTGCGCAGCTGCGGCGGCAGGGCGTCATGGTCACCAAGATCAAAAAGCGGCGCACCAGTGGCGGCTCTTCGATCAAGCAGAAGGACATCGCGGTCTTCACGCGCCAACTCGCCACCATGATGCGCGCCGGTGTGCCCTTGCTGCAGTCGTTTGACATCGTGGCAAGAGGCTCGACCAACCCGCGACTGACGAAGTTGCTGAATGACATCCGACAGGATGTGGAGACCGGCACCAGCCTTTCTTCCGCCTTCCGAAAGCACCCGATTTACTTCGACGCCCTCTACTGCAACTTGGTTGAGGCGGGTGAAGCGGGCGGCATCTTGGAGGCGCTGCTGGAGCGCCTAGCGCTGTACCAGGAAAAAACCGTTGCCATCAAGAACAAGATCAAGTCGGCGCTGACCTACCCCATCGCCGTGTTGGTGGTGGCCTTCGTGGTCGTGGCGGTCATCATGATCTTCGTGATTCCAGCCTTTAAGGAGGTGTTCACATCATTTGGCGCCGATCTGCCTGCCCCGACTCTGTTCGTGATCGCGATGTCCGAGTTCTTCGTGTCCTACTGGTGGCTGATCTTCGGCTCCATCGGCGGCGGCGTTTACTTCTTCCTGCAAACCTGGAAGCGCAGCGAGAAGATGCAAAAGACAATGGATCGGTTGCTGCTGAAAGTGCCCGTCTTCGGCGACCTGCTCTACAAATCCGCTATCGCTCGCTGGACCCGCACGCTTTCGACCATGTTTGCCGCGGGCGTCCCTCTCGTCGAAGCTTTGGATTCAGTGGGAGGCGCATCGGGCAATGCCGTTTTTGCGGAAGCAACTGAAAAGATCCAGCGCGAAGTCTCCACAGGCACCTCGCTGACCGCATCCATGCAAGGTGTCGGCATCTTCCCCACCATGGTGCTGCAGATGGCCTCGATCGGTGAGGAGTCAGGTTCTCTGGATCACATGCTGGGTAAGGCTGCGGAATTCTTCGAGGATGAGGTGGACGAGGCCGTGAAGGCCCTCTCCAGTTTGATGGAACCCTTCATCATCGTGATCCTCGGCACCATCATCGGCGGCATCGTCGTGTCGATGTACCTGCCGATCTTCAAGCTCGGCCAGGTGGTCTGAGTGCAAATGGATTGGGGACTGCTGCTGCAATGGTGGGCACTCGGAGTTCTTGGGCTTTGCGTCGGTAGCTTTCTGAATGTGGTGGCGCACCGCTTGCCGCGCATGCTCGAGCGGCAGTGGCTGCTGGACGCCGTTTGGCAGGTATCCGACTCCGAGGTGGTTCAGCGAGTGACGTCTTGGGATGCCTCCCGGGCGAAGACGCTCGCCACGCAGGCGCAGGCGGCCGTTTCGGCGGTCGAAGCGGCGCCGGCACTGAGCTTGGCGCGCCCCCGTTCGCGCTGCCCTCAGTGCGGGCATGTTCTGCGCTGGCATGAGAACTTGCCCCTGCTGGGCTGGCTGCGGCTGGGCGGCCGGTGTGCGGCCTGCAAGGGGCGCATTTCGGTGCGCTATCCCCTTGTCGAACTGGGCTGCGGCCTGTTGTTTGCCGCGATTGGCTGGCGTTTCGGACCCCAGCCAGTGGCTCTGCTTTGGTGTGCATTCGCCGCCACCTTGGTGGCAGCATCGCTAGTCGATTGGGACACCACCCTGCTGCCAGACAACATCACCCTGCCCTTGCTCTGGGCAGGCTTGCTCGCGTCGTGGTGGGGCGCGACGCTTCCGCTCCCAGACGCCGTGTTGGGAGCGGCAGCCGGATACCTGTCGCTTTGGAGTGTGTATTGGCTGTTTAAGCTGGCCACGGGCAAAGAGGGCATGGGTTATGGAGACTTCAAGCTGCTGGCGGCGCTGGGCGCCTGGCTGGGTCCGCAGATGCTCTTGCCCATCATTTTGGGAGCATCGGCGCTGGGGGCATTGATCGGCGTTGGCATGAAGTTGACTAGCGCGTTGCGTGAAGGTCGCTTCGTGCCCTTCGGCCCGTTTCTGGCCGGCGGCGGATTGGTGGTGCTGCTGGCAGGCGCTCCGCGCGTGCTCGGCTGGATGGGCTGGGACTGAAGCGCACCTGGCATGCGAATCGGGCTGACCGGCGGGATCGCCAGCGGCAAGAGCACCGCAGCGTCGTGGTGGAGAGCGCGAGGCGCACTGCTGGTTGATACCGACGCGCTGGCCCGGGAGTTGACGCAGGCGGGTGGTGACGCGTTGCCCGCCATCGCCAAAAAATTCGGAAGCTCGGTACTGCACCCCGAGCTTGGCCTCAATCGCGAACGACTTCGGAAGCTGGTGTTGAGCCACGAAGAGGCGCGTCTTGATCTTGAGGGAATTCTTCACCCGCTGATTCAGGCGCGAGCGGCGGCGCTAGCTGCCCCAGCACAGGCCGTCGGTCAGCCGATCGTGTTCGACGTGCCTCTGCTGGTGGAGAGCCGCGCATGGCGCCGCCAGGTGGATCGGGTCCTGCTCATTGACTGTGACGAAGCCGTGCAGCTGCAGCGGGGCAGCGCTCGCCCCGGTTGGACCACCGCGCAGGTCCAGGCGGTCATGGCTGCTCAGGCCAGCCGCGGGCAACGTCGCGCCGCCGCCGACGCTACGCTGGACAACAGCCATCTCAGCCTGGAGCAGCTGCACCAATCGTTGCAAGCAGTCGCCGTCCACTGGGGAATCCGCCAGTGGCCTGTGGAAGAATCGCGCCCCTGAAATCAGGGTCGGCTGTGCTGCTCTACGAGTTCCCCTTAAACGAAACCATCCGCACCCTGCTCCGGCTCGAACACCTGTTCGATCGTCTGGCCCAGCTGGCGGCACGCGACTCTGCGCTCGACCACCACTTCGCTTTGAGCACGCTGTTCGAGGTGGTTGAGGTGGCGGCGCGCTCCGACCTAAAGGGTGAGCTGCTCAAGGAACTTGAGCGGCACAAACAGCAACTCAATGCCTACCGAGGTAACCCAGCAGTGTCCGAGGAGGCCTTGCTGGCCGTGTTGCGGCGTGTAGAAGACGCGATTGCCTCCCTGCAGACCCTACCCGGAAAGCCAGGCGCGGTGCTGGCAAGCTGTGACATGCTGAACAGCCTGCGCAGCCGCATTGCCGTGCCCGGCGGCACTTGTGAGTTCGATTTGCCGACGTACCACGCCTGGCAACAGCTGCCACCGCAAATCCGCCAGCCGCAGCTACTGGGTTGGATGGATTCCGTATTGCCCGTGGCGCAGGCGGTGAGCCTGCTGCTGGAACTGCTGCGCCAGACTGGCGCCCCTCAAAAAGTTGCGGCGCAAGGCGGGCAGTTTCAGCAGGCGCTGAACGCGAGCCGCTCGCACCAGCTGCTGCGCCTGCGCATCGATCCAGCTCTGGGCCTGGTGCCCGAGATCAGCGGCCACCGGCTGATGGTTTCAATCCGCCTCCTGCGCGAGGAAGAGGGACGCTGGCGCGCCGCGCGCGAAGACGCCAGTTTTGAGCTGAGCTTGTGCTCATGAGCAGCCCCCTGCCAGCGCGCACCGTGCCCTGCCCGACTTGCCGACAACCGGCCCTCTTCAGTCCGGAGAACCGCTGGCGTCCGTTCTGCAGCGTGCGCTGCCGGGAGATCGACCTCGGCGCCTGGGGCGATGAGCGCTTCCGCGTACCCGCCGCGCCCAGTTCGGCCGACCAGGACGACGCGGTTCAGCCCGACTGAGTCAGCAGGCCGCGAGCCAGTAGCCGCGGCCGCAGCGCGTTTGCACCCGTGAACAGCTCGGCCTGCCAGCCGCAGTGGCGCGCTGCCTCCACATTGGCCGGATGGTCGTCAATCAGCAGGCACTCGTGAGCCGGCCGCCCGAAGCGTTCTGCCGCGCGGGCAAACAACGCCGGGTCGGGCTTGCACAAGCGCTCGCGACTGGAGAACACGCCGCCGGCGAACCATTGCTCCAACGGGTAGTTCGTCTCCAGCCACGCAACGAATGAACGGGGCATGTTGGAGAGGAAGACGGGCTGGTGCCCAGCCCCCCGCAGCTCTTGCACCAAGGCCACCGTCTCGGGCTGGGGCACCAGTTCTTCGGGCACCGCCGCCAGCAGCGCCTGCATCTCTTCCGCCGCCCAGCCGGTGCGAGCACAGACCGCCTCAATCAGGCCAGCAGCATCTAGCAGGCCCTGGTCAAAGCGGCCCCAGTCGCCCTGGTAGGACTGGAACAAGGCTTGCACCGTCGCCTCCAGTTCAGCCCCGGTGCGCGCACGATGCGGCCAGACCTTGGCCACCAGCCGGGCCGGCCGCCAACGAAACACCACCCCACCGAAGTCGAAGACCGGCAGCATCAGGCGCGGGCCCAGTTCAGTGCAGCGGCCGTAGAGCCATCCAGACCAGACGTATCGCCACTCTCCAGGCGCGGCAGCAGCTGGCTGCACAAAGCCTTGCCAAGCTCCACACCCCACTGGTCGAAGCTGTTGATGCCCCAGACCGCACCACTCACGAACACACGGTGTTCGTACAGCGCAATCAGCGCGCCGAGGCTGTGCGCATCCAATTGCTCCAGCAGGATGAGGCTGCTCGGCCGGTTGCCCGGGAAGCTGCGGTGACGCGCCAATGCATCCTCCGCCAGTTCCGGGTTGGCCGTGGGGGCCTTCTCACCCAAGGCTTCATCGAAGCGCTTGCCTTGCATCAGCGCCTGCGCCTGTGCAATCCCATTCGCCAGGAGCTTGCGGTGCTGGTCCGCCAGGCGCGCGGCAAGTGCGGGCGGGGGCTGAAAGCCGTAGCGGGGCTGCCGCACCAGGATGAACTCCACCGGCACGGTCTCCGTCCCCTGGTGCAGCATCTGGAAGTAGGCGTGCTGGCCATTCGTGCCCGCCTCCCCCCAGACCACCGGCGAGGTCGCGTAGCTCAGCGGGTTGCCCTCGCGGTCCACGCACTTGCCATTGCTTTCCATCTCCAATTGCTGCAAGTAGGCCGGAAGCCGTCGCAACCCCTGGTGGTAAGGTGCCACGGAACGGCTGGAGAAGCCCAGGAAGTTGCGGTACCAGACGTCCAACAGGCCCAGCAGCAGCGGCAGGTTCCGCTCCGCCGGAGCCTCAGCGAAGTGCCGGTCCATGGCATGCGCACCGGCCAGCAGCGCACGGAAGCGCTCCGCGCCAATGGCAATGGCCAGCGGCAGGCCGATCACCGACCAGAGCGAGTAGCGTCCGCCCACCCAGTCCCAAAATCCGAACACCGACTCGATGCCGAAGGCCTGGGCCGCGTTCCGGTTGCTGCTGGTCGCGGCGAAATGCCGGGCCAGATCCGTACCGCCGGCGGCCTGGAACCAAGCCTTGGCGGCCTCCGCATTGGCCAACGTCTCCTGGGTGGTGAACGTCTTGGAGGCCACGATGAACAGCGTGGTCTGGGGCTGCAACTGCGGCAGCACTGCCGCTAGGTCCTGACCGTCGACGTTGGAAACGAAGTGCAGACGCAAGTGCGGCGGCAGGTCAGCTTGAAGCGCTTGCACGGCCATGGCGGGCCCAAGATCGCTGCCACCGATGCCGATGTGCACCACGTCGCGGATGCCACTCGCGCGCACCTGCTCGGCATAGCCCAGCATGCGCTCCAGGGCCTCCTGCACCTCGGCATTGAAAGGGATCGCGGCGCCCGCCGGGGCGCGCAGCGCCGTGTGGAGCACGGCCCGCCCCTCGGTGTTGTTGATGGCCTCGCCGCGCAGCATGGCGTCGCGCTGAGCCAGCACCTCCGCCTGCTCGGCCAGGCGCAGCAGCCTGGCCCACACCGCCTCATCCCAGAGGTTCTTGGAAAGGTCCAAGCGCACACCCGCGGCCTCGAACTGCCAGCGCTGCGCGCGCCCGCTGTCTTGTTGGAAGGCCGCACGCAAATCGAGCGCCCAGGACTGACGCAGCCTGCGCAACTCTTCCCAGGCCGGCAGCTGGTCGGCGCGGGCCATCAGCGTGCTCCTTCGATCAGGCGCTCCAGCTTGACCGCATCGGCCGCAAACAGGCGGATGCCCTCGGCAAGCTTCTCGGTTGCCATTGCGTCCTCGTTCAGCGCATAGCGGAAGCCCGCTTCGTCGTAATGCACAGCGGGCTCGGCCGCTTCCGGGACGGCCACGAGTTGGCGCTCCAAGGGCTGCTCCAGCGCCTGCAACTGCGCCAGCAACTCAGGCGCGATGGTCAGCAGGTCGCATCCTGCCAAGGCTTGGATCTGCCCGACGTTGCGGAAGCTCGCGCCCATGACCTCAGTGGCAATGCCGTGCTGCTTGAAGTAGCGGTAGATGCGGGCGACCGAACGCACCCCAGGGTCGTTGCCACCCGCATGATCGGCCTCCACCCAGCCGGCTCCCGCGCTCTTCTTGTACCAGTCGTAGATGCGTCCGACGAAGGGCGAGATCAGCGTGATGCCCGCGGCGCCGCAGGCCACCGCCTGGCAGAAGGCGAACAGCAGGGTCAGGTTGCAATGGATGCCATCGCGCTCCAGTTCCGCAGCGGCCTGAATGCCCTCCCAGGTCGACGCGATCTTGATGAGCACGCGGTCACGCCCCACGCCCTGCGCTTCATACAAGCCCATCAGGTGGCGTGCACGTGCGACGGTCGCGGCCCGGTCGAAGGACAGGCGTGCGTCCACTTCGGTCGACACCCGACCCGGGATGTGCTTGAGGATTTCCAGCCCAAAACGCACCAGCACCTGGTCGACCTGCTCGGCCATCGTGGCGCCGCGGTGCGCCGCCACCGTCTCGCCCAGCAGCGGCGCGTACTCGGCCTGCTGCACCGCCTTCAGGATCAGCGAGGGATTGGTGGTGGCGTCCCGCGGTGCGAACTGGGCGATCTGCAGGAAGTTGCCGGTGTCCGCCACGACGGTGGTGAACTGCTTGAGTTGTTCCAACTGATTCATGCTGAACCTTGTGTTGAGGCAAGAGGGCTCGCGCGGACGGCTCACGCCAGGGCGTGAAGCAGTCCCGCTCGCCGTAACGGGTTGTTACCGAGAGGGAAGGTCCCTCCCCACATTTGGGGAGACGCCTTAGCCAATTGCGAAGCAAGGTTTCTAAAGTCACCCCCCACGCAAGGCGCAGTAACCGAATGTTCGGCTGTGGCCGGTAGCCAGCGCGGGTCTTGCGACCCCATTCCTTCCTTCAGTTCGAAAGTGCGTTTCATGAAGAGCTTGATCCAGATCCCTGTGCTGCAGACCCTCTTGGCCCTGGCCGGCGTGCTGGTGGCGGCAGCGCCGGCCCAGGCAGCTGCGCCAGAGAAGACCCGGGTGATTGTCGCCATGAAGCCAGGCGCCGCAGCCTCCGTGCGCTCGGCCGTGGCCGCCGCCAAGGGTCAGATCAAGCACGAGATCTTCGGCGCCGATGCAATGGCGATCGAAGTGCCTGTAACCGCGCTGAAAGGGCTTGAGAACAACCCCAATGTGCTGTACGTCGAAGAAGACGTGAAGCGTTACCCCTTCGCCACCACCAGCCCCTCGACCGGCACGCCCTACGCGCTGGGGCAGCAAGTGCCGTTCGGCATCAAGATGGTTCAAGCCGATCAGCTGAGCGACGACTTGGCCGGCAACCGCAAGGTCTGCATCATCGACTCGGGCTACGACCGCAGCCACGAGGACCTGGACAGCAGCGCCAACGTCACAGGCGAGTACGACAGCGGCACCGGCTGGTGGTACACCGACGAGAACCACCACGGCACCCACGTGGCCGGCACCATTGCCGCCGTGAACAACGCTGGCACAGGCGTGGTGGGCGTGAACGCCAACAAGAAGCTCAAGCTCCACATCGTCAAGGTGTTCGGCGCAGACGGCTGGGCCTATTCCTCCAGCCTGACAACGGCCGCGAACAAGTGCAAGGCGGCCGGAGCCAACGTCATCAGCATGTCGCTGGGCGGCGGCCGCTCCAGCAAGACCGAGCAGCGCGCGTTCGATTCGCTGTACGCCGCTGGCATCCTGTCGATCGCCGCTGCCGGCAACGACGGCAACACCGTGATCAGCTATCCCGCCGGCTACGCCAGTGTGGTGATGGTGGCAGCCATCGACGAAAACAAGCAGTGGGCCACCTTCTCCCAGTACAACAGCAAGGTCGAACTTGCAGCGCCCGGCGTCTCCGTGCTTTCCACCGTGCCGATGAACAGCGGCCGCAGCTCGGCCCTGCGCGTGGGCAGCAGCACCTATGCCCCTGGTGGCATGGATGGCTCGCCCCTCGGCACGGCCACGGGGGCATTGGCGAACTTCGGTCTGGGTGACACCGTTCAGGCTGGTGCCATGACGGGCAAGGTCTGCCTGATTCAGCGGGGCACGGTGGACTTCGCCACCAAGGTGTCGAACTGCAAGGCCAGCGGTGGTGTCGGTGCGGTGGTCTACAACAACGCGGCGGGCGGCTTTGGCGGCACGCTGGGCACGACCGTGACGACCATCCCGTCGGTCACTGCCTCCGACACCGAAGGCGCTGCCATGCTGGGCCAATTGGGTCAGTCCGCCACCGTGGCCGTCACGCCTTCCCACTACGCCTTCTATGACGGCACCTCGATGGCGACACCGCACGTCTCGGCTGTGGCCGCCCTGGTGTGGAGCCGCAACCTGAACTGCACGGCGGCCCAGCTGCGCAGCTCGCTGACCAAGAGTGCTGAAGACCTCGGCACGGTCGGCCGCGACACCAAGTACGGCTTCGGCCTGGTGCGCGCCAAGGCGGCTGACGATCGCATCAAGAGCCTGGGCTGCGGCAACTGAACCCGGCTGACTTGCCTCGAAGCCCCGCCATGGCGGGGCTTTTTTGTTAGCGAATGCTGGGTTCAGCCCAGCGCGCCACGCGTTGACCGCACGAAGAAACCAATGCATCATCCGGCAGGTAACTAAATTACATGCTCGACCATGTCCTTTGATCTTGTCTTCTTCGGCGGCACGGGTGATCTCACCTGGCGCAAACTGATGCCCGCCTTGTTCCAGGCGTTCCGGCACGGCAAGCTTCCAGAGGGCGCACGCATCCTCGCCGTGGCGCGCGACGAGCAGAGCGACACCCAGTACCGGGATTGGCTGCGTGAACGCTTCAAGGAAGTCGAGGGCGCAAAGCGGCCCAGCCAGGAAGAGTTCGAGCGCTTCGCGTCCCTGGTGTTCTACCGTCGCATGGATCTGAGCCAAGCTGAGCACTACGGGCATCTCAAGCTATGGCTGGCCGAGCGCCCGGAAGGGCCTGCAGACACAGTGGTGTTCTACCTCGCCACCAGCCCACATCTGTTCACCCAAATCTGCGAACAACTCGGGGCCGCCGGCCTTAACCACGAGCGCGTGCGCGTGGTGCTGGAAAAGCCGCTCGGCCACGACCTCCAGAGTGCCCAGCAGATCAATCGCGTGGTGCGCTCGGTCTTTGACGAAGCACAGGCCTTCCGAATCGATCACTACCTCGGCAAGCCCTCGGTGCAAAACCTGATGGCTTTGCGTTTCGGCAATGCCTTCTTCGAGCCGCTGTGGCGGCGCGAGAGCATTGCCAACATTCAGATCACCCTGGCCGAATCGCTCGGCGTTGGCACGCGGGGCCCCTTCTACGACGGGACCGGCGCGCTGCGCGACATGATCCAGAACCACGCGCTGCAACTGTTGACCATGCTGGCGATGGAGCCGCCCGCCAGCAACGATGCCGACGCCATTCGCGACGAAAAGCTCAAGGTGCTGCGCGCACTCAAGCCCTTCACGCCGGAAACGGTGGCCCGTGACGTCGTGCGCGGCCAGTACCGCGCCGGCAATGCGGATGGCAAGGCCGTGCCAGCCTATCTGGACGAGGGCAAGGTGCCAGCGGACAGCCGCACCGAGACTTTCGTGGCCTTGCGCACAGAGATCCAAAACTGGCGCTGGGCGGGCGTGCCGTTTTACCTGCGGACCGGCAAGCGCCTGGCCGCGCGCGACGCCCAGATCGTCGTCAATTTCCGCCAGGTGCCGCACGCCATCTTCCCCGGCAAACCACGCGCCAACCGGCTGATCATCAAACTGCAACCGGAGGACGGGCTGGAGCTGCAACTGCTCGCCGCCAAAGGCAGCGCGCATGGCGAGACCCTGGCCCCTGTCTCGCTGGACCTGGATTTCGACAAGGCCTTTGCCACCAACCGGGTGGGTGCCTATGAGCGCCTGCTGCTCGATGCCATTGCGGGCCGGCTGAACCTGTTCGTGCGAAGTGACGAGCAAGAGCAAGCTTGGCGCTGGGTCGAGCCCATCCTGGACGCCTGGGCCCGCGACGAAGAAGGGCCGCGGCCCTATACCGCCGGCAGCTGGGGCCCGGCCGCAGCCAGCGCCCTGGTCGCCCGCGAGGGCTTCACCTGGCCCGAGGAAGTCTGATGAGTTCGCTGCTGGAACGCATCAAGGCCGCCCTGCCGGCCCTGCCCCCGGCCGAGCAACGCGTGGCCAAGCTGTTGTTGGCCGACCCGCGCGCCTTCGCCAGCCTTCCGGTCAGCGAACTGGCCGATCGGGCCGAAGTGTCGAAGCCTACGGTGGTGCGCTTTTGCCGCAGCGTAGGTTACGACGGACTGGCCGACTTCAAGCTCAAGCTGGCGGGCAGCGTGAACGAGGGCGTGCCCTTTGTGCATCGCGCAGTGGAAGTCGACGACAAGCCGGCCGATCTGATCGTCAAGGTGGTGGACAACGCCGTGGCCGCCTTGCTGCACTACCGCAACGATGCCAGCGGCCATGCAGTTGAGCGTGCCATCCAGGCGCTCTGCCACGCTGGCGAGAACGGCCGCCGCATCGAATTCTGGGGCGTGGGCAATTCCGGCATCGTGGCTCAGGACGCACACCACAAGTTTTTCCGCCTCGGCGTGCACAGCGGCTGGTGTTCCGACGGCCATGTGCTGTTGATGAGCGCCACCATGCTGGGCGCGGGTGACTGCGCGGTGCTGTTCTCCAATTCAGGCCGCAGCCGCGACCTGCTGGACGCCGCCGAGACGGCCCGCAAGAAAGGCGCCACGCTCATCATCCTGACTGCCAGCGGCTCGCCGCTGGCGCAGATCGGTCAGTCGGCGGGGCAGGTGCTTTTGGCCGTGGACCATCCGGAAGACTTCGAGCGCTACAGCCCGATGGTCTCGCGCCTGCTGCAATTGGTGGCAGTGGACATCCTGACGACCGGCGTAGCCTTGCGCATGGGCGACCGCCTGCGCCCGGTGCTGCAGGAAATCAAGCGCAATCTGCGCAGCAAGCGTTACGCCAGCTGAGGTTACGCCAGCTGAGCTTCGCGCGCGGCAGGCCAGAGGAGGTCTTCGACCCCATAGAGCCGCGCCAGGTCGCGCAGAAGGACGGGCGCGTCCAGCACCGTCAGACCCAGGCCATGCTGACGGCACACGCGCGCGCACCCCAGTAGCAGACTGAGCGCAGAAGAGTCGAACTCCTTCAACTCTGCCGCGCTGAGCCGGACCTCATGACCCGCGCCGGCCACCACGCCGGCCGCCTCAGCACTCAGGCTGGCCTGCCACTGCTGCCAAAGGCTGGCAGCCTGAGGCAACAGAACCGAGGCAGGTAGACGCAACGAACTCCCAGACACCGATCAACCCTTTGAGTTGACCGCCAAAGCCTTGGCGTTGCGCTCGGCCAGGGTCTTGATCAGACCATCAATGCCCGAGGCTGAGATCTCTTGCGCAAAGCTGGTGCGATATTGATCGCCCAGCCAGATGCCCAACACATTCATGTCGTAGATCATCCAGCCCTTGTCGGCCTTCTCCAGGCGGTAATCGAGCTGAATCGGGTCGCCCTTGCCGCGAACCTGGGTCTTGACCACCACCTCGGTCTCTTCCGGGGCCAGCTTCAGCGGCTTGAAGGCCAGTTGATGATCCTTCACTTGTGACAGCGCGCCGGCATAGGTGCGCATCAACAAGGTGCGGAATTCCTTCTGGAGCTTCTCCTGCTGCTCTGGTGTGGCTTGGCGCCAATAGCGGCCCACAGCGGTCTGGGTCACGCGGCGGAAGTTCACGTACGGCATGACCTTGGATTCGACCAGCGCCTGGATGCGGCCCATGTCGCCCGCTTGGATAGCTTTGTCGGCCTTGACCGCTTCCAGCATGTCGACCGAGAGTTCCTTAACCAAGCCATCAGGCGTGCTGTTGTCAGCGGCCCCGGCGGGCAGCGCCGGCAGAACCAGCGTCAGCGAGAGCAACAGGCCTTGGATCCAATGGCGACGGTGATTGTTAGACATTCGAATTCCCTTCATGGCCCTCAATCGGGCTGGCGGTCAACGGTTCCGAGGCTCGCTGGGTGGACAAGCCGCATCAGGGCGCACTTGCCGCAGGTTTACTCGGCGAAGGAACGACCTCGAATTCATCGTCCTCAGCCGACTTGGTGCGCTTTTTCATATTGGCACGCTGCAAATAGGCGTCGCGGAAGAAGGTGTACTTGTCGAGCGCGATGCCCTCCACCAGCTCCCCTGCCTGCAGGAAGCTGGCTCGTACGCTGATGAGCTCCAGTGCGGTCGCGGCCAATTGGCTGTTCGCGCCGTCGAACCAGACTGACGATCGTGCCAGTCGGTCAACCGGCAGCGCCGCGGTGTCCCGCACAGTCGACGGCCCGAGCAGCGGCAACACCAAGTAGGGCCCACGCCCGACACCCCAGGCGCCCAGAGTCTGCGCAAAGTTCTGGCTGCGCTTCTCCAGGCCCGCCTCACCCGCCAAGTCGATCAGACCGGCAAGACCCAGCGTTGAATTGAACATGAAGCGCGCGCCCTGCTCCACGCTGAAGCGGAACTCACCCTGCAGCAACCAGTTCACAGCCGACCACGCGTCGCCCAGGTTGCCGAAGAAATTGCTGACCGCGGTCCGCGCCGGCTCCGGCACCACCTCCTGGTAGGCGCGAGCGACCGGCTTGACAGCCGCCTCGTCGATCACGTCATTGAAAGCGAACACGCGGCGGTTGAAGCCTTCCCAGGGGTCCTTGGGGTGCGGCTGTGCGCCCGGCGGCAACGGTGCGGCGCAAGCACTCAGGGCCGCACAGACCACCACCATTTGCAGGCGCGCTTTCATGGCTTGTCAGCCGCTGGCGGCTCGGCTGCTTTGCTGTAGAGGAACTGGCCGATGAGGTTTTCCAGCACCACGGCCGATTGAGTCTGCTTGACCACATCGCCGGACACCAGCAGCTTCTCATCGCCTCCAGGCTCCAGGCCGATGTACTGATCGCCCAGCAGACCGGCCGTCAGAATCTTGGCCGAGGTATCGCGCGGGAACTCGTACTGACGCTGGATATCCATCGTGACGACGCCCTGATAGGTCTTGGGGTCCAGGCTGATGCTAGTAACGCGACCGATGACCACACCAGCCGACCGCACCGGTGCACGCGCCTTCAGCCCACCGATGTTGTCGAAGCGAGCCGTCAGGCGATAGGTCTCGCCGTTCTGGAAACTTGTGAGATTGGCCGCCTTGAGCGATACGAATAGCAGGGCCAACAGACCGGCCAGCACGAACAGGCCAACCAGGATTTCAATGTTGCGTTTGGTCATAAGGTTGTGTAAACGCAGAGCGGAGGCCCGCCTGTCAGCGGGGGGTCGTGAACATCAAGGCGGTCAGGATGAAGTCCATGCCGAGAACCGCCAGCGAGGAAATCACCACCGTGCGTGTGGTGGCGTAGGCCACGCCCTCGGGCGTGGCCTGAGTTTCATAGCCTTGGTAGAGCGCAACGGCACTGCAAATGACGCCAAACACGAAGCTCTTAACGACTCCATTGCCGACATCGCGCCAGACATCAACGCCGTTCTGCTGGATCGACCAAAAGTTGCCGGGGTCGATGCCGATCAAGCCCACTGCAACCAGCCAGGCACCCAGGATGCCGATGGCGGAGAACAAGATCGCCAGCAAAGGCATCGAAACCATGCCGGCAATGAAGCGGGGCGCCAGGATGCGTTGCCTCGGATCGATCGCCATCAACTCAAGCGCAGCGATCTGTTCGCCCGCTTTCATCAGGCCAATCTCGGCGGTCAGCGAAGTGCCCGCACGCCCAGCAAATAGAAGGGCCGTCACAACGGGGCCCAGCTCGCGCACCAGGCTCAGGTTCACCACCAAGCCCAGAGACTCCGCCGCGCCATAGGTCACCAGGGCGTAGTACATCTGTAGCGCCAGCACAAACCCGACCGCCATGCCCGATGCCAGGATGATCAGCAACGACCGATTGCCGATCGCGTGCATTTGCGTCACCACCAAGCCGAAGCGTCGCAGCGATCGCGGCACCGCCGCGCACAGGCCAGCGAAAAAGAACGCAGCACGACCCCAACCACCCAAGGTGGCCAGCGTACGGGCGCCCAGCGAGGCTAGCAGCTCGGTCATGCCCGCTCTCCTTGCGACACCAGGCCGTAGTCCTGCAGCGGTTGCGGCGCCGGGTAATGGAACTTCACCGGCCCATCCGGTTCACCGCGCACGAACTGTCTGACTTCGGGATCGGTCGAAGCCATCATTTCGGCCGGTGTGCCCTGCGCAACGACACGCCCCCCCTCGGCCATCAGCACCACCCAGTCACTGATTGCCATGCATTCGGGCACATCGTGGGATATCAGCAGCGAGGTCGCGCCCGTCACATCATTCAGGGTGCGAATCAGCTTGGCCGCCACGCCCATCGAAATCAGGTCCAGCCCGGCGAACGGCTCGTCGTACATGATGAGTTCCGGGTCCAGCGCAATGGCCCGTGCCAGCGCAATGCGCCGCGCCATGCCGCCGGAGACCTCGCTGATGCGCAGGTTGGCAGCACCCCGCAGGCCCACCGCGTTGAGCTTCATCAGCACCAGGTCACGGATCATGGCCTCAGGCAGATCGGTCATTTCCCGCAACGGGAAGGCCACGTTGTCGAAGACGCTGAGGTCGGTGAACAAGGCGCCGAACTGGAACAGCATCCCCAGACGGCGACGCAGCCGATACAGCTGCTCGCGGTTGTGGATGTCGACGACCTCGCCATCAAAAACAACCCGGCCCTGGCTGGGTGCATGAACTCCCCCAATCAGGCGCAGCAGCGTGGTTTTGCCACAGCCGGAATTGCCGAGTACGGCGGTCACTTTGCCACGCTCGAACCGCAAGCTGAGATCCTTGAGGATGGTGCGGCTGCTGTCGTAGCCGAAGGTGACGCGATCGATCTCGATCAGGGCAGCAGAGGACACGGGATGGGCGGAACCTGAGGCCTGCGTTGAAAAGGCGCGCATTGTGGCATGGCACCCCATCGCAACTACGGGATTGCACGGATTCCCATACGGCCTGCACAAAGCAGCTCAAGGGATACCCATTTTTCAGCCGTGAACCAGTTCACGCCCCTCACAAA
Organism: Burkholderiaceae bacterium; assembly: GCA_039808065.1. Classification (GTDB taxonomy): domain Bacteria; phylum Pseudomonadota; class Gammaproteobacteria; order Burkholderiales; family Burkholderiaceae_C; genus Inhella. The sequence goes on along the minus strand of JBDHSJ010000003.1, from coordinate 19,479 downwards.
GCGGGTGTGATTTGTTACGAATGGGGGATTCGTGCTTGATCGGCGGTTGGATGGCAGTGATCAACGGACTGGGCCCTTTGAGCACCATTCAAGAGAATCCAACGCATAGTTTCCGGTCTCTGCCATGCACCACTTTCCTCGCTCTTCGCACATGCTTAACACGCGCGGTTTCACTTTGATGGAAGTCATGATCACAGTGGCGATCGTTGCCATCCTCGCCGCCGTGGCGCTGCCCTCATACCGTGACTACATCATGCGAGGGCACTTGGCTGATGTGCCAACTGCACTGTCCACCATGCGAGCGCAGATGGAGCGGCACTACCAAGACAATCGCACATACGCCACGGTAGGCGCCTTCACGACCCCGTGCGCTGCCTCGTCAGTGGCCAGCCGCACGTTTGGCGATTTCGTCGTTACCTGTGGCGACGACCCTGCCCCCTCCTCCACCGGCTTTCAATTGGTGGCGACGGGCAGCGGTCACACGGCCGGCTTCAAGTACACGGTGAATCATCTGGACGCCAAGGCGACCACGGCGGTCCCGTCGGGTTCCGGCTACAACACCTGCGACAACAAGTGGCTGCTCAAGCGCGGTGCCTCATGTTGAAACCTTTGCCCCATCGCGGTTTTGGCATCCTTGAGTTGGTGGTGGTCGTGGCCATCATCGGCTTGCTTGCCGTTGCAGCACTGCCGGGCTTCCAGCGCATGGTGGCCAACGCCAAGGTGCGCGGTGTGACCGATTCGTTGCAGAACGGCCTGCGGCTCGCACAGGCCGAAGCCACGCGGCGGCAGCGCGTCACCGTCTTTTACCGCAGCACCAGCCCCAGTTGCTCTCTGACCACGAAGTCAAGCAGCTCAGGCAACCATTGGCTGGTTCGCTCGCTCCCTGGCCCGTCTGGCGGATCAGCCGAAATCCTCCAGTGCGGATCCAGCGCAGAAACTACCGGCAACCCAGTGGACGTATCCGGTCCAGCGGCCATCTGCTTCGGCGTTGAAGGTCGTCAGGAGGCCGTGCCGAAGACGGAGACGGGCATGGTGGATGACGCGTGCACCGTAGCCGCGGAGCAAGCCCTCAATGTCAGCAGTGGCGGTTCAGACCGCCCGCTGCGTGTGCGTGTCACCAGCGCCGGCAGCGTCCGACTGTGCGACCCCAACAAGACTTACACCTCGTCTTCACCGGACGGATGCCCCTGAGCGCCATGTCTGCAACGCCAAATCCCCAATCTCAGCGAGGGTTCTCGCTGCTCGAAGTACTGGTTGCGGTGCTACTGATTTCATTTGCCTTGCTCGGCCTGGTCTCCTTACAGGCCCGCACCGTGCAGCTCAGCAATGAAGCAGAGGACATGCAACGAGCCTCTTTGCTGGCCGGCGAGCTGGCTTCGGCCATGTGGAGCTTCGGATCCGTCAATCTCCCTGCAGATCAGATCGAAGCCTGGCAAGCGAGAGCCTCTGACCCCACGGCCTACGGCCTTCCAGGTGGCGAAGGCTCAGTCGCCATCGATGGCGACGTCGCCCGCATCAGCGTGAGTTGGACGCCGCCTCGCTCCGACGGTGCCAGCAGCGTGTTTGTGACTGACGTCATGCTCCCCGTGCAAACCGTGGCCTCAGCGCCTTCCGCCCCATGATCAGGCACCCCAATCGCATCCAGGGCGTCTCTCTGGTGGAGCTGATGGTGGCCGTGGTGATCGGCATGGTGCTGATCCTTGCCATCACTCAGATGATGATCCGGCAGGATCGGATTCGCCGCAGCGTCACGGGCATCAACGATGTCGCTCAATCCAGTGCCTATGCCAGTTCCACGCTGGACCGTGACTTGCGTAGCGCGGGTTCAGGATTGGCGCAGGCTTGGCGCGGGATCCTGGGCTGCAGGTTGCATGTGGCTCGGGACGGTGTGCAGATCCTCCCGCGAGGCAGCGCCTTCAAAGCGCCCTTTGCGTCGGTTCCCGCCGATGAACCCGGCACCATTCGCGGCGCCACGTTCCTCATTCACGGTGGCGCCGGCCCGGATGGCAGTGACGTCCTGCAAGTGATGTCTGGCACGGCCGGCATGGCGGAGGTGGGCTTCACGGCCAAACCGAACTCCGCCAAGAGCGCCCAGTTGGGTGTGCCCAATTCATTGGGAGTGCAGGCGGGTGACTTGGCGTTGATCTCCGAAACGGGCAGGGATTGCATGGTGCAGCAACTCAAGCCTGGCTATGCAGGCGGCACCAACACCCTGCTGGAGTTTGGCGGAACCTATGCGGCCGGAACGATTGACACGCTGGATCTGGCAGGCTTCAGCACAGGCAACCTGACCGAGGTTTCCCTCATTGGCAACACCAGCAACAACCCTCCGCGCTTTCTGCTGGTTGGCCACGATGACAAGGGCGTGCTGTACAGCCTGGACGTGTTGCAGATCAACGGCACTGACGCGCCAGTCGTGATTGGCGAAGGTGTGCTAATGCTTCGCGCACTATATGGCATCGACACCAACTCGGATGGTCGTGTGGACAGTTGGGTGTCCCCCACGGCCGATGGTTGGAAAGCCGAACAACTGACCGATGGCACGCCTGCCCGCCAGGCCCAACTTCTAAATGTGCTGGCAGTTCGCGTGGGAATGATGCTCCGCGGCGATCTCTTGGAACGCGATGCGGTCAGCCCTGAGTCGCTGACTCTGTTCGCCGACCTGAAAGACAAGGCCCTGAACGTGGATCGCACCCTCACCGATGAAGAACGACGGCTGCGCGTACGCACCTATGAGTTCACCGTGCCCCTGCGCAACACCATGATCGCCTCCAGAGGTTGGTAAAGATGAAGCCCCTGCGTCATTCCCCAGCAGGCCGCAAGCAGCAAGGCGCCGTGCTGCTGTTTGCTCTTATTGCGTTGGTCGTGCTGCTTATCGGTGGCGTGGTCATGGTGCGCTCCATGCAGACCACGCTCTTCGGCGCCGGCAACTACGGCTTCAAGCGCGACTTGGTGAACCAGAGTGAGCGCGCCGTCCAAACTGTCTACGACGCCTTTTCGGATGGCGCCCTGAAGGACGCATTGACGCGCGAGACGTCATTGAAGTCGTCGAACTACAGCGCCTCGCTACTCACCAGCACCACACACGGTATCCCCGAGGCCTTGCTCGACGACAGCAAGTTCGCAGCCGTAGGTACAACGAGCAATGACATCAAGGTCGACAAATTGGGGGTGAGCATTCGCTACCTGGTAGATCGGATGTGCATTGCGGGGCACGCAGGTCCAGCCAACGAAACCAAGTGCTCGATGGCCGGCACACGCATTGATGGATCCAGCGCCAACGAGCAGATCAATGCCGCCCGCAGTTCCGCCGGTGGCGAAGGCGCCAACCCGCTGCAACCGGTCTACCGCGTCACCGTCCGCGTGAGCGGCCCCCGCGGCACCGAATCCTTTTTTCAAACCACCTTCGCAAACTGAGCCCGGCTCCCACGCGACAAGGAGTTCTTCATGCCAACCTTGCGATCCCTTCGCCGCACCGCCGTCTCTGCCGCCGCGCTGTGCCTGTGCACTTCAGTGATGGCTCAGACCAAGCTGGCCGACCGCCCGATCTTCAACAGCGTAAACGTGCCGGGCAACCTGGCGCTCACGGTGTCGGTGGAGTTCCCCACCGCAATCAGCGTGGCGCACCCCACCCGCACCTACTCCTCAGCCAACACTTACATCGGATATTTTGACCCGGACAAGTGCTACGACTATCAGTGGACGAGCGACACCGACGACGGCAAGCCGGCGGTTTACACCCCGGGCACCAGCGACGACAACTACTTCTACCCGGTTGGCAAGGCGACGGCCCGGACCTGTAGTAGCAAGTGGAGCGGTAATTTCCTGAATTGGGCGACGATGCAGACCATCGACCCCTTCCGCTGGGCGCTTACGGGCGGCTATCGCTCCATCGACACGGACAACCTCACCGTACTGGAGAAAGCGTGGAGCGGCAACCAGGGCGGCGACAGCAATTTCCCAATCAGTTACCTGAATAATGCGACGGCTCTCAGCCAGGCGACTCCGTTCTCATCTTCAACCTTCGCGATGAGCGTGCGCACCCGCGGCAATCGCATGCGTTTTGTGGTGGGTGGTCCGTCAGCCAATGACTTCAGCGGCTCTCTCACGGGTCCGTTCAAGACGCCAGCGGGAGTCGAGAACGGCAAGATTTACGATCTGTTCGTACGCGTTCGCGTCTGTGACAAGTCGGCTGCGGCCGGCGGCCTGGAATCCAACTGCGTGAAGTACCCGTCTGGCGAGTACAAGCCCGAGGGCCTGATGCAGTCCTACAAAGATCGGATGCGCTACAGCGTGTTTGGTTACCTGAACGACAGCAACTTGAGCCGAGACGGGGGGGTGTTACGCGCCCGTCAGAAATTCATTGGTCCAACAATGCCAGTGCCGGGCAGCGTGGACACTACAAACACAGCGGCCGAATGGAGCGCTACTACCGGGGTGATGCTCACCAATCCGAATGCCAGCGAGGCCTCGGACACCAGTACGACGTTTGGCGTCACGGTGAGCAATAGCGGTGTCATGAACTACCTGAACAAGTTCGGGCAGATCACCCCCGGCAATTACAAGACTTACGACCCAGTGGGTGAGCTGTATTACGCAGCTACACGCTACTTCCGCAACCTTGGCAACGTGCCGGCTTGGACGAATATGTCCGCCGCTAGCGCTGCCACCAAGACCACCTATATCGATGGCTTCCCCGTCATCACCGACTGGAAAGATCCGATTCAGTACAGCTGCCAGAAGAATTTCATCCTCGGCATTGGCGATGTGAACACGCACGCCGACCGCAACTTGCCTGGCGCAACCGGCTCCTCCGAGCCCACCAAGCCGGCCGAGGTGAGCGCCGACAACAGCATCATTGCTGGCAGTGGCAGCATCACCATGGATTCGGTGGCGTTTACCAATAAAGTCGGCCTGCTGCACGGGCTGGGCAGCAGCCTGGGTGCCACGCAGAATTATGGAGGCTGTTGCAACAACAACGGCGCCTTGATGGCGGGCCTTGCCTACCTCATGAACACGGGCGACATCCGGGCTGACATGACCGAACGTCAGTCGATCCAAACGTACTGGTTGGATGTGCTCGAGTACGGCACATTCAAAGCCAATAATCAGTTTTACTTGGCAGCCAAGTACGGCGGCTTCTCGGTGCCGGACAACTTTGATCCGGTGGCGCGGGCCACGGACATCGACCAGGGCTGGTGGTACACCACCACGGACACGGTGCCCAGCGGCGCCAAGCGCCCCGACAACTACTTCACCGCGGCCCGAGCGGACCAGATGGTGACTGGTCTGACCAAGGCGTTCGCCAGCATTGCCAGCAAGGCCGGCGCTACCTCCAGCGCCTTCTCGACCGCCCTGCCGCAGGTGGCCCTGACAGGCACCAGCAGCTTCGCCACCAACTACAAGGCTGACACGTGGACCGGCGAGTTGGAGGCCAGCGAGGTGACCTATGACAAGGACTCCGGCGCGCCGTCCTTGGCCTCCAAGTGGAAGTTTTCAGCGGTTCTGGCCACCCAGGCTTCGGGCACGGGCTGGAGCACGAAACGCAACATCGCAAGCTACGACCCTGTGGCCAAGAAAGGCGTCGCATTCACCGCTGTTGGCCTGCCCGCGGCTTTGTATGACAAGCTCGACACCCCGTACATCGCGGGCGACGACAAGTCTCGCTACCTGAACTACTTGCGCGGTGACCGCAAGGATGAAACCACGTCAACCGACTCTGGCTCTGCCAAGGCCTACCGTACACGCGCTTCGCTGGTGGGCGACATCGTGCAATCGCGCCCCCGCCCGGTTAGCCAGCCCACCTTCCCCTACGGAGATGCAGCCAACCCGGGCTATTCCAAGTTCCGGACGGACTACAAGAGCCGGCCCACCATGGTGTATGTCGGGACGAATCAAGGCATGGTGCACGCCGTCAACGGCAGCCTGACTGGAACTGACGCGGGCAAAGAGGTCTTCGCCTACGTGCCCAGCAGCCTATTCAGCGGTCCGAGCGGCGACCCTACCAAGGACGGTCTCGCTTCGCTGGGCAACCCGGACTTCACGCACTACAACCAGGTCGACGCCCCCCCGATGAATGCCGATGTCGACTTCGGCAAGACTGTTGGTGGAAGCGGGACGGACTGGCGCTCCATGCTCATCGGCGGTTTGGGCAAAGGGGGCCGCAGCTACTACGCACTGGACATCACGAACCCGCTGGGCGTGACCAGCGAGGCCGAAGCCGTGAAACGCGTGCTTTGGGAGTTCACCGACACCAAGATGGGCTACAGCTACGGCGAGCCCGTGGTGGTGAAGACTGCCAAGTACGGCTGGGTCGTGTTCCTGCCGTCGGGCCATAACAACCCGGGTGGCAAGGGTCATGTCTTCATCGTGAATCCGCGCACGGGCGAGTTGCTGGAAACCATCTCGACCCCCGAGGGCAGCGACGCCAAGCCTGCAGGCGTATCTGCGCTGCAGGCCTTCGTGCCCGACGTGACCGACGGTACCGCCGATGCGCTGTACTTTGGCGACCTGCTCGGTAACCTTTGGCGTGTGGACCTGACCAAGAGTTCCGGCGCCTACAGCGCCCCGGTGAAGTTGGCCGAGCTGACCGATGTCAAGGGCGATCCGCTCCCCGTCACAGCCAAGCCACTGGTGGTGGTGCAACCTGGCACCCTGCGCCGCTGGGTCACGATCGGCACCGGCAAGCTGCTGTCAGACACCGATCTGGCCGACAAGCAGAAGCAACGCTTCTATGCCATCGTCGACGGGGTGAACGCCAAGTTCTGGAACGAAAGCGATCTTCCCAGTGGATTCGACTACCCGATCAAGGACGAAGACCTGACCAAGCGCGACGACCTCACCAAGAAGCTGACCCAGGACTACACCAAGAAGCTCGGTTGGTACCTGGACCTGGGTGAGTCCGCAGTGGGTGGTGGCGATGGTTGGCGGGTGATCAGCGACTCCAGTTCGTACAACGGCATCGTGGCTTTCTCCACCATGAAACCCACATCGGACAACGTGTGCGCGCCCTCGGGGTCCAGCCGGCTTTATGCCTTGGATCTCGGCACGGGTTCGAGCCGATTGATGGAGGCAGGCAAACCCAAGGGCTACGTCGAAAACCTCAGTGGGGTGATCGTCGACCTTGGCTTCCGCAGCGTGGTTGGGAAGCCCCGCCTGTACTTTGGCGACAACAGCGGCAAGCGCGGCACGCCGGAAGCTGACCTGAGCAACGCGAACGCTCCGCGTCGGCTGAACTGGCGCGAAATCCCCCGCTCGCGCTGAACAAAGTAGCGCAGCACAAATAGGAGGGTGCCCCGCGGGGCGCCCTCTTCATTTCCGATCGGGATCAGCGCGGCAACACGGATGTGCCCATCAAGTATTCGTCCACCGCCCGCGCCGCCTGCCGCCCCTCTCGGATCGCCCACACCACCAGGCTTTGCCCGCGGCGCATGTCGCCGGCAGCAAAGACCTTGGGCACGCTGGTGGCGTAGCCGCTGTGCGCGTCGGTGCTGGCCAGGGCGTTGCCGCGGCCGTCGCGGGCCACGTTGAAGGTGTCCATCACGGTGGCCACCGGGGCCGTGAAGCCCATGGCGAGCAGCACCAGGTCGGCCTTCCATTCCTTTTCGCTGCCCGGCACTTCCTTGAACTTGCCGCCCTGCCACTCCAGCTGCACGGTGGTGAGGCTCTTGATGCGGCCCTTGTCCTTGCCCGTACCCGGGTTGAATGACTTGGTGGCAATGGAGAAGACGCGGTCGCAGCCTTCTTCGTGGCTGGAGCTGCTGCGCAGCTTGATCGGCCAGTAGGGCCAGGTCAACGGGCGGTTTTCCACTTCGGGCGGCTGGGGCATCAGCTCGAACTGGGTGACCGAAGCGGCGCCGTGCCGGTTGCTGGTGCCCACGCAGTCGCTGCCGGTGTCACCGCCGCCGATCACGATCACATGCTTGCCGTCGGCACGCATCTGGTCCTTGAGCTTGTCGCCGGCGTTGACCTTGTTCTGCTGCGGCAGGAACTCCATGGCGAAATGCACACCCTCGAGTTCGCGGCCGGGCACGGGTAGGTCACGCGGAGTCTCGGCGCCGCCGGCCAGCAGCACGGCGTCGAATTCGGCCTGCAGCTGGGCCGCTGTCACCACGGTGGTGGCGTCGTTGGTCACCCTGGCAGCCGGGCCGTCTTTGGGTAGTTCGCCCACCAGGGTATTGACACGGAACTCGACACCCTCGGCCTGCATCTGGGCCACACGGCGGTCGATGTGGGACTTCTCCATTTTGAAGTCGGGGATGCCGTAGCGCAGCAGACCGCCAATGCGGCTGTTCTTCTCGAACACCGTGACGCTATGGCCAGCGCGTGCCAGCTGTTGCGCGGCGGCCAAGCCGGCCGGGCCCGAGCCGACGACTGCGACCTTCTTGCCGGTCCTGTGCGCGGGCAGCTGGGGCTGGACCCAGCCTTCGGCCCACGCGCGGTCGATGATGGCGTGCTCGATCGACTTGATGCCGACCGCGTCGTCATTCACGTTCAAAGTGCAGGCGGCCTCGCAGGGCGCCGGGCAGACGCGTCCGGTGAACTCGGGGAAGTTGTTCGTGCTGTGCAGCACCTCGATGGCCTGCTGCCACTGCTGGCGGTACACGAGGTCGTTGAAGTCCGGAATGATGTTGTTGACCGGGCAGCCGTTGTTGCAGAAGGGCGTGCCGCAGTCCATGCAGCGTGCGGCCTGCGTCTTGCTGTCCTCGGCCGAAAGGGCGATGACGAATTCCTTCCAGTTCTTGAGGCGCACCTTGACGGGCTCGTAGCCCTCTTCCAGGCGCTCGTACTCCATGAAGCCGGTGACTTTTCCCATGATTGCTTTCCTTGACTCGCTTACTTGGCGGCTGCGCGCGCGGCACCGGACTTGACGGCCTTGGCCTTGGCCACCACTTCGGCGGCTTCTTCGACGGCCGCACGGCTGAGCTTCTTGCTCGCCATCTCGGCCAGCGCCCGCTTGTACTCGTGCGGAAAGACCTTGACGAACTTGGCACGGCTGTCAGCCCAGTGATCAAGCAGCTGGCGTGCGCGCAGCGAACCGGTCCACTTGTGGTGCGCTTCGATCAATCGCTTCAGGATGGCCTCGTCGGGCTCGGCCTTGCGGTCGATGTGGTGCCAGGTGGCCGGGTCTTGCGTGCTCTCCTGCTCCTCGCGGGGCAGCACCTTGTCCAGGGCCACCATGGCGGGATTGCAGCGCTTGGCGAACTGCCCGTCCTCGTCGTACACATAGGCCACGCCACCGCTCATGCCAGCGGCAAAGTTGCGGCCGGTCTTGCCCAGCACCACCACAGTGCCGCCGGTCATGTACTCGCAGCCATGGTCCCCGGTCCCTTCAACCACCGCCGTGGCCCCTGAGAGGCGCACCGCAAAGCGCTCGCCCGCCACGCCGCGGAAGAAGGCCTCACCGCTGGTGGCGCCATACAGAGCCGTGTTGCCCACGATGATGTTGCTGCCGGCATCGCCGCGGAAGTCGATCGACGGGCGCACCACCACGCGGCCGCCGGAGAGGCCCTTGCCCGCATAGTCGTTGGCGTCACCGATGAGGTAGAGCGTGATGCCCGCGGCCAGGAAGGCGCCAAAGCTCTGGCCACCCGTGCCCTCCATCTGCATGAAGATGCTGTGGTCCGGCAGGCCTTCCGGGCGGCGCCGGATCAACTCGCCGCTGAGCATGGCACCCACGGAGCGGTTCAGGTTGCGCGCATCCTCCATGAACTGCACGCGTTCGCCGTTTTCCAGTGCGGGCAGGCAGCGCTGGATCAGCTTGTTGTCCAAGGCCTTGTGCAGGCCATGGTCCTGGGCCTCGACGTGGTAGCGCGGCACCTCGACCGGCACGGTGGGGCGATGGAACACGCGGCCGAAATCCAGGCCTTGCGCCTTCCAGTGGGCAATGCCCTTCTTCATGTCCAGCAACTCGGCACGACCGATCAGTTCGTCGAACTTGCGCACACCCAGCTGGGCCATCAGCGCACGCACTTCTTCGGCAATGAAGAAGAAGTAGTTGACGACATGCTCCGGCTGGCCACTGAACTTGGCACGCAGCACCGGATCTTGCGTGGCCACGCCCACCGGGCAGGTATTGAGGTGGCACTTGCGCATCATGATGCAGCCGGCCACCACCAGCGGCGCGGTGGCGAAGCCGAACTCGTCGGCGCCCAGCAGCGCCCCGATCACCACGTCGCGGCCGGTCTTCAGCTGGCCATCCACCTGCACGCGGATGCGGCTGCGCAGGCGGTTCAGCACCAGGGTCTGCTGCGTCTCGGCCAGGCCCAGCTCCCAGGGCGTGCCGGCGTGCTTGATGGAGCTCCAGGGCGAAGCGCCGGTGCCGCCATCGTGGCCGGCGATCACCACATGGTCGGCCTTGCACTTGGCCACACCGGCGGCAATGGTGCCCACGCCCACTTCGCTGACCAGCTTGACGGAAATGTCGGCGCGCGGATTGACGTTCTTCAGGTCGTGGATCAGCTGCGCGAGATCCTCGATCGAGTAGATGTCATGGTGCGGCGGCGGGCTGATCAGGCCCACGCCCGGCACCGAGTAGCGCAGGAAGCCGATGTACTCGCTGACCTTGCCGCCGGGCAGCTGACCACCCTCACCCGGCTTGGCGCCCTGGGCCATCTTGATCTGGATCTGATCGGCGCTGACCAGGTACTCGGTCGTGACGCCGAAACGACCCGAGGCCACCTGCTTGATCTTCGACCGCAGGCTGTCGCCGCCCTTGAGCGTGTAGTCGGCCTCGACAACTTTGGCGCCGATCACCTCGCTGACCTTGGTGCCGTCTGCAATCGGAATGCCCTTGAGCTCGCTGCGATAGCGCGCCGGATCCTCGCCGCCCTCGCCCGTGTTGGACTTGCCACCGATGCGGTTCATCGCGATGGCCAGCGTGGTGTGGGCTTCGGTGGAAATGGAGCCCAGCGACATGGCCCCCGTGGCGAATCGCTTGACGATCTCGGCGGCAGGCTCCACCTCTTCGAGGGCGATGGCTTTGGCCGGGTCGAACTTGAATTCGAACAGGCCGCGCAGCGTCATGTGGCGGCGGCTCTGGTCATTGATGATCTGCGCATAGTCCTTGTAGGTCTCGAAGCTGTTGGCGCGCGTGCTGTGCTGAAGCTTGGCAATCGCGTCCGGCGTCCACATATGCTCTTCGCCGCGGGTGCGCCAGGCGTATTCACCGCCGGCATCCAGGGCGTGGGCCAGCACGGGGTCGTTGCCGTATGCAGCGCGGTGCATGCGCAAGGCTTCTTCGGCCACTTCGAAGATGCCAATGCCACCCACCTGCGTGGGCGTGCCGCGGAAGTACTTGTCCACCAGAACCTTCTGCAGGCCCACGGCTTCGAAGATCTGCGCACCGCAATAGGACATGTAGGTGCTGATGCCCATCTTGGACATGATCTTCGAGAGACCCTTGCCGATGGCCTTGGTGTAGTTGTAGAGCGCCTTCTCCGCGCTCAAGTCACCCGGCAGCTCCTTGTGCAGGCTGACCAGGGTTTCCATCGCCAGATAGGGGTGCACCGCCTCGGCACCGAAGCCGGCCAGCACCGCGAAGTGGTGTACTTCGCGGGCCGAAGCGGTCTCCACCACCAGGCCAACGGTGGTGCGCAGGCCCTCACGCACCAGGTGGTGGTGGATGGCCGACAGCGCCAGCAGGGCCGGGATGGCGACCTGGGCCCGATTGGCCTTGCGGTCGGTGATCAGGATGATGTTGTGGCCGCTCTTCTGCGCGTCCACCACCTCGGCACACAGGCTGGCGATCTTGGCCTCGACACCTTCCTTGCCCCACTCCACCGGGTAGGTGATGTCCAGTTCGTAGCTGTTGAACTTGCCGTGCGTGTGGCGGGCGATGTCGCGCAGTCGCGCCATGTCCTCGAAGCTCAACACCGGCTGCTCCACCTCCAGGCGCACCGGCGGGTTGATGGCGTTGATGTCCAGCAGGTTCGGCTTGGGGCCGATGAAGCTGTTCAGCGACATCACGATGGCCTCGCGGATCGGATCGATCGGCGGGTTCGTGACCTGCGCAAACAGCTGCTTGAAGTAGTTGTAGAGCGGCTTGTTCTTGTCGCTCAATACGGCCAGGGGCGAGTCATTGCCCATCGAGCCGATACCTTCTTCACCCGTGGCGGCCATCGGGCTGAGCAGGAACTTGATGTCTTCCTGCGTGTAGCCGAAGGCCTGCTGGCGGTCGAGCAGGCTGTCCTCAAAGGCCGCAGGCTCGGCCGGCGGGACGGCGATGCCGTCCAGTTTGATGCGGACGTTTTCGATCCACTGGCGGTACGGCCGACTGCTCGCCAGTTGGGCCTTGAGTTCGTCGTCCTCGACGATGCGCCCCTGCTCGAAATCGATCAGGAACATCTTGCCGGGCTGCAGGCGCCACTTTTTGACGATCTTGTTTTCCGGAATCGGCAGCACGCCGCTCTCGGAGGCCAGCACCACGAGATCGTCGTCGGTGACGATGTAGCGCGCCGGGCGCAGGCCATTGCGGTCCAGCGTGGCGCCGATCTGGCGGCCATCGGTGAACACCATGGCGGCCGGGCCGTCCCAGGGTTCGATCATGGCGGCGTGGTACTCATAGAAAGCACGGCGGCGCTCATCCATGAGTTCATGCTGCTCCCAGGCCTCCGGGATCATCATCATGGCGGCATGGGCGAGCGGATAGCCGGCCATCACCAATAGCTCAAGCGTGTTGTCGAAAGTGGCGGTGTCGCTTTGGTATTCGAAGCTGATCGGGTACAGCTTCTTCAGGTCCTCGCCCAGCACGGGCGACTTCATGACCCCTTCGCGCGCGCGCATCCAGTTGAAGTTGCCCTTCACCGTATTGATTTCGCCGTTGTGCGCAACCATCCGGTAGGGGTGGGCCAAGGGCCACTCCGGGAAGGTGTTGGTGGAGAAGCGCTGGTGCACCAGGGCAAGCGCGGAAACCACGCGCGGATCCTGCAAGTCCTTGTAATAGGTGCCGACCTGATCGGCCAGCAGAAGGCCCTTGTAGATGATGGTGCGGCAGCTCATCGAGGGCACGTAGTACTCGCGGCTGTGCGTGAGCTTGAGCGCCTGGATGGCGGAGCTGGCGGTCTTGCGGATCACGTAGAGCTTGCGCTCCAGCGCGTCGGGCACGATGACATCCGGGCCGCGGCCGATGAAGATCTGCTTGAGGATGGGCTCCTTCTCGCGCACCGTGGGGGACATCGGCATGTCGCGGTCCACCGGCACATCGCGCCAGCCCAGCAGCACCTGGCCTTCGGCCTTGACGGCACGTTCCAGTTCCTGGATGCAGGCAAGGCGTGAGGCATGCTCCTTGGGCAGGAAGATCATGCCGACGCCGTACTCGCCCGGAGGCGGCAGGTTCACACCCTGGGCAGCCATCTCCGCCCGGTAGTACTCATCCGGAATCTGAATCAGGATGCCTGCGCCATCGCCCATCAGCTTGTCGGCGCCGACTGCGCCCCGGTGATCGAGGTTCTCCAGGATCTTCAGACCCTGTTCGACGATGGCGTGCGAGCGTTGCCCTTTGATGTGGGCCACGAAACCGACACCGCAGGCGTCCTTTTCAGCTTCGGGCCGATACATGCCGGATTCGGCCAGAGCTTGGCGCTCGTTCAGATGGGGTGACAGGTGGGCGTGATCAGGCATGTGCGACTCCAACTCGGGGTTGTCCGAAGCCTAGCGCCAAGCCGGCCGTAACCGAGCCGAAACAAATTAGGGTCAGAGTGCAGAACAGAAGTCAGCAACTCAGACTTCGCCATTAAATGGGGACACAGTATTTGGGCGGCGGGGCCGGCCAACCGGCCTGGGAGCGAGAGGGCGACCGGTCAGCGCCGCCAATGAGCGCACACCTGCAGGTGTCAGCAAGGGCCACCCGCTGTGCACCTGTTTCCGGATGCGCTCCAGGAGCTCCAACGGCACCCCATCCAACAGACCCTGCCTATGGCGCAGTTCGCGTTCAAACGGTGTGTTGCCCATCGCCCAGTAGCAGGGGTGCTCGCTGATCAGCGAGTCTCGCCGCTGCCCGAGGTGATGGGCCGCGCTGCTCCAGCGGTAGTCCACGGCGCTCTCGCAGAGCCCGGCTCGCACAGGCTGCAGCTCAACGTAGCGCAGCAGCATCTCAAAGTAGGGGGCGTCTTCAGCCAGCATGGTGCGGAACCGCCCTTCCCAGAGCGTGCCGCTGCGGGCGTGGCGCCGATTGAAGGATGCCACGTAGCGGCGGCCCAGGGTCTGCATCGCTCGGGCCAGGCTGCCCTCGGCCTGGGGTGTCACCAGCAAATGCACATGGTTGGCCATCAACGCATAGGCGTGCACCCGCACACCATGCAGGCGCGTCGCCTCCCGCAGAGCCATCAGGTATTGGAGGCGGTCATCATCGTCCAGGAAGACGAGCTGTCGGTTGTTACCACGTTGCAGCACGTGCTGCAGCGCACCGGGAACGATCAATCGGGCTTGGCGTGCCATGGCCTAAGGCTTTGTGACTCTGGCCCCATTTTGGAGCCAGGCGGCTCTCAAGTCGCCTCAAACAGGCGTTGGCCGGTCAAACGCTCGTGCTCCCGGATGGCGAACCGGTCCGTCATGCCGGCCAAATAGTCGGCCACGCTCCGCGCACGGTCCGCTTCTCGGGCTTCTGGAACCCCTGTTTGCATATAAATCGCAAACAAGTCCGCCAGGAGTCTTTGGGCCAGGACGCGCTGCGACTCCACTTGCGGATGCCGGTACAGCCTCGCAAAGAGAAACTGCTTGAGCTGGCGCAATTGCGTGGCAACTTCCGCGCCGTATCCGACCAGCGGAGGAGCCCCCCGAACATCGTCAACGCTCGCCACGCCAGAACTACGCAAACGCTCTTGCGTTGCCCGCACCAAGTCTTGCACGCCGGTTCGCAAGAGCCGCCGCAAGGTGGTGTAGAGCAGCACTCTGTCACTGAGCGGGTGCTCTTGTTCGCTCCGCACCGTGCGCACCAGCTCCGCCAAGAAGGGTTGCGCCAGCCAGTCTTCGGCGCACAGCAAACCGGAGCGCACACCGTCATCGACATCGTGGGCACAGTACGCCAACTCGTCGGCCAGGTTGCAAAGCTGGGCCTCCAGGCTCGGCTGCCGCCCAGCCAGAAAGCGCTCCGCCACGCCACCAGGTTCTTCCGCCTCCAGCAGCCGCGCGTTCTGGGCACTGCAGTGCTTGAGGATGCCCTCGCGCGTTTCGAAGCAGAGGTTCAAGCCAGGAAACTGAGCGTAGCGACGCTCCAGTCGGTCCACCACCCGCAGGCTTTGCAGGTTGTGTTCGAACCCCCCTTGCGACGCCATGCACGCATTCAAGGTGTCTTGCCCCGCGTGCCCAAACGGCGTGTGGCCGAGATCATGTGCCAGCGCGATGGCCTCGGTCAGATCCTCGTTCAGTTGGAGGTTCCTCGCCATCGAACGCGCCAGCTGAGCCACTTCCAGAGAATGGGTCAGCCGCGTACGGAACAAATCCCCTTCATGGTTCAGAAAGACCTGGGTCTTATAGACGAGGCGCCTGAACGCCGAGCAGTGCACGATGCGGTCACGATCCCGCTGGAAATCGTCGCGGTCCCAGGCTGATTGCTCAGCAAACCTGCGGCCCCGCGTTTGCTGCGGGTCACACGCATAGGACGCCAGGCCTGTCTTCACCCTGCAGTGGTTTCGCTGTGGCTTGCGATCGCCTCCAGCGCCAGTGCATCGGGCGCCTCTTGCAGGCAAGCCCGCCCCAACTCGGGAATCAACACATACCGGATGGCACCAGCCGCAGCCTTCTTGTCACCGCGCATCAGTTGCAGAAAGCGGCTTGGGTCGAGGTACGGCGCACGAACTGGAAGTTGAGCCCGCTCCAGGAGTGAGCGGAGTCGTCCTAGCAATTGCGGGTCAAGGTCAAGCGCCCGGATCGAGAGCTCGGTCGCCATCATCATGCCCAAAGCCACCGCCTCACCGTGCAGCAGGGTTCCGTAGCCCAGGCCCGCTTCCAGCGCATGTCCAAAAGTATGACCAAAGTTCAATATGGCCCGAACGCCACCCTCCCGCTCATCAGCGGCAACCACTGCAGCTTTGATTTCGCAGGAGCGCCGAATGGCGACCACTTGTGCGGTGCGGTCACGCTGCATCAGCGCATCAACATTCCGCTCCAGCCACTCGAAAAAGAGCGGGTCAGCAAGCGGGCCGTATTTGAAGACTTCGGCCAACCCAGCGCTGTACTCCCGCGCCGGCAACGTGTCGAGCACATCCAGATCCGCCCAAACCGCCTGCGGCTGATGGAAGGCTCCGACCAGATTTTTGCCCTGCGGCAGATTGATGCCCGTCTTGCCGCCCACCGAAGAATCGACCTGGGCCAGGAGCGTGGTGGGAACCTGCACAAAGCGCACACCCCGCATGTAAATCGCAGCGGCAAACCCAGTGAGGTCTCCGATCACTCCACCGCCAAGGGCGAAGAGCACGACATTGCGGTCAGCGCCCAAGTCCGCCAACTTTGTAAGAATCGCCTGCAAGCTGCCCCATTCCTTGGCCGATTCACCGTCAGGCACGATATGCACCTCGACCGTCGCGAACTTGGAGCGCAGCGCCGCCACCAGACTGCCGGCGTACTGCGGTGCAACCACAGGGTTGCTGACTACGACGGCCAAAGGGCCGCCCAATCGGGCTTCCGCAAGACTATCAGGCCACCGAAGCTGCCCAATTTGGATCGGATAGCTACGACTATCCAGCTCAATGCGCAGCGACTGCACCGATGCACATCGAGCGTCAAACGCCCCCAGGCTAAACGCGAAGGAAGTACTCATGCACCGAGTCTATTCGGCGGCACGAGGTGCCCGCCCAGCTCCAGTTGCATGCAGATCCAATGGACCAAGCCCCAAACCGTGGGGCGATTGGCATCAACGACATAGTGCGCGGTCTGTCGGTACAGCGGGTCTCGTACGGCGGCGAGCTCACGGAGCTTTCGCAATGCATCAACCCCCTGCAACAAAGGACGTTTGCTGTCGTGCCGGAGCCGGCGTGCGAGCTCTTCGGGAGTGCTGCGCAAATAGAAAACTAGACAGTGTTTTCGCAACAGCTCTCGGTTCTCAGGCCGCAAAACAACACCGCCTCCCGTCGCCAGCACCAACGGGCCGGGGCGCATCACCTGCTGCTGAAGCACATGCGCTTCAAGTTCGCGGAAAGCAGCTTCCCCATTGCTTTCAAAATACTGCCGGATGGGACAGCCCAACAGAGATTCGATTACCGAATCGGTGTCGTCTGTATCCCATCCGTAGTGCTGACCGAGTAGCCGTGCCACACTGGATTTGCCGCTTCCAGGCAAACCCACCAGGCAAATAATCACGGACAATTGGCCAGAGGAACGGCTTTGTATGCAGCCGAGTCTGCCGCCAAATCCATCGTTATCGCCGCGCTGGTAGCCAATCCACTTGGCGCCTTCAACTTAAGGAAGAGTGTGCCGTGAAAGGTAATCGGATCAAACTCGTATGCGACGCTCGCTGCATTAGGCTTCCCGGTGCTCGGTACGGGAGTGCCGTCAACAACCCGGACGGTCATTCCAGTTGTGGCTTCAACTTCCAATGCCGTGCCAGCGGGCATGGGATTATATGCAACCGGATTTGCGTCAGAAAGGAGAAATGAGATGCTACCGCGCCGAGTGCTGGCCAAGAGTTGTGTCCCATTCACCCTAATAAAGCGCTGCTTGAGTGGCTGATCGTTCTGGTCGTATCCAACCAGAAGGTTACGAACCCCCGGACACGCCCCAACCGCCTTCTGTTGATCACCTTCCGGTGCGACCGCCCCCCAAACAAGATCAGAACCGGAAGTCGACAAAACAAACTCAACGGCGCGTCTCACATAGGCCTTGCCATCACCATAATTCTGTACGCAAGTCCCCGGCCTTGACGGCATCGTTACATTCAAGTCCAGCAACGAGGACGCCGGCGTCTTGCAGGCCAACGCACCGGTCAAACCTAGCGAAATGAACTGGTCCTCGACACTGTTGTACCCACCCTGCGTTTCCGCATTGAAATTGTAAAGGCGATCCAGGAATACGTCGCCGAGATCCTGGAACGGCTCACCTTGGCTGTAAATGTTATCACCGTTACTATCGAGAAAAGACTTCTCCCCTAGTGCATATGCGAGAATCGTCACCCTACCATCTAACGGCCTTGGATTACTACTAATGTAATTAGCAGCGGTCCGCGACAAACCGTTATTCAAAACCGTTTGACGAGTAGCTTCGACCTGCCCACTCTCAGTTACAAAATTGATGGCAGTCCCATCCGGGACCGGATTCCCCATTCGATCCGACGCAATGACATTAAAGGTGTTGGTCGTCCCATCTCGATTATACCCTTCAATATTCAAAGTCTGGGCCGAGAGCGAGAAGTTCAATTGCGACGGCAAACCCACGCCAATGGCCAAACTGCTAGACACGGTAGAAATCGTACTGTTGCTCAACGTAGCCTTTACACGCACCGGCGTGGGAACAGTACCGGAGTTCACGCGGACAATTACTTCGCCATTCGAATCGGTCTTCTTGATTACTTTTCCACTGCCACCATCGATCAGCAGGCCACCTGCAAGCGTGGTAGGCTCAAGCTCCACCAACCTTTCAGGTACGCCATTCCCATTCGCGTCAACAACTTTGAATTTAACGTTTGAATTCTCGACATAACCGCTACCCTTCAAATATATAGTCTCTGGACTCGCAGAAACAAAACTGATTGCCGAAACCGCGGGCGAAGTCAATCCAATGTTGAGGCTTGCTGTCAAGCTTGTTCCTGCTACAACCACTTGAATAGCGTCGGATGCTGCGATAGCCCCACAGCCGTTGTCTCGATAGGTAAAAACTGCGCGCCCTGTTGTGGTTGTAATGTTTGCGGGCGTCAGAGTGGCCTTTCCATTGACCACACAACTAGAAGTTGCAGCAACGTTGACCGGGGCACCGGCGCTAGTTCCTGACAATTGAACAGTCAAGCTCGTTTGACCGTAAGCTGCCAGAGACGGCACATCGCTTGTAAAGCTGCCTATGGCCACATTGGTGGCGGTCATCTGAAAACCTGTGCTACCCGTGTACTCAACATCATTGACTTTTACTTTAGCCACAACTGTGTCAGCCCCAGTCGCCGAACTCGAATTCGGAGCAAGCTGCACGGTCGCGACACCATTGGCATCAGTCAGCCCAGAGGGAGCGCTGAAGCCGCCAAGCCCAAGAGTGGTAGTGAACGTGACTACCAGCCCTTGGATGCCAACTCCCGCACGGTTCTTAACAGTTGCTGTCACTGTGGCCGGTGTCACGGTCGTAACCGTACTACTAGACAGCGCAACAGCAACATTAACCGCAGCAACAGGCACTTCCCCTCCGCCGCCACCGGTTACAGGCACCCCAGCTGCCCCCCCCCCCCCCCCCCACCCCACCAACCACCCCCCCAGAAAGGCTAACCCGCTCACCCCCCGCATTCCTTTACCCCCAAATAACATGTTTTTCATACCACAAACCTTTTTCCTATTTTTACAGATCAAC
>JBDHSJ010000002.1:0-56614 GCA_039808065.1 Burkholderiaceae bacterium | reverse complement strand
TGCACGCCAAGTGATGCGTGCCCTGCTCGGCGCCGCCCTGCTGCTGCTGGCAGGCTGCGCCGGCATCGCGCCCGCGCCCGGCGATGCCGCGGCGCGGGCGGTCTTGATGGATCAGGTCTGGCAGGCGATTGACGAGCGCCATGTCGACCCCGCCCCGCCCGACTGGCAGCTGGCCCGCGAACGCCACCGCGCCGCGGTGCTGAACGCACCGGACCACCCCGACCCCGAAGCCCTGTGGCAGGCGCTCGATCGGGTGGCTGGCGAACGCCACGATGCCCACACCCGGGTGGAAGGCCCGCGCGATGTGCGCCGCCGCGTGGCCGACCGCGGGCCCACGCTGGGCTTCACGCTGGCGCGCATCGAAGGCCAATGGGTGGCCGAGCGCGTGCAGCCGGGCAGCACCGCCGCGGCCGCTGGCCTGCGCCCCGGCATGCGCCTGCTGAGCTGGCAGGGCCGCGCGGCCGAAGCCGAATGGGCCGAACGCCTGGCGCGCACCCGCCAGAGCTCCACCCCGCAGGCCCGCGCGCTGACAGCGCTGCGCCAATGGCTAGACGGCCCACCCGGCAGTCGGGTCGCGCTGCGCTGGCTGGACCTCGAAGGCCAACCGCTCGACATGGAGCTGGAGCGCGTGGAGCAGGACTTGCCGCCGCGC
This sequence comes from Burkholderiaceae bacterium, assembly GCA_039808065.1. Taxonomy (GTDB): domain Bacteria; phylum Pseudomonadota; class Gammaproteobacteria; order Burkholderiales; family Burkholderiaceae_C; genus Inhella. Next base: position 55,962 of record JBDHSJ010000002.1, on the reverse strand, counting down.
TGGAGCTTCGAGCGGCGCCCCAGCGGCGTGGGCGTGCTGCGCTGGAACCGCTTCGACACGCGCATCCAGGGCGATCTGCTGGAGACGCTGCGCCACCTGCCCCCGATCACCGGCCTGATCCTGGATCTGCGCGGCAATGGCGGGGGCAATTTCGACATGACGCTGCGCGTGCTTGACCCCTTGCTGCCCGAGAACCAGACGGTGCAGCTGACGCGCTGGCGCGGCAGCCAGCGCGTGCAGCTGCACCGTGCCGGCGGCCCGGGCGCCTACGCCGGGCCGCTGCGCGTGCTGGTGGATGCGGCCTCTGCCAGCGGCGCCGAGATGCTGGCCGGTGCGCTGCAGCATGCCGGCCGCGCCCGCGTGCTGGGCGAAACCAGCTGCGGCTGCCTGCTCGGCATCCAGCGCTACCTGGAGCTGGCCGGTGGTGGCCGCCTGGCGGTCAGCGAACGCGCGCTGTCCCTGCCGGACGGGCGCCGGCTCGAAGGCGTGGGCCTGCAGCCTGACCGCGTGGTGCCGCGCACCCTGGCGGCCCTGCGGGCCGGCCGCGATGAGGGTCTTGAGGCGGCCGAGCAGGAGCTCGCCAGCAGCCGGTAATAAGCTCGGGCCATGGTGCTCGACGATCCCGGCGTTCTCGCCGCCCTGCCGACCCTCGCCTGGCCCGCACTGCTGCTGCTGGCCTGGCTCTTGGGGGAGACCGCCCACCGCATGCTGGGCTTGCCGCGCATCAGCGCCTATGCGCTGGTGGGCGTGGTGGCCGCGCCGGCCCAGCTGGGCTGGCTGCCGGCACAGGCCGCCGGCCTGGACCTGGTGGCTTACACCGCCTTCGGCCTGCTGCTGTTCGAGTTCGGCTACCGCGTCAATCTGCGCTGGTTCCGCCACAACCCCTGGCTGGGCGGCGCCGCGTTGGTGGACGCGCTGCTGTGCTTCCTCGCCATTGGCGCCGTGGCGCGCTGGCTGGGGGCCGATGCCGCCAGTGCGGCGCTGCTGGCGGCGCTGGGCATGGCCAGCTCGCCCGCCGCGCTGGTGCGGGTGCTGAACGAGGAGAAGGCAGCCGGCCAGATTGCCGAGCGCCTGATCCATGTGGCCGTGGTGGGCTGCGTGCTGGCGGTGCTGGCCTTCAAGGCCGTGCTGGCGGTGCATGTCTACCAAAGCTCGGGCAGCCTGGCGCAAGCGGCCTTTGCCGGCGGCTGGGCGCTGCTGCTCTCGGCCGTCTTGGGTGTGCTGGCCGGCGTGGCCATGCCGGCGCTGCTCGGGCTGCCCGGGCAGGCCCCGGACAGCACCCTGCCCTACGCCCTGGCCGTCATCGGCCTGGTGGGCCTGAGCCATCTGCTGCAGGGCTCGCCCATCGTGGCGGCGCTGGCCTTTGGCCTGACGGCCCGCCACCGCCGCGTGGTTTTCGCGCGCAGTGCGCGCGGCTTCGGGCCGCTGGGGGACTTGCTGACGCTGACACTGTTCGTCTACCTCGGCTCGCGGCTCGATCTGGCCCAGGTGCACCAGGGCCTGCTGCTCGGCCTGTCGCTGGTGCTGACGCGGCTCTTGGTGACGCCGGCGGTGATGGCGGGCTTTGCCCATGTCAGCGGCACCACGCCGCGCAAGGGCGCGCTGACCGGCCTGGGGCTGATGCCGCTCTCGGCCTTCGCGCTGCTGCTGCTGGAGCAATCGCGCCATTTGCAGATCGATCTGCTGGACCGGTTGGCCCCGCTGGCCGCGGCCATCCTGGTGCTGGAGCTGGCCGGGCCGGTCTGCACCCGGTTGGCGCTGCGCTGGGGCGGAGAGACGTGATGAGCGAAGCCCTGTTGCCCTTCTCGGATTCCGACTCGCTCAGTCTGGGCGTGGAGCTGGAGCTGCAACTGCTCAGCTTGAGCGACCAGGACCTGGTGGCCGCCAGCACCGACATGCTGGCCCTGCTGGGCCGTGCGCCCTTCCCCGGCCAGGTGACGCCCGAAATCACCACCAGCATGATCGAGGTGGCCACCAGCATCCACACCCGCCACGACGAGCTGCTGACTCAGCTGCGTGCCATCCGCGACACCCTGCTGGCAGCCGGGCGCAAGCTCAATGTCGGCCTGGCCGGCGGCGGCACCCACCCCTTCCAGCGCTGGAGCGAACAGCGCATCTACCCGAAGGCGCGCTACCAGCAGGTCTCGGCCCTGTACGGCTATCTGGCGCAGCAGTTCACCATCTTTGGCCAGCATGTGCATGTGGGTTGCCGCGGCGGTGATGAAGCGCTGTTCCTGCTGCACAGCTTGAGCCGCTATGTGCCGCAGTTCATCGCCCTGGCCGCCAGCTCGCCCTTCGTGCAGGGGCAGGACACCCTGTTCCACTCGGCGCGCCTGAACTCGGTGTTCGCCTTCCCCTTGAGCGGGCGCGCGCCCTTCATCCTCAGCTGGCGCCAATTCGAGCAGGAGTACTTCGAAAAGATGACGCACACCGGCGTCGTCAAGTCGATGAAGGACTTCTACTGGGACATCCGGCCCAAGCCCGAGTACGGCACCATCGAGCTGCGCGTCTGCGACACGCCGCTCGACGTCGACACCGCCGCCGCCCTGGCCTGCTACCTGCAAGCCCTGTGCCGCCATCTCTTGAACGGCGGCGAGCCGCCGCCGGCCGAGGACGACTACCTCGTCTACACCTACAACCGCTTCCAGGCCTGCCGCTTCGGCCTGGATGGCCAGCTGGTGCATCCGAAGAGCTACGAGCCCATCTCGCTGCGCGAGGACGTGCTGCGCACCCTGCAGGCGCTGCAGCCGCATGCGCAGGCGCTCGGCTGCGAGGCCGCGCTGGAGCACATCCAGCAGCTCGTCTACCTGGGCAATGGCGCACAGTGGCTGCGCGAGCAGCGCGCCCGCAGCGGCAGCGTGGAAGGCATGGTGGAGGCGGCGCTGCAGCGCTTTGCCGGCGCCTGATCAGCCGCGCGCCAGCGGAATGACCTTGGCGCCTCCGGCGCCCAGCACATAGGTGTTGCGGCCGCGCGCCTTGGCTTCGTAGAGCGCGGCATCGGCCTCGCGCAGCAGGGCCTCGGGCGGCGTGTCGGGGCTGGTGCTGAACGCCAGACCCAGGCTGGCCGAGACCTGCAGGCGCACGCCGTCGGCCGGTTCGAAGTTCGGGCGCAGCGCGGCCAGGAACTTCTGGGCCACGGCCACCATGTCCTCGGGCTGGCGCAGGTCTTCCAGCAGCACCACGAACTCATCGCCGGCAAAGCGGGCCGCCACATCGTGCAGACGCGTGGAAGCGCGCAGGCGGCGGGCGAACTCTTGCAGCACGGCGTCGCCCACGGCATGGCCCTGCTCGTCGTTGACGCGCTTGAAACGGTCGATGTCCAGGTAGATGACCCCCACGCCCAGGCCGGTGCGGCGCGCGCGCGAGAGCATCTGCGGCAGCCGGTCGGCCACGAAGCGCCGGTTGCGCAGTCCGGTCAGGGTGTCGGTGAAGGCCAGTTCCGACAGCCGCTCCTCGGTCTGTTTGAGCTCGGTGACATCGGCACTGACGGCATAGACGCCCTCGCAACGGCCGAGCGGATCGAGATCGGGCACATAGCTGTTCTTGAAGATGCGCCCACCCTGCTCGGTCTGGCGCTCGGAGACGAACTCCACCGTCTCGCCGCGCAGCGCGCGCTGCACATGCGGCAGACGGGCTTCGTAGATCTCGGGCGGCAGCAGCTCGTGCAGGGTCTTGCCCTCGGCCATGGCCCAGGCCGGGCCCAGCCAGCGCGCGCAGGCCTCGTTGGCGAAGGTGACGCGCAGCTCGCGGTTCAGGTGCACCAGCATCACCGGCACCGCATCGGTCAGGGCCGCCAGCAAGCGCTCGCTGCGCTGCGCCACGCGCGCGTTGTAGAGCGCCTCGGATTCCTTTTCGCGCAGCTTGGTGATGTCGCGCAGGCTCAGGGCCGCGCCCTCTCCCACGGCCACGAGGTGCTGGCTGGCGATCAGGCGCCGACCGAGCAGGGGCGAAAGGTCCAGATCCGTCACCAGCGGCTGGCCGGACTCGATCACCGTGCAGCATTGGGTGAAGAGCGGGGCGGCCAGCTCGCGCGGCAGCGCCTCCAGCAGGCTGCGACCCTCGGGGCTGGGCTGGCCCGGCGTGAGCCACTCGCAGGCCGCCCGGTTGGCATGCACGCAACGCAGGTTCACCAACCGCCCCTGGGCATCGCGTTGAGGCTGGAAGATCAGCAGCGCGTCGAGCTGGGCGTCGGCGCTGGTCTGGAACAGCATGCGCGCACGCGCGGCTTCGACGCGGCTGCGCTCGAGGCGCCGGCTCACAGCGCTCAGCGCCCAGAAGGCCGCCAGCAGCGCCAGGCTGGCCACGCCACCGATGCCGAGCAGGCGGCGCTGGCGGGCATGCAACGGTGCCAGGAATTCGTCCTTGCCCAGCGCTGCGTAGCTCACCACCTCGAACTCCGGCAGCAGCCGGTAGGCCACCTGGCGCTCCAGCTGGTCCAGCGGGCTGCGGGCCTCGAAGCGACCCTCGGGGGCGCGCTGCACTTCGCGGTAGAGCTGGCCATTGCGGATGGACTCGCCGAACAGCAGCTGGTCGCCCGAGCGCCGCGCCCGCACCAGCCAGTCCAGACCCACCACGCCGAGCAGGCCACTCTGGCCAAGCTGGCTGGGCGAGTAGGCACTGGTGAGGTAGGCGGGGTCGATGGAAGCGACGACGACCCCGCCGAAGCGGCCATCCGCCCCGACCCATGCGCGGCTCAGGTGCAAACGCCATTCGCCACTGACGCGGCTCTGCGTGGGTGGGCCCACGAACAAACCGCGCACCTGGCCCCTACGGTGCTGCTGGAAATAGGGCCGGTCGACCGCCGTGCTGGCGGCCTCAGAGAGGCTGCCGATGTCGGACGCCAGGATCTGGCCGTCCGCATCGGTGACGTACACATGCTTGAGCCCGGCCGGGCGCGCGCCGGCTGGTCCGAACCAATCGAGCTCGGGCCGGCCATGTTGCTGCACCTGCTGGGCCAGTGCGCGCAACAGCAGGTCCAGCTGCCCGAGGTTGCGCTCGACGAAGACGTGGTGAGCGCTGGCCGCGCCTTGGACGCGCTGGCGCAGCTCTTCCTCGCTGCGCTGGCTGTCGAAATGCAGAAAGGCCGCCAGCGCGCCCCACAGGCCAGCCAGCAGCAGCAGGCCCAGACCGGGCAGCCCGAGCCGCAGGGCAAGGGCAGAACGAGGGTTGGAAGCAGGCATGCGGGGGCGGTGCAGCGGGGCGGGCCGCCACTGTCACACAGCGGGGGCCGGGTGGGCCATGGACGTCGCGGACCGACCACAGGGCCTGCGTACACTCCCGCCCGGGTGCTGGGAGCCGCACGCTCGCAGCAGGTTGTCGCGCAGGTCGGGCCGCCGCGCGGGTCTTTGCCTGCCCACGCCATGCCCACGCCCACCACCATCCAGATCGTCGCCGCCGCACTGTTCGCGCTGGCCCTGGTTCACACCTTCTCCACCAAGTTCTTCGAGCGCCTGGCGCACACGCAGCCACGCCATGCCGGCCTGTGGCATCTGCTCGGCGAAGTCGAAGTGGTGTTTGGCTTCTGGGCCATGGTGCTGATGCTGTGCATGTTCGCCCTGCTGGGCAAGCAACAAGCCACCGCCTACCTCGATTCGCGCAACTTCACCGAGCCGCTGTTCGTTTTCGCCATCATGGTGGTGGCGGGTACGCGGCCCATCATCCAGGCCTCGGGCGCGGCGGTGCAGGCGCTGGCGCGCGTCATGCCCCTGCCGCGCGGCATGGCGCTCTACTTCCTGCTGCTGGCTTTCGTGCCGCTGCTGGGCAGCTTCATCACCGAGCCGGCCGCCATGACCCTGGCCGCGCTGATGCTGCGCGACACGCTGTTCAGCGGCAACGTCTCGACCAAGCTCAAGTACACGACCCTGGGCGTGCTGTTCGTCAACATCTCGATCGGCGGCACGCTCACACCCTTCGCCGCACCGCCGGTGCTGATGGTGGCGGGCCAATGGAACTGGGACCTGGTGTTCATGGTCAGCACCTTTGGCTGGAAGGCGGCGGTGGCGGTGCTGGTGAACGCCGGCTGCGCGATGCTGCTGTTCCGCAAGGAGCTGGGGCATATGGCCGCCAAGCCCGAAAGCGCCGACACCCCGGTGCCGCTGGCCGTGGTGGGCGTGCACATCGCCTTCCTGGTGCTGGTGGTGGTGTTCGCGCACCACCCGGCCGTGTTCCTCGGCCTGTTCCTGTTCTTCCTCGGCTTCACCGCCGCCTACCAGCGCCACCAGAGCCCGCTGATCCTGCGCGAGGCCTTGCTGGTGGCCTTCTTCCTGGGGGGCCTGGTGGTGCTGGGCGGTCAGCAGCAATGGTGGCTGCAGCCCGTGCTGATGAAGATGGACGCCAACGCCGTGTTCTTCGGCGCCACCGCGCTCACGGCCATCACCGACAACGCGGCGCTGACCTACCTCGGCTCGCTGGTGGAGGGTCTGAGCGAGGACTTCAAGGTCGCCCTGGTGGCCGGTGCCGTGACCGGTGGCGGCCTGACCGTGATTGCCAACGCGCCCAACCCGGCCGGCGTGGCCATCCTGCGCGGCAGGTTCGAGGACGGTGCGATCTCGCCGCTCGGCCTGCTGCTCGGCGCGCTGCCGCCCACCTTGGTGGCCATGCTGGCCTTCCGCCTACTCTGAGAGCTCCAGCAGGTAGGCGCCGCGCGCGGGCAAGGTCAGCACGCCGTCCTGCAACAGCGGTGCGGGGCCGCCCAGCACATCGCGCACGCGCTGCACCCTGGCCGCCATCTCGGGGAAGCGGCGCAGCGCCAGCTGGCTGGGTTCGCGGTTCTTGTTCAGCACCAGCATCAGGCGGCGCGTGTCGCCGGGCTGGTAGCGGAACAGCACGTAGTGGCCGTGCTCGGGGGCGTACTGCATCAGCTTGCCCGCGTGCACCAGGGACTCGCCCTTGCGCCAGGTGAAGAGCTTGCGCACGAAGTCCTGCATCTCACGCTGCGCTTCGCTCAGGCCCTGGCCGGTGAAGGCGTTCACGGTGTCGCCCGCCCAGCCTCCGGGCATGGGGGCGCGCACGCGGCCGTCGTCCCGCTGCGCGGGGCTGGTGAAGAGGATCTCGTCGCCGTAGAAGAACTGCGGGATGCGCCGCGTGCTGGCCATGAAGGCCAGCGCCATGCGCGCGGCCACGGGGTCTTCCTTCAGCAGCGTGAAAAGGCGCGGGGTGTCGTGGTTGCCTTCGAACAGCACCAGCTGCTCGGGCGCGGGGTAGACGAAGTCGTGCGCCAGCGCCTCATACAGCTTGGTGAAGCCACTGTCGTGGCCGTCGTTCTCGCTCAGGGCCGCCAGCAGCGCGCCATGCAGCGGGAAGTCCATCATGCTGGGCGTGCTGGAGCGGTAGCCGTCATGGTTCTTCTTGCCGCGCTGCCAGTAGGCCACCACGGCCGGGTGCGGGCTCCATTCCTCGCCAACGATGTTGAGCTTGGGGTACTCGGCCATCAGCCGGGCCGACCAGCGCGCCAGGAAGTCGCGGTCGGAGTAGGAATAGGTGTCGGTGCGGATGCCCGAAAGCCCCATTTCCTCGACCCACCAGATCGACATCTGCGTCAGGTAGTTGGCGACGATGGGGTTGCGCTGGTTCAGGTCCGGCATGTTCTGGGTGAACCAGCCGCTGGCGAAGCGGGCCTGGTCCGAAGGCGCCGCGTAGGGGTCCTGCAGGCTCATGCGCGCGTGGTGCGTCTCGGTGTACTGCGGCCACTGGTTGAGCCAATCGGGGCTGGGCAGCTGGTGCATCCAGCGGTGGCTGGCGCCGATGTGGTTGAGCACGATGTCCTGGATCACGCCCACGCCCTGACGACGCGCCTCGGCCACGAAATCCTTGTACTCGGCGTTCGAGCCGAAGCGCGGGTCAATGGCGTAGAAGTCGCTCGCCGCGTAGCCGTGGTAGCTGTAGGCAGCGGCGTTGTTCTCCACCAGCGGCGTGGGCCAGATCTGCGTGAAGCCCAGGCCCGCGATGTAGGGCAGGGCCTGGCGCATGCCGGCCAGGTCGCCGCCATGGCGGTCGCCCGGGTTGCTCCGCTGGCCGGTTCTTTCCGCGATGTGCGTGGGCAGGGTCTTGTCGGGCTGCCCCTGGGCGAAGCGGTCGGGCACCAGCAGGTAGATGGCGTCCCGGGGGCCGAAACCCTGGCGCTGGGCCGAGCCGGGCGCGCGCGCGCGCAACTCGTAGCGCTGCACCAGCGGCGCGCCGGTGCCGCCCTCGAAGTGCAGTTCCAGCCAGCCCGGACGCGCCTGGGCGCCCAGTTCCAGGTCCAGCACCAGGTGGTCGGGGCTGGGCAGGCGGTGCACCGCCTTGAGCCGCACGCCGGTTGGGCCGGGCGCTTGCAGGCGGGCCTGGCGTGCGCCAATGCCCGGCGCCTCGACCAAGAGCTGGAGCTGGGGTTGCGCCATGCCCACCCACCAATGCGGCGGCTCGATGCGCGGCTGCGCCAGGGCGGCGGCGCCGAGCAGGCCCAGGGTCACAGCGGCGAGTTTGTTCATGTCGTTGCACATGTAGTTTGAATACCATCGCACGGTAGCGCGCCACTCACAGTTACATCAAGCGGCCAATGCTCGCGCTTGTACGACTTGTAGTTTGGCTACTTTTACGGCAGGCTTGCACGCCCAAAGGAGATTGCAATGATGCGTCGTCAGGCCCTGTTCGGCGCGGCCGCCTGGCTCGCCGGCACCCCCCACGGGGCCGTGGCCGGGGTCGGCACGCGGCCCGGCCGCGTCGAGCGCCTGGAGCTGCCGCACGGGCCGGAAATTGAAGCGCGTCCGGTGGACGTGTGGCTACCGCCCAGCTACCGCGCCGACCGCCCCCACGCCGTGCTGTACATGCACGACGGCCAGATGCTGTTCGACCCGCAGAGCACCTGGAACCAGCAGGCCTGGCAGGTGGACGCCGTCGCCGCCCCGCTGATCGCCAGCGGCGCGCTGCGCGACTTCATCGTCGTCGGCATCTGGAACGCCGGCGCGGCGCGCCACGCCGAATACTTCCCGCAGGGCTTTCTGCCGCACCTGCCGGCGCCGCTGCGCGAGCGGCTGGTGGCCCAGAGCCTGCAGGGGCGCCCGCGCTCGGATGCCTACCTGCGCTTCCTCGTCGGGACCCTGAAGCCCGCCGTGGACGCGCGCTACGCCACCGACCCCGGCCGCGACGCCTGCTTCCTGATGGGCTCCAGCATGGGTGGACTGATCAGCTGCTATGGCCTGTGCGAATACCCCGAGGTGTTCGGCGGCGCAGCCTGCCTGTCCACCCATTGGATCGGGCACTTCGAGCGCAACGACGAGGTGCCTTCGGCGGCACTGGCCTACCTGGACGAGAAGCTGCCCGCCCCCACGCGTGTGAAGCTGTGGATGGACCGCGGCGACCAGGAACTGGACGCCAAGTACGACGCCGCCCAGGCCCGCGTGGATGCGTTGATGGCCGCCAAGGGCTTCCGGGCACCGGGCTTCGTGAGCCGCCTGTACGCCGGCACCGGCCACAACGAGCGCGCCTGGTCGGCCCGCCTGGCCGAGCCTCTGCAGTTCCTGCTCGGTCGCTGAAGCCCCAACGCCCGCGAGCAACGGGTGAAATGAAAACGCCCGCGGGGAGCGGGCGTCTTGCAGGCGCAGGCTGAGTTATTCCTCGTTGCGGAACACCAGCTTCACTTCATGGGTCTGCTTGTCGCCAGCCGGCTCAAAGCGCCACTCTTTCAGGGCCTCGATGGCGGCACGATCGAACACGCGCTTCGGTTCGGCCTCGACGATCTCGACCTCCGCCACCTTGCCGTCATTGGCAATCGTCAATTTCGCGCGCACCGAACCGGCATTCACGTTCTTGCGCGCAGCTTCGGCCGGGAACTCGGGCGGCACCTTCTTCAGCACCTTGGGCGTCGCGATGGCCAGGGTGGCGGACAGGGACAGGCACAGAACCAGCAGGGCACGAACGAACACGGACAACTCCATTCAGATGTATTGACGGCAAGACCGGGCAGGGCTCCGATCGAAGGCCGCGATTGTGGCGGCGCACCCCCTCGTTCAGGGGGAGCCCTCCAGAATGAAGTCCGTCGCGTGTGACAAGTTGTTCACGTCAGCGCGGCAATCAGCATCAGCTTCTCAGGCGGCAGGCGCACCTTCATCTGGCTTGGCTGACAAGGTCGGCGGCGAAGACGTCTACCACCACTCCTTGAACGTCGCCATCTTGTCGATGGTGCTGGCGCGCGAGCTCAAGGCGCCGCCTGCGGCGATGCAGGTGCCGGGCCTGGGCGCCCTGCTGCACGACATCGGCAAGGCCGACCTGCCCGAGCGGGTGGTGCGCAAGAGCACCCCACTGACGGCCGCCGAAGCGGTCGTGTACCAAATGCACTGCGAGAAGGGTGTGGCGATCGCTCAGGCCATGGGCGTCGGGCCCGAGGTGCGGGCCATCATTGAGCAGCACCACGAGTGCGCGGATGGCACGGGTTACCCGAAGCGTCTGAGCGGGGGGCAGCTGGGCTTGCTGGTGCGGGTGGTGGCCCTGGTCAACGCGTACGACAACCTGGTCAATCCCATTGACCCCAGGCGGGCACTCACGCCCCATGAGGCCATGTCGGTCATCTATGGGCAGCGGCGCGCGCAGTTCGACAACCTGGTGCTGACCACCTTCGTGCGCAGCGTGGGCATTTACCCGCCAGGCACCGTCGTCAATCTGAGCAACGGCACGCTCGGCATGGTGCTCTCCGTCAACAGCAGCCGACCCTTGAAGCCCACGGTGCTGGTGTACGACCCCGCGATTCCCAAGGACGGTGCCATCGTGGTCAATCTGGAAGAGGAACCCGAGGTCTCTGTGGCCAACACCCTCAAGCCAGCCGATCTGCCCGCCGAGGTCTTCGACTACCTATCGCCCCGCAGGCGAACAACCTACTTCTTCAACGCCGAGACCGGGACCTGATTCCGCGCTCCTCGACGCAGTGCCGGCGGCGCGCGGTCCGGCGCATGCCCGCACTCAGCCTGCGCCAAAGGGCGTGCCGCGCGGGCTGAAGGTGCGCGGAAACACCACCGCGCTGGCCCGGTCGCGCAGGCGGTAGCCCATGGCCGGACGGCGCGATTCGCCCTCCACCGCCCCGACCTCCTCCAGGAACTGCGCGGCCAGCATGCGCGTGCGAAAGCCGCTCTTGTCCACCGGGCGGCCGAGCACGATCTCGTACACGCGCTGCAGCTGCGGCAGCGTGAAAGGCTCGGGCAACAGGAAGGCCGGCAGCGAGGTGTACTCCACCTTGGCGCGCAAGCGCTCGACGGCGGCGCGCAGGATCTCCGCGTGGTCAAAGGCCATGCGCGGTTTGGCCAGCAGGGCATCGACCTCGAACCAGGCCACATCGGCGGCGTTGGCCCCCTTCGTCAAGGTCAGCTGCGCGCCGGGAATGAGCGCGAAGTACACATGCGTGGCCGACCAGCCGCGCGGGTCGCGCGCCGCGCCGCCCCAGCTGCCAAGCTGCTCCAGATAGGGGCTTTCAACGCCGGTCTTCTCGCGCAGCTTGCGGCGCGCGCAGGCTTCCAGATCGGCGTCCAGCGTCACGTTCACAAAGCCACCGGGCAGCGCCCAGCGGCCCGGGAATGGCTCCTCATTCCCCTTCGGTCGCTGCACCAGCAGCACCCGCAGCTGCTCGTCGATGACCGAGAAGATCACCACATCCACCGTGGTGAAGGGGCGCGGGAACTCCATGCGGGGCTTGTTGACCATGGGATCGAAGGCTTGACGCCCAAGTAGTTGGGTTGTATTGTGCAACTTATTCAGAGTTGTACAGAACAACTAAAGGAGACCACCATGCTGGGCATTCAGTTCATACGGGCACAGCCCACCGTCCACCTGATGCAGTTCCGCGCCGGCCGTCTGGTGCGGGAAGGCACCGGCCAGTCCTTCTTCTACTACGCGCCCACCAGCACCCTGGTGGCCGTGCCCGTGGGCAGCCAGGACCGCCCCTTCATGCTGGAGCTGGTGACGGCGGACTTCCAGTCCGTCACCGTGCAGGGCCAGATCAGCTACCGCATCGCCCAACCGGCCCAGGCTTGCCGCCTGATGGACTTCTCCCTCACAGCCGACGGTGCCGGTCATGCTTCCGAAGATCCGCAGCGCCTGGGCGAGCGGGTGCTGATGCAGGCCGAGGTCATCGTGCAGCAGGCCGTGCAGGCCTTGCCGCTCAAGCAGGCCTTGTGCAGCGCCGCGCCCATCGCCCGCCGCACCCAGCTGGAACTGGCGCAGCAGGCCGAGATCCAGGCCCTGGGACTGGAGATCCTGGGTGTGGCCATCCTGGCCGTGAAGCCCACACCGGACATCGCCCGCGCACTCGAAGCCGAGGCCCGCGAGCAAAACCTGAAGGCGGCCGACGACGCCATCTACCTGCGCCGCATGTCCGCCGTGCAGAACGAGCGCGCCATCCGCCAGAACGAACTGGACACCGACATCGCCGTGGAGAACAAGCGCCGCCAGATCCGCGAGGCCCAGTTGGAGGCCAAGGCCCTGCAGATGCGCAAGGAGAACGAACTGCGCGCCGAACAGATGGCCGCAGACGTGGCGCTGGAGAGCCACCGCCAGGAGCTGGTGCAGGGTCAGGCGCAGAACAGCCGGACCCTGGCCGAGGCCGAGGCCTACCGCGTGGCGGCGGTGATGCAGGCGCTGGAGAGGGCCGACCCGAAACTGGTCCAGGCCGTGGCGGCGATGGGCATGCAGCCCGGCCAGCTGATCGCCCAGGCCTTCGGGGGCCTGGCCGAGAAGGCCGAGCGCATCGGCCAGCTCAATGTCTCGCCTGAGTTGCTGCAGGGCCTGCTGGCCGGCAGCCCGCCGGCAAGCAAGGGCCCCGGTGAACGGCACTGAACGCCGCCTGGTGCTGGTGACGCGCCGCACCCGTCTGCAGGAGCTGGTGCAGCGCCATCACACCCTGGGGCAGGCGCGCTTCTATGTCGAGCGTCTGGGCGCCGACTTCGACGACTACCTGCAGGAGCACCAGGCCTACAGCCGCAGCCTGCAGCTGTGCAGTGCCGTGCTGCAGCACTGGGGGCGCAGCCAAACCCTGGAGCGAAGCCTGCTGCCGAACTTCCTCTTCGGCGCCGACGACATCGTGCTCACACTCGGCCAGGACGGCTTGGTGGCGAATGTGCTGAAGTACCTCGACGGCCAACCGCTGATCGGGCTCAACCCCGAGCCCGCGCGCTGGGACGGCGTGCTGCTGCCCTTCGAGCCGGCCGACCTGCCCCGCCTGGTGCCCGAAGTGGCCGCCAACCGCCGGCCGCTCCAGTCCGTCACCCTGGCCGAAGCCAGGCTGTCGGACGGCCAGCGCCTGCGCGCCGTCAACGAGCTCTTCATCGGCCCGCGGACGCACAGCTCGGCGCTGTACGAGATCGAGTGGGACGGTCGCCGCGAGGCGCAGTCGTCCTCGGGCGTGATCGTCGCGACCGGCCTCGGCAGCACGGGTTGGCTGCGCAGCATGCGCGTGGGAGCGGCCGGCCTCAGTGCCACCCCTCCCGCCTGCGCGCCCGAGCCCTGGGATAGCGACCGCCTGACGTTCGCCGTGCGCGAGCCCTTCCCCAGCCGCAGTTCGGCGGTGGGTCTGGTGCACGGCCACGTCAGCACCCAGCGCCCGTTGCGCCTGCGCTCACGCATGCCCGAGCAAGGCGTGATCTTTTCCGATGGCATGGAAGCTGACTTCCTGCGTTTCACGGCCGGGCTGGAGGCGACGATCGGCATTTCGGCACAGCAGGGTTGCCTGGTGCGGTAAGTCGCGTCGCCGACGCGCTCCAGACGCCTGCCGGCCCACGCGCCCTCTCCCGGCATCCCCATCGATTCCAACACCATGCAAACGCCCTTCTTTCAGGCCGCCGCCGCGGCGGAATCCATCCTCATCGCCGGTGCCGGCGGCGGCTTCGATGTGGTCAGCGGCATCCCGCTCTACCTCTACTTCCGCAGCCAGGGCAAGCAGGTCGCGCTGGCCAATCTCTCCTTCACGGCCTTGCCGTTCGCGGACTGCGAGGAGGTGTTCCCGGGCGCCTACCGCGTCACCGAAAGCGCGGCGGAGCTGCCTTACTTTCCGGAGCGTTACATCCTGGAATGGCTGCGTGAGCGCGGCGAATCGCCGAGCATCTACGCGCTCTCCAACGAACTGGGGGTGCAGCCGCTGCGCGCAGCCTATGCGCACCTGCTGGAACGTCACCAGGTCGACACCCTGGTGCTGGTGGACGGCGGCACCGACAGCCTGATGTTCGGCGACGAGGCCAAGGTCGGCACCATCGTCGAAGACGCCTGCTCGATCGTCGCAACCGGGCGCCTGCCGGTGCCCCGGCGCTTCCTCGCCGCCATCGGCTTCGGTGTCGAGCACCAGCTGAACCACCACGCCTGCCTGGAGAACATTGCGGATCTGATCAAGGGCGATCAGTACCTGGGCGCGCAGGCGCTCACCCCGGCCCAGGCCGAGGGCCACGCCTTTGTGCAGCTGGTGGAGCACCTCAACCAGCGCATGGCCCTGCACCGCAGCATCGTCACGAACTCCATCGCCAGCGCGATGCAGGGGGCGTTCGGCGACATCCACTTCAGTGCACGCACCCAGGGCAGCGTGCAGTTTGTCAACCCGCTGATGGGCCTGTACTGGTACTTCCAACTCGAAGGCGTGGCCACGCGCATCCGCTTTGCCGAAGAGATCGAGCGCAGCACCAGCATGCGCGAGGTGGCCGACGTGTTCCAGCGCTACCGCATCCTGAACAGCCGGCGCCTGCCCCGGGCGATTCCCTTGGCCTGATGCCGGCTGGCCCGCGCGCGCCGGGCAAGCGGCCAAGGGGATGTGAGGCCGAGCCGCTCATGCGGAGCCCATCGAGCCCACCCGTCGCCAGTGCATGACCCAGTCGTGCGCCCAGGTCTTGCCTGCGTCCGTGGAATAGACCTGGCGCCAGCGGCATGCCCCAGGGCTGATGCAGTCCCAGATGCCCATCGAAAGGACGGTCTTGCCACCGTCCTCATACGTGCTGGTGAAGAGCCCGGCGCCGTTCTCGAAGCTGCCCAACTGGCCTGGCGTCGTGACCACGCCGCTCTTCGCGTTGACCCAATGGTCCGACCATTGGCGGTTGGCGACATCCAGCATGCGCAAGCCCAGGCCGCTGAAGTCACGGGCAGGTATCAGCAGCTCCTCCACATGGCCGACCCCAGCCAAGAGGGTCCAACACCGTGCCTCCCCTTCAAATCGGTCCCAGTGATCCTTGCGGCGCTTGAGATGTCGGATATGCCATAGCCCGTCAAGGAAGCCGAAGTCGCCTGGCTTGCCCGGGGAGGGTTGGGAAGGCAAGGGGGGAACCGGGTCGAAGCGCGGCTCGGCCGCGTCGATCATCGTGTCGTCAAGCATGGGGCGATCTCCTGCAGGGGTTGGCGAATGCGTCCGGCCCGTACCCACAGCCAGCGTGGCGGCGCTGGCAATCAGCCAATCACGGCGGGTGTTGTTCATGGGAGCTGCCTCTCGTTTCATCGAAGCCGGGAACAGGCGGTCGGGTTCAGGTGCCAGTGGTGGTGCACCGAGGGACCCGCCGGCGGGTCGCCTTGACTTCGCGAGCCGGCGACACCCAAGGTCGATTCCGCTCGACGCAGCCACACGCGCCTCCTGGCGGAGGCCAGCCGCAGGGTCCGGGCCTCGGCCCAGGCCACAGGCGCCGCCCTCGTCGCCGGAAACACCGTCGCTTCCCACGGTCGGCACAGACCCTGCGGCAAGTCCGCACGGTCGGGCGGATGGCCGAGTTCAAACGCCTGCTCAGGGCGCAGCAAGAAAGAGGTGCGGGCGTCCGCGATCGTGGCTCTGCAGTCCTTCGCGAGCTGGCGCCAGACCGCGCCCCCGTAGAACCGCTCGAGCGCGCGCCGGCGCTGCGCACCGTTGGCAAAGGCCCGTATCCAGATCCAAAGGTTCGGGTTCTGCGGCACTGTCCAACTGGCCAGGATCGTTGCGCCGCCCGCCTCGTAGGCCGGGCAGAAATGGGTCTCGAACATCCGGATCAAGTCGTCACGCCGACCGGGCTGCGTGCGATAGCAGCGAAGCTCAAACAGTGTCAGGTCTTGGTCAACAGGCATGCAGCCATGATGCGCCGTTGAACTTGACAACCCATGTCAACTAATCTGTCGACATGCGCTCCAGCCGCCTGCTTTCCATCCTGCTGCGCCTGCAACTGAGTGGGCGGGTGACCGCATCGGACCTCGCCCGGGAGTTCGAGGTGGCCGTGCGGACGGTCTATCGGGACATTGATGCACTCAGCGCAGCGGGCGTGCCGCTGCATGCGGAACGCGGCCGCGGCGGCGGCATCGTCTTGGCGCCCGGCTGGCGCACCCACCTGACGGGACTCACCGGCCCTGAGGCAAGGAGCCTTCCCTTGGCCGGCCTCCAGTCTGCGGCGCGTGATCTCGGTTTGGGCAGCGAGGCGGTCGACGTTCAGCTCAAGTTGCTCGCCAGTCTTCCGCCGGATGCAGCGGCCGATGCCAGCCGCATGGCAGAGCGCTTCCTGGTGGATCCGATGCCTTGGTACCACCGGCCGGAGACGCTGCCCCTGTTGCCGGCACTTGCCGCCGCAGTCTGGGAGGGGCGGCAGGTGCAACTCCGCTATGTCGGCTGGGCAGGCGAGTCCGAGCGCACCGTCTCGCCGCTCGGCTTGGTGCTGAAGGGCGGGCTTTGGTATCTCGTGGCCCGGACGCACGGGCGCGGCGAGCGGCTGGTGCTCCGCACCTACCGTGCCAGCAGCATCCAGCGTCTGCAGGTTCTGCAGGCCGCTGCGCGGCGGCCCACCCGGTTTCAATTGCGTGCCCACTGGCCGCAGGCGGTCGCCGACTTCGAATCCCGCTTGATGGCGGGCCGGGCGACGGTGCGCCTGTCGCAGGAGGGCCTCCGAATTCTTCGGGCAGTGCACCCGGCCGCTGCCGAGTGGGCCCAACGCGCCCAGCGTGCCGACCGCCATGCATGCGCAGACTGGATCGAAACCGAGCTGCCAACCGAGGACGATGTCTACGCGGCCCGGCAGCTGTTGAGGCTCGGTAGCGAAGTGGAGGTGCTGGCGCCTGAATCCCTGCGGACCGCCCTACGCCGCGAAGCGCTGCGCGTGGCTCGGAAGCACCGAGCCTGAGCAGGGACCCGGCTGCGATGCAGAGGGTCGACTCGCGTAGACCCACGACCGGCTTGTTGGACGCGCGGGGGCATGGCGGCATCGGTCCACCCGTGCCGGACGCTCCAGCTCGGCCCTCAGGGCTGGGATCCTGCGGCAGCGGGCGCCACGCTCGACATCAAGGCCAGGGGCCTGCCTTCGTTGTCCTTGAGGAAGGCCATCCATTCTTCGGTGCCGTCCGCATGCTTGTGGATCATGTGCGGCGCATTGATGAACTCGATGCCCCGTTCTTGCAGCGATGCCGTGGCCGCGTGGATGTCGGACACACGGAAGTAGACGATGGAGTTGGCGTCACCATCCCCTTCGGACAGGAAGAGACGCAGGCCACCGCAGTCGAAGAAGGCCAGATTGCCGAAGGCATACAAGAACGGCAGGCCGAGCACCTCGCCGTACCAGCGCTTGGCGTCCTCGATGTTGGCAACGCTGCGCGAGATTTGCCCGATAGGGCCGAGTTGAACGTCCATGGCTGACAGCTTTCCTGTGTGATGCAAGGCGCTGGATCTGGCCACGCCAGACCACTGCATCAGCGCCTTTCGGTTGCTGAGTCCCAGCTTCTGCAGCGCGTTGGCGACGTGGTACTTCACGGCATCCAGGCTGACCCCCTGTCGGCGCGCGATATCAGGGTTGCGGAGTCCATGACGCACAGCCTCGACCACTCGCCACTCTGCGGGGGTGAGCTGATCGGGAAACGGGGGGCGGCCTCTGGCGTGCGTCATGGCACTCACTCTAGGGACCGAAGCTCCGAATTACCCTACCCGAGCGCTTGCCGGGTCAAGAGCCGTCGTGCAGACGCCGCGCAGCCGTCGCCACCCGTTCGCCCGGCACGATGATCCAGCCTTTGAACGCAGGTTCAATGCCCTGTTGTCAGCTTCCCCACGGCCCGCCATGCTCCGCTACCAAACCCTGCCCGTCACCGACTTCCAACAGAACTGCTCCCTGGTCTGGTGCGACCAGACGAACGAGGCCGCGCTGATCGACCCGGGAGGCGAGATCCCGCGCCTGCTGTCCGCCGTCAAGGCGCGCGGGCTGGTGCTGAAAGCGATCTGGCAGACCCACGCCCACATCGACCATGCCGGCGCCACCGGGCAGCTGGCGCGCGAACACAGCCTGCCCATCATCGGCCCGCACCCGGGCGACCAGTTCTGGATCGACGGCCTGCCGCAGCAAAGCCAGATGTTCGGCTTCCCGCCCGCCGAGCACTTCACGCCGACGCGCTGGCTGCACGATGGCGACACCGTGCAGCTGGGCCAGGAAACGGTGCAGGTGCGCCACTGCCCCGGCCATACGCCCGGCCATGTGGTGTTCTACAGCCCCACCGCGCAGCGCGCCTTCGTGGGCGATGTGCTGTTTGCCGGCTCGATTGGCCGCACCGACTTCCCGGGCGGCAATTACGAGCAGTTGATCGCCTCCATCACCCAACGCCTGTGGCCGCTGGGGGACGAAACGGTGTTCATCCCCGGCCATGGGCCGGAAAGCAGTTTCGGCGCCGAGCGGCGCAGCAACCCCTTCGTCAGCGACGCTGCGGTGCGGCGCGGCTGATCAATCCAGGCCGGTGAAGCGCCACCAATCGCGTGTGAAGGGGTGGCGCTGGTGGCCGAACACACGCGCCTGGGTCAGGTCGGTGCGCAGTGCATGGCTGTGCGCCAGGTAAGGGGCGTAGGCCAGCATCAAACGCTGGGCCTGGCGGATGTCGGCCAGGCGCTCGGGGCCGTCGGGCAGCTGGCGCTGGCGCTCATACAGGCGGTCGAAGGCGGGCAGCTCGAAGCGGGCGTCGTTGGCCTGGCCGGCATTCGGGCCGTAGCCCAGCGCCAGGAAGAAGTCAGCATCGGGCAGGCTGGTGCTCCAGGCGAAGCTCCACATCATCAGCCGGCCGTTGAGTGAGTTCTTGATCAGTTCACCGAACTGGCCCAGCTCGAACTCGATGCGCAGGCCCAAGGCCTTCATCTGTTTGAGCCAGAGCTCGTTGATGACGCGCTGGCGGCTGTCACCCGCCAGGCCGGCCATGCGCAGGGTCAGGCGGCGGCCGTCAGGGTGCTCGCGAAAGCCGTCGCCGTCCACGTCGCGATAGCCGTAGATGTCGAGCAGGGCACGGGCACGGGCCAGGTCGCCGCTGCCGGCCTCCGTGCGCAGGGTGGCGTCGTACCCGTACACACCGGGCACGACCAGCGATTGCGCCGCCAGGCCCTGGTTCTTGAACACGCGGTCCAGCTCCAGGCGGTTGTCGTAGGCCAGGCAGATGGCGCGGCGCAGGGCCACGCGCTCGGGCGTCAAGCCGCCGATGTCGGCATCGGCGCAGTTGAAGAAGGTCTGACGCACCGAGGCATCGAGTGTGCGGCGCGCCTGGATGCCGCGCTGCGCCAGGTAGGGCGCCAGGCGCCCG
Source organism: Burkholderiaceae bacterium (assembly GCA_039808065.1). Classification (GTDB taxonomy): domain Bacteria; phylum Pseudomonadota; class Gammaproteobacteria; order Burkholderiales; family Burkholderiaceae_C; genus Inhella. The sequence continues at coordinate 36,480 of JBDHSJ010000002.1, read as the reverse complement.
CCTGGCAGCGCAGCCGGGGCCAGGCCCTGTGGCAGCTCCAGCACGTCCAACTCGCCCCCGTGAAAGGCCAGCCAGCGCGGCTGCTCCTCCTGCACCACGCTGACCTCCACCTCGTCCACCAAGGGCAGACGCCGGCCGCGCAGGCGTGCCGCCAGGGCCTGGGCCTGCGGGTCGTCGGGCGGGGCCTCGCTGTCGAAGCGCTGCTCGCGAAAGCGCGGGTTGCGCTCGAGCAGGATCATCGAACCGCGCCGCCACTGCTTGAGCCGGAACGGGCCGGTGCCCACGGGGTGGGCGGGCAGCTCGTCGCCGTAGCGTTCCACCACCTCGCGCGCCAGCGCGCCGGTCAGTCCGGGCACGGCGAACAGGTAGGCAAAGCGCGGCGCGGGCTCCTTCAGCCGCACCTCAAAGCGGTAGCGGTCCAGCGCCCGCAGACCTTCCACGGGACGGTCGTAATCCAGCGCGCGGTCGGCCTTGCGCGCGGCCTCGCGGAGCTCCTTCAGGCCGAGGATGCCGGCGCTTTCGAACAGGTGCAGATGCTCGCTGGGGATCTGCGGGTCGTAGTAGCGCTTGATGCTGAAGACGTAGTCCGCCGCCACCAGCTCACGCGGCTGCCCGCCAAAGGCTTCGTCATCGGCAAAGAAGATGCCTGGCTGCAGGTTGAAGACGAAGCGGCGGAAGTCGCTGCTGACTTCGGGCAGGGCGACGGCCGTTTGCGGGCGCAACAGGGCCGGGCGGGCCAGGTAGTCGTAGGTGAGGGGGCTCTCGAAGATGTGCGCGTTGATGGTGACCGAAGAGCGGTCCGACACGCGCGGAGGGTCGAAGCCGGTCTCGGCCACATCCACCACCACGCGCAGGCGCCGGGCTGGCGCGGCATGGGCCGCCGCCAGGCCGGCCGCCGGCAGCGCACCGACGCCCTGCAGCCAGCGGCGGCGCTGCATCAGCGGCTGGTGGCCGGCGGCAGCGGAGCCGGGGGCTGGAAGCGCCGGTCCGGTTTGGCCGCCTTGGCGTACAGCCCGGCCACCTGGGGCACGGATTTGCGGATGTCCTGGATGCGCGTCTGGCCCGAGGGGTGGGTGCTGAGCCATTGCGGCGGCGCGCCCTTGGCAGCCTGGCCCATCTTTTCCCACAGGCTGACACCGGCCATGGGGTCGTAGCCGGCGCGGGCGGCCAGTTCCATGCCGACCAGATCGGCCTCGGTCTCGTCCTCGCGGCTGAACTTCAGGGTCAGCAGCTGGGCGCCCATGCTCAGCGCCGCGTCGCCCAGATTGCCCAGGCCGAGCAGGCTGGAGACCAAGCCCGCGCCCAGGCGCGTGGCGGCGGTCTTGCCCATGCGTTCGCGTGCGTGCTCGCGCAGCGCGTGCGCCACCTCGTGGCCCATGATGGCGGCAACCTCATCGTCGCTGAGCTGCAGCTGGGCCAGGATGCCGTAATAGAAGGCGATCTTGCCGGCCGGCATGCAGAAGGCGTTCAGCTCGCGGCTGCCGATGATGTTGACCTCCCACTTCCACTGCCTGGCACGGGGGTTCCATTCCTCGGTGAAGGGCAGCATGCGCGCACCGATGTACCGCAGCCGCTGCACCTGGGCGTGGTCCTGCGGCAGCAGGGCGCGCTTCTGCGCGGCCTCGTTGACCATCTGGCGGTACTGCAGGCTGGCGGCTTCCTCGATCTGCTCGGCCGGTGCCAGCTTGGTGAATTTGCTGCGTTCGCCCACCTGCACGCCTTCGCGCGCCCAGGCCGGCAGGGCCGCCACCACAGCGCCGACGCCCGCCAGGCCGGTGAACAGGCGCCGCCCGCCTTGGGGCGTGCTGGCGCAGCAATTGCAACGGCCGAAGCCGTAGCGCGGGGCATGTTCGAGGTGGACTTGTTGCATGGGCGAGATTCTTCGTCAATCGTCGGCGGGCAGTGCGCCCGCGGGTTGTTCAAGACGCTCGATCTGGGGGCGGAGCAGCCAAAGCAAAAGGATGCCGGGCAGTGCGAACAGCAGGCTGACCAGGAAGAACACCGGCCAGCCCAGGCTTTCGGCCAGCACCCCGGCCAGCGGCCCCACCCACACCCGCCCCACGGCGCTGAGGGCCGAGAGCAGCGCGAACTGCGTGGCCGAGTAGCGCTGCTGGCACAGGCTCATCATGAAGGCGATGAAAGCGGCCGTGCCCATGCCGCCGCACAGGTTGTCGATGGCGATGACCATCAGCAGGCCACCGTCCAGCGTGGTGGGCGTGGCCAGCTTGACGATCAGCCAGTCGAAGGCCGGCACCTGCAGCGCCCCGAGTTGGCCCTGGCCGGCGCCGGCCAGCCACCAGTAGCCCAGGTTGCTCAACCCCTGCAGCAGCGCGAACAGCAGCAGCGCGCGAAACAGGCCCAGGCGCAGCATCAGCACGCCACCGGCCAGCGCGCCGCCAATGCTGAGCCACAGGCCGAAGATCTTGTTGGCGACTCCGACCTCGGCGGTGCTGAAGCCCACACCGGTGAGCAGGAAGGGCGTCAGCAGGCTGACCGAGAAGGCGTCGCCCAGCTTGTAGAGCACGATCAGCACCAGCATGGCCGCCGCGCCAGGCTGGGCCAGGTAGTCGCGCAGGCCGCCCAGCAGAGTGTCGAAGCGGGCACGGCGCGCCGTCCAGGCCGCCAACGGCGCCACCAGGGCCAGGCCGAGCAGCAGCACCAGCAGATCCAGCCATTTGCCGCCCATCGGTGTGGCGGGCGCCAGCACGCGTTGCAGCAGCGGCGCGATGCCCTGCTGGGTCAGGGCCACCCCCACGCCCACCGCCGCCAGCACGGCCAGAAAGCCGAGCAGATCACGCCGCGCATCCGTCTCGGGCCGCAGGGCTTGCGCCAGGCGCGGGCTGGCCAGCAGGGTCAGCAAGGCGGCGGCGCCCATCAGGGCTGCAAACAAGCGGTACACCTGTGGCCAGCTCAGCCCCCCGCCAACGGCCGGGTCCACCCAGATGAAGGCCAGGCCGCCGCTGACGATCATGGCCAGTCGGTAGCCCAAGGTGTTGAGGCTGGCGCCCAGCGCGCGCTCCTGCGGCGGCAGCAGGTCAGCACGGTAGGCGTCGTAGGCCACGTCCTGGCTGGCCGACAGAAAGGCCACCAGGATCGCCAGCGCGGCGAAGGCGCCGAGCTGCTGGGCCGGATCCAGCTGCGAGAGCGCCCACAGCGCCAGCGCCAGCAGGGCCTGGCTGAGCGCGATCCAGCCGCGCCGACGCCCGAACAGGGGCAGGTCGAAGCGGTCGATCAGCGGCGCCCACAGGAACTTGAAGGTGTAGGGCAGACCCACCAGCGTGAGAAAGCCGATGGTGGCCAGGCTCAGGCCCGACTGCGTCAGCCAAGCCTGCAGGGTCTGGCCACTGAGTGCCAGGGGCAGGCCAGAGGCAAAGCCGAGCAGCAGGATGACGGCCAGCCGGTGCCAGCGGGCCAGGGTGGAGGTCAGGGGCACGGGGGGCTCAGGAAACGCGGCGCGCGATTGTGCGGCGCCAGCGCTCAGGAAATCAGGGCCACGTTTTGAGGCGGCCGCTGAGCTCCTCAGCCGGCATCGGCCGCGCGAACAGATAACCCTGCTGCTGGGTGCAGTTGGCAGCGAGCAGGAAGTCGCGCTGGGCCTCCGTTTCAACGCCCTCGGCCACCACGTCGATATCCAGTGCCTCGGCCAGGCCCAGCACGGCGCGCACCAGCACACAGTCGTCCGGGTCGTCGGGCAGGTCGCGCACGAAGCTGCGGTCGACCTTGAGCTTTTGCGGGCGCAAGAGCTTCAGGTAGGCGAGCGAGGAGTAGCCCGTGCCGAAGTCGTCCACCGCCAGCGACAGGCCCAGGCCGCGCAGGGCTTGGATGGTCTGCATGGAGGTTTCCGAATCGCTCATCACCGTGCTTTCGGTCAGCTCGATGGTCAGCTCGCCCTTGCCCACGCCGTAGGCACGGATCAGTTCGCTGAGCTGGTCGATCAGTCGGGCGTCGCGGAAATGGCTGGCCGAGAGGTTGACGGCGATCGAGCCTGGGTGGCGGCCCATGGTCTTCCAGCGCGCCAGCTGCTGGCAGGCGGCTTCGAGCGTCCAAGCGCCGATCTCGCGGATCTGGCCGCTGTCTTCCGCCACCGGGATGAAGGTGCCGGGGTAGAGCAGGCCGCGCACCGGGTGCTGCCAGCGCACCAGAGCCTCCACCGAGCTGATGGTGCCGCTGCGTGCGTCCAGGATCGGTTGGTAATGCAGCACCAGCTGTCCGCTGCGGATGGCCTCGGCCAGCTCGCGCTCCATTTCCAGGCGCGCGGCCAGGGCGGCGTCCATGTCCGGCTGGTAGAAGCTGTAGCGCGCCCGACCGGCCTGCTTGGCCTGGTACATCGCCATGTCGGCGTGGCGCACCAGCTCATCAAAGCTTTCACCGTCCTGCGGGAACATGGCCACGCCCACGCTGGCCGACACCGTGGCCTGCTGGCCGCTGGCCAGCTCGAAGCCCTCGGACAGCGAGCCCAGCATGCGCTGCACGATGAGCTGCACGGTCTCGACCGAGGCGGCCTCGCGCAGCAGCAGCAGGAACTCGTCGCCGCTGATGCGGCACACCAGATCCGAGCCACGCACCGCGGCACGCAGGCGCTCGCTGACGGTGAGCAGCAGGCGGTCACCCGCGGCATGGCCCAGGGTGTCGTTGATGTTCTTGAAGCGGTCCAGGTCAACGAACAGCAGGGCCAGTTGCTGGCCGTTGCGGCGCGCGAACGAAGCTTCGTGCGTGAAGACCTCGCGGAAGAGCGTGCGGTTGGGCAGCTGGGTCAGGTGGTCGTACATGGCCATCTGACGCAGCTGGGTGTTCTTGGCCTCCATGTCAGCCAGCAGCCCGTCGATCTGCTCGCCGGTGTGGTTCAGGTGCTCGCCCAACTCGCCGAGTTCATCGCCGCGGTGCCAGTCCATCACCGGGTGGGGTTCGCGCGCGGCAATCGCGCTGGCCTGGCGCTTGAGCACATCGATGGGCCGCACCAGGCGCCAGTACAACACCATCAGGATGATGATGCCGCCCAACACCACCTGCAGGCCGACGATGGCGGCGATCTGGGTCTGGCGCTCCTTCACCAGGCGCTCGGTGGCGCCGTCATCGAACGAGACCGTCAGCGTGCCCAGCACCACGCCCTCGCGCCGCACCGCCGCCGCCATTTCCACCGTGGGCCAGTTGGCGTCACATTTGCTCTGCTTGAGCTCCTTGGCACCAGGGCGGTCTTCGACCAAGCTCACGGCACAGACGCTGATATCGGCCAGCAGCTGCTCGATCGCGCGTTGCGTGGCCTGGGTATCCAGCACCCAGAGGGGATCCACCAGGGAGGTCGAGGCCAGATTGAGCACCGCCGCGCGTTGGCCTTCCAGGATGGGTTCGACGCTGCGGCGCATGAACGCGTCTGAGAGCGCCAACACGATCAAGGCGGGCGCCGCGATGCCCACCACGACGGCGAGCAGGATCAACTGGCGCAGCGAAAGCTTGAATCGCGTGAGCATCAAGGGGTGGCGAAGGGAGCTTCAACCATTCTGCGCCATGCCCGGGGCCCCGCAGGCTCGGGTCCACCCTCAGGGATAGACCTGAGTGTCATGCCGCCCACACCCAGCCTGCACCGAGCGCTGCCAGGCCCGGCGGAGCCTGCCCACCTATGATGGTCGGTTCCCCTGGAGACCCCACGATGTCAGGCGAATCGGCTTGGATCCGCGTGCGCGGCGCGCGCACCCACAACCTCAAGGCCATCGATGTGGACCTGCCCAAGCACAGCCTGGTGGTGATCACCGGGCTGTCGGGTTCGGGCAAGTCCAGCCTGGCCTTTGACACGCTCTACGCGGAGGGCCAGCGCCGCTACGTCGAATCGCTGTCGGCCTACGCGCGCCAGTTCCTGCAGCTGATGGACAAGCCCGAGGTCGATGTGATCGAGGGCCTCTCGCCCGCCATCGCCATCGAGCAAAAGGCCACCAGCCACAACCCACGCTCCACGGTCGGCACCGTCACTGAGATCCACGACCACCTGCGTTTGCTGTTCGCGCGCGCCGGCACGCCCTTCTGCCCCGACCACGGCCTGCCACTCGAAGCGCAGTCCGTCAGCCAGATGGTGGACGCCGTGCTGGCCCTGCCCGAAGGCAGCAAGCTGATGCTGCTCAGTCCCCTGGCGCGCGAGAAGAAGGGCGAGTTCAGCGACGTCTTCACCAGCCTGCAGGCGCAGGGCTTCGTGCGCTTCCGGGTGGACGGCGTGACGGTGGAGGCGCCCGACATCCCGGCGCTGAAGAAGACCGAGAAGCACGACATCGACGTGGTGGTGGACCGCGTCAAGCTCGGGCCCGACGCCGCCACCAGCCTGCGCCAGCGCCTGGCCGAAAGCTTCGAGACCGCGCTGCGCCTGTCCGAGGGCCGCGCGCTGGTGCTGGACATGGCATCCGGCCAGGAGCACCTGTTCAGCAGCAAGTTCGCCTGCCCGGTGTGCAGCTATGCGCTGGCCGAGCTGGAGCCGCGCCTGTTCAGCTTCAACTCGCCCGCCGGTGCTTGCCCCAGCTGCGAGGGCCTGGGCCAGGTGCTGGGCTTTGACGCTAGCCGCGTGGTGGCGTTTCCTTCGCTCAGCCTGGCCAGCGGTGCGGTGAAGGGCTGGGACCGCCGCAACCCCTACACCTTCGGCCTGCTCGAAGGCGTGGCCCGGCATTACGGCTTCGCCATCGAAACCCCGTTCGAGGACCTGAAGCCCGAGCACCAGCAGGTGCTGCTGCACGGTTCGGGCGAGGAAGAGATCGAGTTCGCCTACGTCAGCGAATCGGCCAGCGGCCGCAAGCGCACCGTCAAGCGCAGCCACCCCTTCGAGGGCATCCTGACCAATCTGCAGCGCCGCTACAAGGAAACCGACAGCGCCGCCGTGCGCGAGGACCTGGCGCGCTACCAATGCGCCCAGGCCTGCCCGGACTGCGAAGGCACCCGCCTGCGCCGCGAGGCCCGCCATGTGCACCTGCACAGCGCCGACCGCCCGGCGGACAAGGGCCGCGCCATCTACGAGATCGAGCGCATGACCCTGGCCGACGCCCAGGCTTACGTGGAAGGCCTGCACCTGAAGGGCGCCAAGGCCGAGATCGGCGCCAAGGTGCTGCGCGAGATCCATGCGCGCCTGCGCTTCCTTAATGACGTGGGCCTGAGCTATCTGAACCTGGAGCGCAGCGCCGAGACCCTGAGCGGCGGCGAGGCCCAGCGCATCCGCCTGGCCTCGCAGATCGGTAGCGGCCTGACCGGCGTGATGTACGTGCTGGATGAACCCAGCATCGGCCTGCACCAGCGCGACAACGACCGCCTGATCGCCACCCTGCGCCGCCTGCGCGACCTGGGCAACACGGTGATCGTGGTGGAGCACGACGAGGACGCCATCCGCGCGGCGGACCATGTGCTCGACCTCGGCCCCGGCGCCGGCGTGCACGGCGGTCAGGTGCTGGCGCAGGGCAAGCCCGAGGAGGTGGCGGCCAACCCCGCCTCCATCACCGGCCAGTACCTCAGCGGCGCGCGCCGCATCGAGGTGCCCAAGCAGCGCCGCCCCTTCGGCCCCGACAAGCTCATCATCAACAACGCCCGCGGCAACAACCTGCGCGGCGTCACCGCCGAGTTCCCGGTCGGCCTGCTGACCTGCGTGACCGGCGTCAGCGGCTCGGGCAAGAGCACGCTGGTGAACGACACGCTCTACGCGGCGGTGGCCAAGAAGCTCTACGGCGCCCACACCGAGCCCGCCCCCTTTGACCTGCTGGAAGGCATGGAGCTGTTCGACAAGGTCATCAACGTCGACCAGAGCCCGATCGGCCGCACGCCGCGCAGCAACCCCGCCACCTACACCGGCCTGTTCACCCCCATGCGCGAGCTGTTCGCCGAAGTGCCCACCGCCCGCGAGCGCGGCTACGGCGCCGGCCGCTTCAGCTTCAACGTGGCCGGCGGCCGCTGCGAAAGCTGCCAGGGCGACGGCGTGCTGAAGGTGGAGATGCACTTCCTGCCGGATGTGTACGTGCCCTGCGACACCTGCCACGGCCGCCGCTACAACCGCGAGACCCTGGAGGTGCTCTACAAGGGCCTCTCGATCGCCGACGTGCTGGACCTGACGGTGGAAGCCGCCCTGACCCACTTCAACGCCGTGCCCGCCCTGGCGCGCAAGCTGCAGACCCTGATGGACGTGGGCCTGGGCTATGTGAAGCTGGGCCAGAGCGCCACCACCCTCTCCGGCGGTGAGGCCCAGCGCGTCAAGCTGGCGCTGGAGTTGAGCAAGCGCGACACCGGCCGCACCCTCTACATCCTGGACGAACCCACCACCGGCCTGCACTTCGCCGACATCGAGCTGCTGCTCAAGGTGCTGCACCAGCTGCGCGACGCCGGCAACACCATCGTCGTCATCGAGCACAACCTCGACGTCATCAAGACCGCCGACTGGATCATCGACATGGGCCCCGAGGGCGGCGCCGGTGGTGGGCGCATGCTGGTGTGCGGCACGCCGGAGGACGTGGCGGCGCATGCGGAGAGCCACACGGGGCGGTATTTGGCGCCGTTGTTGCGGCGGGGGTGAGTCAGGCGCCGGCGTCCGAGTCAGCGGTCGGCGCTTGCAGGCATTCGAGCTGGCGCAGCAGCAGCAACACGGGGGCCACCAGGGCGCTGGTGAGCAGCGCGGCGCAGAACAGCAGCGTGGGCAGATCCGTCTGCGCCCCGCTCCGCGGCCCGCCCACGGCGGCACCGCCCATCTCATCCAGCAGCAAGGCCAGCGGCAAAGCGCCCAGCAGCACCAGCACCGCCGTGCAGCGCACGATGCTCCAGCCATGGCGCGCCCGCGGGTTGCGGTGTTCGGGCTTGGGGCGGGAGATCAACTCGGCGGCCAGCGTGGTCAGGGGCAGCACCAGCAACAGCGCGAGCGTGCCCAGGCCACCGCCGGATAGGAAGCCCAAGAGCAGCAGCGCGGGTAGAAGGCAGAGGGCGAAGGCTGCCACGAAGCGATGCTCACGGACCATGGTCAGGTTGGCTCCCGGGCTTGAGCGGCTGCACTCAGCGTGCCATCGCATAGAGGAGGCCGCCGACGCAAACCACCACGGGCAAGGCCCAAAGCCCCCAGCCCAGTGGGACCGCAAGGTTCGGCCAGACCTTCTGCATGCCCCGAAACGCCAACCAAGCTGCTGCGCTCCAAACGAGCAGCCAAAAGACGGCCGCAGCGCCGAGGATGAATAGATAGGCCACCCCGCCTGCGCTGGGGTCGCCACGGCCTTGACCTCGGCTGCCGGGCAGGAATGCGCAGACGATCAGGCCCAGCATCAGCAGCAGGCCGCTGGCGAAGAGGCGGCGGATGGATTGGGGCATGGGGCGGCTCTGCCTAGTTCGGCGGGTGCCGCTTGCAGCGCGGCTGGTCTGTGGGTCCAAGCCCTTGGCGCGGGCCATCTCGGCGATGCGATCTTCGTGAGGCAGCGGCGGAATGTTGACCTCGTGGGTCTTCATGGGCTCAGACCAGCGCTTCGCTCTTCGCCCCTAACGTCGGGCCGTGCGCAAACCTCAGCTTCACGTCGCCGCCCACGTACACCGCACGTGGATCGGATGGCAGGGTGCAGTCCTTGTCAAAGCCGGCCAGCGAGTCATGCACATGGTGGTCGAAGAACGCGATCACTTTCTCATCCCGCAGCCCGTTCTTCAGCACGAACTCGTTCTCGAAGGTCTCCAGCAAATTGCGGTAATGCGGGCGGAGTTGGTTGCGCAGTCCAGGCTCCTCTGCAATGGCCGCGCGGATGCTTTGCACATCGTGCAGCAACTCCTGATCGAACTTGCTGAGCGCGTCTGTTAGGCCGGCATCGTCTGCAGCCAGATTCAAGCTGTTGTTCAGCTTGTCGATCTCCAGGTTCAGCTCCTTCATCCGCGCATCGCAGGCGGCCAGCTCATCGTCGTAGACCTTGGTGCGCGCCCTCAGCGCATTCAGGTCCACGTTGGGGTTCTGCCACTGGCCCTGCAGGGCCGAAGTGCGGACTTGCTGGGCCCGCTGCCGGCGCTGGCCAAGCGCTGCCCGCTCGCGCTCCAAGGCCAGCAGGCGGGACTTGCGCTCTTCCTGCTCCTTGGCGAACACCGCTTGGTTGCGCGCCGTTCGGGCCTGCTCAACCGCCCGCCCCTTGGCAATCCGGTACCAGCGCCAGGCGTAGTACTCGCGCATGTGTGCCAGGATCATGGCGCCCAGCGGCCGGCTGCCATTCAGGCCCCGATTGATGTAGTGGGCGAAGCGGTCCAGCAGCACAGGGTTGATGTCGAAGTCTTCGGCCTGTTCCTTTCCCCAGCCGGCCGATCGCTTGCGGTGCAGCGGCACCCCGGCCTCCAGGGCCGCTTGATACATCGCCTCCAGCGGAATGCGGGAGAGCACCAGGCCGGAGTCGGTTTGTTCGGCTTCTGTGCCTTTGGGTTTGGCATTGCCCTTGCCGCCTTCGCCCGGCCGATAGCCGCCGCCCACGTCCGAATGCACGCCCGGGAAAACGATCTCGGTGCAGTTCGGCGGTCGGCGGTTGCCGCGCATCACGCTGTCCACGGGGAAGGAGTTGCGCACCTCGTGTCCGGCTATGAAGTGCACACAGCGGCGCACCTGGGGCGGAATGGCCAGGCCATCCGCCCAGGCGCCGTGCCCGTCCGAGGAACCCGGTGCGGGGTCCGCCCCCGGCGTGCCGAAGGCCAGATCCACGGCGCGCAGGCGCTCGGCACCCTTCCAACTGAATACCTCGCGGCCAACGTTCTTCCAGGCCGCGCGGCGTTCGGAGCGCAAGGCCCGCACATTGTTGGAACTCATGGGCGAGCCCACCGAGGCCACCGTGTCCCACAGCCCCATGAACTCCACTTGCAGCGGGTAGCGCCCCTGTTTCCAGCGCAGCTCGTCGCCATTCAAGAAGGTAAAACCCTTCTCGGCGTCGAACAGATCGCGGATGAAGGCGCGCGCCAACGTGGCCCCGCGCGAGAAGCCGAACACGGCCAGCCGGATCAGGCTGATCTTGTTGGTGGGGTTCTGGGCGCGCGCCTCGGCCAGTTGAATGCGCTTCTTCAACTGATTGAAGGCCCAGTCCAGTCGGTCCTGGCCCATGCCCCCCATGCCGTTGTGGTGGTCCACCACCGGGATGGGGCCCTTGCCCTTGTCGCCGATCTCCTCGAATAGCGTGCCAATACCGGGCACATAGAGGCGGTGAATGCCGCGCTCGGGTTCATCCCGGTGCGCGCGGAACATGCGCGCCACATTGCTGTGCTCCAGCGTGGGGAGATCAGCCTCACGGTTGTTGCCGGTGCCATCAAAAAAGACGCTGACGTACAGGGACTGCTGACAAGAGCTTGGCGCGGGGTTGTCGGCTTCGGCCGCGCACATGGCCGCTGCACGTTCGCGCAGGCCCGGCGTGGCACCGATGCGGGGCATGACCTCGGTGGCGGCGCCCTGGCCATGGGTGGCCGGACCGGTGGCCAACGCGGCCTTGGGGGGTTGGTTGCCTTGCAGGCGGTTTTGGGCGTCGGCGCTGCTCATTTGGTATCGGTGCAAAGCGGAAGTTCGCGGGCGATGGTGGCGGGGTCCACGCGCAGGCGGGGCTCGGAGGACTGCTCGGTGATAGCGATCTCCACCTTGCCATCGGGGTAGAAATGAGCCTCCAAGTAATGCGGCTTGGCCGGTACCGGCCCGTGGAATTCCACCCACTCGGAGCGCCATTGGTCGCGGATTCGCTTGATACGCCTGGGGGGCTCTTGAGGGTCTATCGGGACCTCGCAGGAACTGGCAATCCACTCCACTTTGAATCGGATCGGCACTGGGTCACCTTCCACCCAACTTCCGCAACAACTATCGCCCCCGCCGTAGAGACCGATGGGCAAGTCAGCGCCGCCGGCATAGTTGACTGAAAACGCACCGATGCTCCGGTGGGTGTAGTTGTAGCCAATGATGGTCAGCGGAAAGCGGGTGCCTCGCGGTGCGCGTTGGATGGGCGCGGAGGCCGATGCGGTGCGGGTCGCTTCCTGGGCTTGGGCCTTGGATTCGGGTGAAGTGACGGGCTGGCAAGCGCCCAGGCATGACGCCACGAGGAGCCATGGACTCCACCGTCCCAGCAGTGCGCTTAACCTGAATGTCGCGCTTGGCCGGTCGTGCTGTGAGGAGGCGCGGCTCATTTCGTGTCGCTGCAAAGCGGAAGGTCGCGGGAGATGGTGGCGGGGTCCACACGCAGGCGGGGTTCGGAGGACTGCTCGGTGATGGCGATCTCCACCTTGCCATCGGGGAAGAAGTGAGCTTCCAGGTAATGCGGCTTGGCCGGTACCGGGCCCTGGAAGTTCACCCACTCGGAGCGCCGCTCTTTGCGATAGGTCTTGAGCCATACCGGGGGCTGTGAAGGGTCTTCAGGGTCCACACAGACAGTGGTCACCCATTCCACCTTGAACCGGGTCGGCCGCGGGTCGCCTTCCACCCAGCTTCCGCAGCAAACCGAACCACTCACTCCGCCCGCTTCGACCAAATCACCGCCGGCATAGTTGACCGAAAACGAGCTGATGTTTCGCTGGGTGTAGTTGTAGCCAATGATGGTCAGCGGAAAGCGGGTGCCTCGCGGTGCGCGTTGGATGGGCGCGGAGGCCGATGCGCTGCGGGTCGCTTCCTGGGCTTGGGCTTTGGATTCGGGTGACGTGACGGGCTGACAAGCGCCAAGGCATGACGCCGCGAGGAGCCATGGACTCCACCGTTCCAGCAGTGCGCCCAACCTGAAGGTCGCGCTTGGCTGGTCGTGCTGTGAGGGAGCGCGGCTCATTTCGTGTCGGTGCAAAGCGGAAGGTCGCGGGAGATGGTGGCAGGGTCCACGCGCAGGCGGGGCTCGGAGGACTGCTCGGTGATGGCGATCTCCACCTTGCCATCGGGGAAGAAGTGGGCCTCCAGGTAATGCGGCTTGGGCGGCACCGGCCCGTGGAATTCCACCCACTCGGCATGTGACGTCCTGCGGATGTGCTTGGTTCTGCGAGGAGGTTCATTGGCCCCCATCGGCTTTTCGCACGAGTGGGCGACCCACTCCACTTTGAACCGGGTCGGCAGCGGGTCGCCTTCCACCCAGTTTCCGCAGCAAACCGAACCACTCACTCCGCCCGCTTCGACCAAATCACCGCCGGCATAGTTGACCGAAAACGAGCTGATGTTTCGCTGGGTGTAGTTGTAGCCAATGATGGTCAGCGGAAAGCGGGTGCCTCGCGGTGCGCGTTGGATGGGCGCGGAGGCCGATGCGGTGCGGGTCACTTCCTGGGCTTGGGCCTTGGGTTCGGGTGAGGTGACGGGCTGGCAAGCGCCCAGGCCGGCAAGCCCAACCACAAGCAACCAACGAGGCCAGTGCGCGAGCGTTGATTCAGCGGTGCCAGAAGGCCGCAAGAGATCCAGCTTGCTTTGCATGCTGCAAAGCTCGGGCGAATTCACAGCAAGTCCCTCAGGCAGGTCTGACCCTGCTTGACCTGGGTCAGCCGCTCTTGCCATTCAGGCGCCCGCTCAAAGTGGGCACCCAGTTCCAAATCCATCAGGCAGAACAGCGCCAGGTCGAGTTCGCTGGCGATGGACCAGGTGGTGGCGCGATCGATGCAGCCCTGGATCCATTGGTGTCGACGCGCAGGCTCGACGGGCAGTTCAGAGGCATCTGCAGCGTGCGTCCGCAAGAGCCGATCCACTTCGTCGGCCCGAGCCGCCGCAAGCAGACGGTCCTCCTGCTCCTGATTGAGTTCGAGCGGGGTGTGGCGGCCGCCATCGGGCCGGCTTCTGTCCTTCTCGCCGCTCAAGCAGCGCAGCTCTCCAGCGCGGTCGCAATACCACCAAGTGTTCATGGGCAGGAGGAAGTCAGCACGCTGCATCTCGGTCAGCACTTCGGCCAGAACCGGCAGAACACGGGCATCGGCCAAGCGCAAGAGCACCGAAATCCCGCCCTCCAGTTGCGCCGTCATGCGTGTGGCAAGCGCGGTACTCAGCGCTTCCTTGTCCATCTCCGAGGCCAGCCAAGTCACACAGTGGCGGGCCCGAGCCCACTCCCACTGCAGTTGCAGTCGACGATCCAGTGCCGCATCAGCAAGATCGCTTAACGGTACAAGCTGCGGCAGAACTTTGGCCTCCTCGGGCGTTGCGGCGACGCCCTCGGGCATCACCGGGAGGCCGATGCTGCTCATTCCCGTGTCTTGGCTTGATGCATGCAACAAGGCGCCGTCTACCAGTGCGTAGATCCTGAGCTGCTGGTCGCGGGCCAGCCTCATGGCCCGCCCCAACGCGGACTCGCCTTCGTGGTTTCGCGCACCTGCCATGGCCTCAGCGGACTGCAAAGGGGGCTCCAGAGGCAGCTGCCTTCAGCAAGCAAGACGCGCAAATCTGCTTGGGCATCAACGGCATCGGGTAACCCACCTCCGCCGCCGCAATCAAATCCTTCATCGCCGCCTTCACCGTGATCGTCCCCGGCGCGATCACGTCGATCTTCCCGGCCTGGATCACGATGCAGGCTCCGCCACTCGTTGCCAGGGTGATCTTCTTCGCCGCCGCCCAGTCGATGTGCTGGGTCTGGCTGCCCACTGTCAAGGTCTTCTGCGCATTGACCTGCAGCGTGTCGCTCTGCGCCTGGATCGTGATGTCCTTGTGCCCGGCGATCAGGTTCAGGCCGCTGGCGGTGGCGCCGGAACCGTGCTCAATCGCCCCGGCCAGCAGGCCGATGGCCTGGCCGGTGTGCAGCCGGTAGTCGCCCCCCACGGCCTGCTCGAAGTCTTCGCCGGCCGCTTCTGTGATGGTGTGCCCCGCCGCCTGGATGTGGTCCTGCCCGGCCACTTCGGTGATGCCACCCTGGCCCTGGAAGGCAATCACGGGCGCGACCGTGTGGGGCAGCTTGTCTCCCGCCGTGTTGCGCTGCTGTGCGTCCTTCAGCGCCTCGTCCCAGGCCGTGCCGTCCACCAGGCCCTTGAGGGCGGTGAGCAGGGCGTGGGTGGGGGCTTCCTTGTCGGTCTGCACGCTGAAACTGGCCTTGACCGTGCCCAGGTGGGCCATCAGTGGCGGCACGAGGTGGGTGGCGGCGGATTGGCTCAGCACCTGGCCGAGTTGCTTCAACTGCTTGGCGATGGCGATGCCGGGGGCGTTGTCGCCGGCGGGTTCCTGGGCTTGCGTGGGGGCGGTGCTGAGCAGCATCCCTTGGCCCGCCCTGAGGCTGACGTAGGCGTCCGAACGGAGTTCAAAGCCCTCGCCGCGGAAGCTGCCGCGGTGGTTGTCGGCCTGGTGGATCAAATGGCCCAGATTGAGCTGGCTGCTGTGGGCGGAGCTGTGCAGCTGCACGCGCAGCTGGCCGTCGCTATCGTCCAGCACGAGTTGGTTGTAGCCCGCAGTTGCCCCATTCGCACCGTCCCACTCATGGCTCTTGAAGCCGCTCATGGCGCTGGCGTTGCGCTGGCCTTCGGCATCAAGTTCCTCGGGGCTGCCGCCATGCCAGGCCGGTGCGTGGCCCTGGCTCAGATTGCCTTGGGATGAGGGGCTGTGGTCGGTGCTTAAGGAGAAGGGCTTGCGATCTTCCTCGCCCGCCAGGCCGCCCGGCGTGGCGGGCAGGGCGCCTTCCCCGCGGCCGTCGTACAGGCCGCCGATGATTTGCGGCTGCTCGATGTCGTCGTGGATGAAGCCCACCAGCACCTGCTGGCCCAGGCGCGGGATGAACTGGGCGCCGCCGAAGGCGCCGGCCCAGCTTTGCAGCACGCGCACCCAGATGGAACTTGCCGCCGTGCTTGCAAAACCGGGCAAGCCTTGGAAGTCGTAGCGGATGCGGATTCGGCCCATCGCGTCGCCGTGGACTTGCGCATCGCGTGGCTCGGCGCTGCCGCTGGCATCGACCACGGTGGCGCTGAGCACGCCGGGGCAATCGGCCTTGGGGTGGAGCTTGGTGCCGGCGGGCAGGTGGATGGCGTCCAGCAGCGGGATCAGTTCGTCGTCGGGCTCGTCGATGGGCGCGGCGTCCACGCCCAGGGCCCACCAGGCCGGGCGCCAGGGCACGTCGACGCGGGCGGCGGCGAAGCGGTTGGCGTAGCCGTTGATCGCCACCTGGCGGCGTAGCTCGGGGCCGACCCAGGCGGGCAGCGCATCGGTCTTGCGGTGCGCCCAGCCGCGTGCGGCCAATTCATCGCTCAGGGCCTTGGGCAGGTTGTTCAGGCCCACGTGGGCGATGGCACTGAGCAGCAGGGTCTTGGCGCGTGGCTCGCTGCTTTGCACATCCAGCGGGCTGCCCCGGATCTCGAAACGCTGGCCCACCGCGAAGTGGCGCACGGTGCTGCGGCCGATGAAGCGCTTGTGCTGCACCTCCCAGCCTTCCTGCGCCAGGGTCAGGGCCCGGTCCAGCTGGTTGCGGCCCTGGCCTTCGAAGCCGACGCCCCAGTTGTGTTCGCCCAGGGCGGCAAAGTGTTCGAGGCGCGGCGCCGCTTCGCCGAGCGTGGCGTTGTCGATCAGCGGCACCTCGGCCGCCACCACGCTCGCGGCGGCATGCTGGCTGGCCACGGCGCTGAGCATCCAGGTGGGGATGAAGCGGGCCTGGCCCAGGGCCTGCACGGTGTCGCTTTGCTCGGTGGGGTTGTCGCGGTGGAAGCGCACCGGGCCAAGATCCGGGCAGGCGGCTTCGCTCGGGCTGTCGGCCAGGATCACCACCGTGTCGCTGTCGCGCTCGAAGCGCAGGACCAGGCCCTCTTCGCGCAGCAGGCGTTGCACGAAGGCGAGGTCGCTCTGGCGGTACTGCACCACGTAGGGGCGCTGGCCCGCTGCCGTGGTCCAGGGGGATTGGGCCAGATGGGGCGCCACGCAATCGGCATAGCGCCACTGGGCCTGCGGCGCGTAGGCGCCGAACACGGCGTCGAGGATGGCGGTGAGCGGCTGGTCCTGCCAGACCTGGCTGTGCTGGCCATAGCCCAGCAGCGAAAGCCAGGAGCCCAAGAGCAGGCGGTAACGCGCCAGGCCGCCGTCGGCCTCCTCGGCTTCGATGCTCAACACCAGGCCGCTGCGCACGCTCTGGCTGCCATCGGGCAGGCGGGTCAGCAGCTGCAGGCGCTGGCCCAGCAAGGCGTCCAAGTCGAGCAGCGGGTTCTCGCTGAGGGCAACGAGTTCGAGCGACCAGGGCTGGTTGAAGGCCTCGCGCTCGGCCCAGGCTTCCACCAGCAGCTCGTCCGGCCCCAGGGCCTCGCCTTCCAGGCGATAGAGGCGGCGCTCGGCGGTGAAGCTGCCGAGCAGGGAAGAGAAAAGCGCGAGGGACATGACAGGTCCGCGGAAACAGGGCGGCGCGGATTGTGGGAAGCCGCGGCGCCTGTTGCGGGGTCGTCTTGCAATTGCTCACCATCGCTTGCAATTGCAGTCCCCGCGTCTGCGGGGAGTTGGGGCCTGCCCGCTCTGTTTAGGGCTTGACGGCGACTTCCGCACCCAGCACGCGTTGGCGCAGGGCTTGGGTGCGGCGGAAGAAGTCCAGGTTCAGCAGCAGGCCGGCCAGGTGCAGATCGGTGCGGCGGCCGTCGGGCTCGCGGAAGTGGCCGCGCAGCACGCCCTCGCGCTCGAAGCCCAGGTGCTCGGCCTGGCGCTGGGCGGCCAGGTTGTTGGCGTAGAAGCAGGCGCTGAGTCGCTCCACCGCCGCCCGCTGGGCCAGCCATTGGATGGCCAGATGCGCGGCCTCGACAGCCGTCCAGCCCTCGGGTTCGGGCAGGCCGATGAGGAACTCGGCGCGGCGCTGCGGCAGCGACCACTCCACCACCGAGATGAAGCCGCAGCCGCGGCCCTGGCGCTCGATCGTCCAGTGCAGCGCGCCGCTCTCTTCGGGGATGGCCCAGTACTCGCGCAGCAGAGCCTCGTGCAGGGCACCGTCGTCGGCCGGCAGGGGCTTGGCCAGGCGGTGGAAGCGCTGCATGAACTCGCGGTCGTTCCAGCAGCGGCGCAGCAGCGCGGCGTCGATGGGGCCGCGCCGGCGCAGGCGCACCGTGCGGCCCAGCACGGGTTCCCACCAGAAGGCCTGGTGCTGCCAGGCCCAGCGCGCCAGCGTGGCGTCGGCCGGGCGTTGGGTGCAGGCGGTGTCCAGCAGGGCCAGGGCGTCGGCGCGACGGCCGGTGCGGCGCAGGCGGCGCAGGTGTTGGGCTAGGGGTTCGCTCACGGCAGGGTCCAGGGGAAGTCGGGGACAGTGTCGGTCACCGCCGCGGGCCGGGCGGAAAGTCAAACCGCGGCCACGGGCAGGGGCGATGCAACCAATTGCTACGGTTGCGCCGGATGCGGCCCAACACAATGCCCGGCTTCATCAGAGGGGGGAATCGAAGATGGCCACGCTGCTGCTGTTCCGTTCCTGCGCCGGCCCCGAGGTGGCGGCCCTGCGCCGCGCCCTGGCCGAGCAACTCGGCGCCGATGCCGACGACTACCCGGGCCTGGCGCGCGGCGAGCGCTTTGACGCCCTGTGCGAGGCCGCGCTGCGGCGCTGGCAAAGCGGCGTGGGCCTGCTGGCCGACGGCCTGCTCGGCCCGCTGGGCCAGCGCCTGCTGGGCCTGCGCGAAGGTTTCGAGCCCCTGCTGCCGCTGCATCAGGTGCGGGCGCTGTTTCCGGCCACCAAGCCCGCCAATGTCGAGCGCTACTGGCCCTACGTTGAGGCGGCGCTTCAGGCCTGCGGATTGGTCGACCCGCTGCTGGTGCGTGCGGCGCTGGGCACACTCCGTGCCGAAACCGAGGGCTTCCTGCCCATCCCCGAAGCGCCCTCGCGCTTCAACACCCGCGACGGCCAGCCCCCCTTCAGCGCCTACGAGGGCCTGGCCAAGCTGGGCAACAGCGAGCCAGGCGACGGCGCGCGTTTCAAGGGCCGCGGCTTTGTGCAGCTGACCGGCCGCGCCAACTACCAGCGCCTGGGCGAACGCCTGGGCTTCGACCTGCTGACCCAACCCGATGCGGCCTGCGCGCCCGAAGTCGCAGCCCTGCTGCTCGCCCTGTTCCTGCAGGCCGTGGCGCCACGCCTGCGCAAGGCCATGGCGGCGCAGGACTGGGCCGCGGCGCGCAAGCTCGTCAATGGCGGCACGCATGGGCTGGAGCGCTTTGCCGCCGTCTGCACCTGGCACCCGCCCGTGCAGGCCCGCGCCCGCAAGAGCGAAGCGGCGCCGGCCACCGCCCGCAAGGACCCGGTGGACCTGCGCGACCGCCCCTACCTGCCCCCGCCCACCAATCTGCTCGACGCCTTTCCGCCCGACGAGGAGGTGCGCGCCGCCCTGCCCGCCTACACCGCCGCCGGGCTGATCCTCAACCAGGGGCAGGAAGGGGCCTGCACCGGCTTCGGCCTGGCCTGTGTGGTCAACCACCTGCGCTGGCGCGGCGCCGGCCGGCCGGCCGCGTTCGAATCCGTCAGCCCGCACATGCTCTACCGCTTCGCGCGCCGCTACGACGAGTACGCGGGCGAGGACTACGAAGGCTCCAGCTGCCGCGGCGCGCTCAAGGCCTTCTTCAAGCATGGCGTGTGCCTGCAAGCCGACTGGCCGCGCGGCGATGCCCGCCCGCGCTACGGCTACACGCGCCGCGCTGCCGAGCAGACCCTGGGCGTGTACTTCCGCGTGCAGCTGCGCGCCATCACCGATCTGCAGGCCGCCATCCAGCAGGTCGGCGCCGTCTATGCCTCCGCCGCGGTGCACGACGGCTGGTACGCGCTGCAGCATGGCCATGCCGAGCGCCCCGGCCCGCAAGCCCATGCGGACCTGCCGCGCATCGAGTTCAAGGGGGAGGCCCCGGGCGACGCCGGCCATGCCTTCGCGCTGGTGGGCTTCAACCGCGAGGGGTTCGTGGTGCAGAACAGCTGGGGCCCGGGCTGGGGCGCCGGCGGCTTTGGCCTGCTGAGCTACGCCGATTGGCTGAGCAATGGCATGGACGCCTGGGTGCTGGGCCTGGGCGTGCCCGGCGTGCTGGCCGGGCGCATCGAAGCCGCCACCCCCGCAGCCACCGCTGCAGCGGCGCAAGCGGGCCCAGGCTGGTGGAGCGAGGAGCAGGCCTACCGGCACAGCGTGGTGCTGGGCGACGACGGGCGCGTGCACCGCTACCTCAGCGAGGACGAACCTACCCGCAGCCTGTTGCACCAGGTGGCCGCCCTGCCCGAAGCCCAGTTCCGCCGCGGCACGCCGCGCCAGCTGCTGATCTACGCGCACGGCGGCCTGAACAGCGAGGGCGACGCCGTGCGCCGCGCCCGCGCGCTGGGACGTCTGGCCCTGGCCAATGGCGCCTACCCGCTCTTCATGGTCTGGAAGACCGGCCTACTGGAGACCCTGGGCAATCTGCTGCGTGGCGCCGCGCCCGCGGCCGGCCTGGGCGAGCAGATCAGCGAACGCACCGACGCGCTCATCGAGCGCACCGTGGGGCGCAGCCTGGTGCGGCCGATCTGGAGCGAGATGAAGGCCAATGCCGAGCTGGCCTTCGAGGCCGGGCGCGGCGGCGACCTGTTCGTCTCGGCCTTGCTGCAGCTCGCCCAGGGCGGGCCCTTGAAGCTGCATCTGGTCGGGCATTCGGCCGGCGCCATCTTTCTGGGCCATCTGCTCAGCAGCCTGGCACGGCGCGGTGGCCTGGGCCTGGTGCAGTCCATCGAGCTTTACGCCCCGGCCTGCAGCATCGCCTTCGCCAACCGCCATTACGCCGCCCACCCCGGCGTGCTGGAGCGCCTGCAGCTGAACCTGCTGAGCGAACGCCGCGAGCGCGAGGACGCGGTGGGCGGCATCTACCGCAAGAGCCTGCTGTGGCTGGTGGCCAATGCGCTGGAGACCGACCGCCGCACGCCCCTGGCCGGCCTGGCCGCCGCCTGGGACCCGGCCTACAGCAGCTGGGAGGGCAGCTCCAGCACCGCCGAGGCCCTGCGCCAGTGGCGCCGCGCCGTGGCCGACAGCGGGCTGCAGCAGCGCCTGCGCCTGCTCGATGCCGACTCGGTGGCTACCGCACCGGGCAAGTCCATCCGCGCCGACCATGGCTGCTTCGACAACGACCTCGACACCGTGCGGCGCACGCTGGAGCGCATCTGCGGCGCGCCGCTGGCCGCGCCGCCGCTGGACCTGCGCGGGTTCTGAAGCAAACCGACGCATCCGGACGAACGGCGCTCAAGTGCGCCGCCCGCGCGGCCGATAGCAAGGCTTCATGACGCCTATGCGGAGGCCGTGATGAAGATCAGTTCCTCAGAGCTGGAGCTGGCCGCTGGCCATGCTTCCTGGCAGCGCCTCGAGCGCCGCGAAACCGACCGTGCCTGGATCGGCACCCGGAGGCCCGACTTCGACGGCCGGCCGGCCCTGCCCACGCGCGCACAGTTCTCGCCCGCGGCGCAGGCGGTGGCGAACGCGGCGCCGCCCTCCCGGCCCGCTGCCGAAGCAGCCAGCGACCCCGCGCAGGCCAGTGCGGACGCGGTGCGCCACGACCCGCGCATGCAGTTGCTGCGCGCCATGCTCTGGCTGGTGTTCGGTGAACAGCTGCCCGACCCGATCGACGCGCTGGAGAGCCCCGACGACGCGCTCGCTGCAGGTGATCTGCGCCCAAGCGACCCCGCCGCCGCCAGTCCGCCCCCCGCGCCCGCGCCGGCCCCCACGCCGCCAGCCGGCACCCAGCGCACGGTCGAGGAGACGAAGCTCTCCTTCGAATCCACGCGCTTCGAGGTGCAAGGCACGGTGCGCACCGCCGATGGCCGCGAGCTCCAGTTCGAGCTCAAGCTGGAGATGAGCCAGTTGCAGTTCGAGCAGCGCCGCGAGACCACCGCGGTGCAGGACCCGCTGGTGCTGAACTTCGACGGCCCCGCGGCCGACCTGCTCGGCCCGCGCTGGGACTTCGACCTCGATGCCGACGGCGTGCGCGAGAACCTGCCTGGCCTGGGCCCGGGGCGCGGCTGGCTGGTGTTCGATCGCAACCAGGACGGCGTGGCCAACGACGGCAGCGAGCTCTTCGGCCCGCGCAGCGGCGATGGCTTTGCCGAGCTGGCCGCGCTGGATGCCGATGCCAACGGCTGGATCGACGAGAACGACCCCGCCTGGAAACAGCTGCACGTATGGCGGCCAGGCGGCGGGCTGCAGTCGCTCGGCCAGGCCGGTGTGGGCGCACTCAGCCTGGCGCGCCTGGCCACGCCCTTCACGCTGCGTGGCGCCGAGGGGGCGGCCGAAGGGCAGCTGCGCAGCAGCGGCTTCTACCTGCGCGAGAACGGCCGGCCCGGGTTGTTGCAGCAGGTGGATCTGCGCGTCTAGCCTGGCGCAGCCGCCCCTGGGGTCTGCTCAGGGCCTCAGGGGCGCCGGCCCCCCGTGCACGCGGGCTGGCTTGCGGGCGCCGCCCAGCAGCTGGCCGGCAAGGGGGCCAGACGCAGCAGGCGACGCGGCGCGCTGTGCTGAACCTCGAGCGCGGCCTTGAACTCCGGGTAGCTGGTCAGCAGGCGGTCAAAGCTGCCGTCGGCCAGCGCCCGCTTCAAGCCCAGCTCAAGGCGCTCGGCGAGCGCGGTATTGGCCTCGTTGACGAAAAAGTAGAAGGGCGCCTCGTAGTAGAGAAAGAGCTTGTCCTCGATGGCCAGGCCGAGTTCCTGGTACTTCTTGAAATCGCTCTGCACCTCGTAGATGCCGCGCGGGAAGAAGTCAAAGCGCTTGGCGGCGAGCATCTTGAACAGGTTCTCATGCGAGGCCGAACCCTCCACCGTGAAGCCGTTGCGGCGCATGATCTTCGTGTCCACCCACTGCGAACCCAGGCCGGCCGTGAGCTGGCGCAGCTCGTCCAGGGTGCGGATGCGGTCGAAGCGCGCCTGCTCACCCTGGCGGATCAGCAGGATGCGGTAGTTGTTCAGCTCCTTCAGCAGTGACACCGGAATGGGCCGCAGCCCGCTGGTCAGGCCCGGGTTCGGCGCGGTGAACACGAGGTCGATGAGCTGCCCGTTCTTCAGCTCGGTCAGCGCCCGCTCCAGGGAGATCACCTCCTTCAGGATCGCCACCTCGTAGGGGCCATGGCTGTCCTGCGTCTTCTTCAGCGCCAGCTCCAGCACCTCGAAGAAGTAACCGGGCCGGCCATCGCGTGGGGCATCGAAGGCCGGCACGCGGATGCGCGTGGGCTCCGCCGCCTGCACACCGCTGGCGCCCAGGGCGCATAGGCCGACGAGCAGCAGCGCGCGCCCGGCGAATCGCCAGGCGGCAGGCCACAGATGGAGAAACAGGGTGGGCAAGACCATGCCGCTGCTCCGTGGGCGAGCACGGATTCGTCGCGAGAGCCAGTTCAGGGAGCCCGGACGATACGGGGAATTGCGGCCAGGCCGCGGCACCGCCGCGGGCGGCTCACCCTGCGGACCCGCCGCCCTGTGCGCCGGGGGCCGGCTGCAGCAGGGGCTCCTGGATCCAGGGCCGCGGGTCGCTGCGGCGCAGCAGCTCGCGCAGGGCCTGCGGGCTGCTGCCCGTCAACGCGCGCAACTCGCGGGCCATGTGGGCGCCGTCGCTGTAACCGCTGGCCTGCGCCAGCTCTTCCAGCACGGCGGCACCCGGCTGGTGCAGCAGGCGCAGGCAGTGCTGCATGCGCAGCACCCGCAGCAGGGGCTTGGGGCTGAGGCCTTGCAAAGCCTGGACACGGCGCTGCAGCTGGCGCGCGCTGCAGCCCAGTTGGGCGGCCCAGCCGCTCACATCGAAGCCAACCCAGTCGAACACGGCCGGCGGCCACAGCGGCAGCACGCTCAAGCCATGCAAGCGCTCCAGCAGCCATTGCTCCAGGCGCCAGACCTGCTGAGCCGGGCTGTCGCCGGGGTGGATCAGGCGCAGCAAGGCCTGGGTCTCGGCGGCGCCCAGCAGGGCCTCGGCGGGCACACGCGCCTCCAGCCCCGGTGCCCGCTGAGGCCCCAGCCAGGCGCTCAGCACGCCGGGCTGGAACAGCACGGTGGTGACGACCGGCTCGCCCCGGTAGCGCCGCAGTCCGGGGCGCAAGCGCGGGCCGCAAAACTCGGCCCGGCCCACCGCCGCACCGCTGTGCCCGTCCAGCAGCTGGCCCTCGCTGATCAGCGAGAGCGCGCCGCGCCACTGCGCCGGAAAGCGCTGCAGCGTGGGCAGCGGCGCCGCCTGTGCGCAGGGCCGGCGCAGCGCGAAGGCGTGCACGTAGGGCGCCAGCGCGGGGGCGGGCGCCAGTAGGAGCACGCGGCTGCCGACCACCTCAGGCGCTCATGAAACCGAGGTCCTGCGGCGCGAAGGCGGCGAGATTGGGGAACGCCATGGCCAGGGCCGTGGCGTCGGCGCCGAACCAACGCGCCAGCGTGGCGCCGAACTGCTCCAGCGAGGTGCTGGGGATCAGCGCGCCGCGGCCATTGGCGTCGTCCGCCCCACCCAGGGCCGGGTAGGGGAAGCGGCCATACACCTGGCCGCCGCGCACCGCGCCGCCCAGCACCAGCAGGTGGTTGCCCCAGCCATGGTCCGAACCCGAACCGCTGGGCTGCAGGGTGCGCCCGAACTCGCTCTGCGTGAAGCTGGTGACCCGGTTGGCGGTGCCAAGCTCCTGCATCGCCAGGTGGAAGGCGGCCAGGCCTTCGGCGAGCTGGCGCTGCAGATCCCAGAAGGTCCAGCTCTGCGCCGAGTGGGTGTCGAAGCCCCCGAGCTGGCAGAAGAACACCTGGCGGCGCACGCCCACCGTGTTGCGCAGCGCGATGACGCGCGCCACCTGGCGCAGCTGGCGGCCCAGGCTGGTGCCGGGGAACACGGTGTTGACCGTGGTGCTGCCGCTGCTGCGCAGCAGGCCGTTGAGGGTGATGGCGTCGCGTCGCACCTGGTTGGCGGCCTGCACCAGCCGCACACCGCCGTCCAGCAGCAGGATTTCGTTGAGCGCGTTGCGGCGCGCGGCGGCGGCGCTGTCGGGCCACACCGCCATGCCGTTCATGTCGAGGTTGTTGTCGGGCAGCAGGCTGGCGCTCTGCACCTGGGCACCGGTGGCGAACAGCGCATTGCCGGACAGGGACACCGCCGCCGGGAAGCGCGAGCTGCCGTTGCGGCTGTTGACCGCATCGGCCACGCGCCCACCCCAGCCGGTGCCGCCGCCGCTGGCATTGCCAGCTTGGGCGATGAGCATCTGGTCGGAGTGCGAGTACAGGTTGCTGGGCAGGGGCACGCTGCCGGCCAGGATCTGCGCGCGCGTGGTGGGCGCGGCCAGCGGGCCCACATTGGCCACCGCCGCCAGCTGGCCCTGGGCCCACAGCGGGTGGATGGCCTGCAGGCCGGAATGCAGCGCGAAGGGCCCTTGCGGCGTGCTGATGGGCAGCAGGGTGGCGCTGTTGTCCGGCAGGGCCAGCGCGCCACGCACCTGGCGGTAGGCGGCATGCGCGGCCGTCTCCATCGGGATGAGGACGTTGTGGCCGTCGCAGCCGCCGGCCAGGTAGACGCAGACGAGCGCCTTGTAGTCGGTCTGGGTTTGCGCGCGGGCCGTGGGCAGGGCGCCGGCGGCGGTGAGGGCGCAGGCGGCGCGCAGCAGGGAGCGGCGGGTGGTGTGGGGTTTCATGGCCGGGGCTCCTTAATGCTGAACAGCGTGCTGGCCCGAGAGCAGCGTGAGGTAGATCGCCGTCAGCACGCGCTGCTGCGCGTCGGGCTGGGCGTTGATGGCATTGGCCAGGCTCTGGCGCATCGCCTGGGGCATGCGCCCCCACAGCAGGTTCTGGTCCACCGCATCCACCAGGGCGGTGGTGTTGCCGGCCACGGCTTGATAGGGGCTCAGATCGATGCGCCAGTTCGCGCCCGGCTGCACCAGCATCTGCCACAGCAGATTGCCGCGCAGCGTGGCCTCGGTGGGTGTGTAGATCTGGAACTCGGGCGCGCTCAGCGTGGTCTGCGGCAGCCGGAACAGCGGCGAGTAGAAGCCGAACACCGAGGGCGGCGTCAGCGGCTCCTGCGCCATCAGGCTGAGCTCCCAGGTGACGGCATTGGTGGGCAGGAAGCCACCGCCGAGCGCCCGTGCGGTGGCCGCCACATGCTGCATCGGGTCGCGCAGGCGGCCGTCGTTCAGGCCGGCCAGGTCGTTGCGCGCCTCGGGGTCCACCAGGATGGCGCGCACGGTGGCGCGCAGGTCGCCGCGGATGCCGCTGCCGTTGTTGTTGAACACCTGGGCCACGCGGCGCACGTAGTCCGGGCTGGGGTTGCTCTTGACCAGCTGGCGGATCAGGCGCTGCGCCACGAAGGGACCGGTGTTGGGGTGGTTGAACACGCAGTCCAGCGTGGCGCGCAGGTCGGCGTCGGCCCCTTGGCCGGCCGGCAGCACGCAGCCCAGGAAGCGCTTCTCGCGCGGGTCGTGGTTGATCTCGCGCAGCACCAGCGGGCCGCTGAAGTTCTCCCAGTTGTTGGTGCCGGCGCCCAGGTAGGTCCAGCCCGTGAGGGCCAGCGCGACCTGCTGGATGGTGGCCTGGTCGTAGGTGGGCACGGGGCGGCCGCTGGCGTCGAGCTGCGGCGTGCCATCCGGGTTCAGCCGCACCAGGCCGATGGAGAACAGCTGCAGCAGCTCGCGCGCGAAGTTCTCGTTCGCGGCCGAGCCATTCATGGGCTTGTTGCTGTTGGCCAGGTCCAGGTACTTGCCCATCTGCGGGCTGCGCGTCACCTGCTCCAGAAGCTGGCGGTAGTTGCCGAAGGCGTGGGCGCTGAGCGTGCGCAGATGCGGCACCACCTCATCCGGGTAGATGTTCTTGTTGAAGCTGATGACCAGCAGCTGGGCCAGTGCGTAGGCCACGCGCTGGCGCAGCTGGTCCGGCGCCTCGGTGAGCCGGTGCAGATAGCCCTGGGCGACGACGCGACGGTCGCTGCCCGTGGTCACCGGGGTCTCGGGGGTCAGGAACTGCTCGTTCAGCCAGGCCTCGACGCCCAGCTGGCGCACGCGCGCCACGCTGGCGGCATTGGGACCGAAGGCGGCCTGATCCAGCAGGCGGGCGGCGGCCAGATTGGCGGTGCCGGTGCCCGGCGGGATGGGGGCCGGGGCGGGTGGCGGGGCCGGTGTGGGGGCCGGGGCCGGCGGCGGCGCGGGGGTGGGGGATGGCGCCGGAGATGGCGAAGGGGAAGGAGAAGGTGCCGGGGCGGGAGCCGGGGCCGCCGTCGTGAAGCTCACGCGCACGATGTCCGAGCCAATCGAACCTGGCCCGAGCGCCAGCACCTGCACGGTCTGACTGGTGCCGGCCCAGCTGGCCGGCGCGGTGCCGGTGGCCATGATCTGCGTGGCCGACAGCCGCGTCGTGGAAGCCGGCATGCCGGCCACCAGCACCTTCACATCGGTGCCGAAGGCGGCACCGTTCAGCGTCAGGCTGTAGGCGCCCACCGGCACGCTGGTGGGGCGGGTGCTCCACAGGCGCGGCTGCACCTGGGTGACCGTGATGTTGGCGCTGCCCACCTTGTCCGGATAGGCGGTGCTGCGCGCGGTGACGGCCACCACATTGCTGGGCTGCGGCACCACGGCCGGCGCGGTGTACAGGCCCGTGCTGCTGACCGTGCCCAGCGTGCTGTTGCCGCCCGGAATGCCGTTGACGGCCCAGACCACCGTGTTGGGCGAGAGCGGCACATAGGCGGTGAGCTGGCGCGAGCCGCTGATGGGCAGGCTGACACTGCTGTAGACGGTGATGGTCTGCGCCGCCACCGGCAGCGCCAGACTGCCCAGCAGCAGCGTGGTGCCGGCCCAGCGCCGCAGGCGCGGGGTGCCGGGGGGTGGGGGCGGCGGGTTCAGAAGTAACGAGTTGTTGGCCATGGGATTGCTCCGCGCCACCGCGGACGGGTGGGCATGGCCGGTGAACTGCAAGCGATGTGCCAGCCCTCCCTTCCCAGGTGCGGCCGGCCGGGCCCGGCGGCGAACTGACAGCCCTGGTCAGCGCGGGTGACGCCCGCTGTCAGATCGCACGCAACGTGCTGTCCGGTTTCTACAAGCGCCCGCCTGGGGCCGGTTACGGCCGCTTACAGCGGCGGGGCGGCCGCGGCCTGGGCCCGCAGCTTGGCCGCCATCGAGTCCGCATGCTTGACATGCAGCAGGTCCGCCACCCGCCACAGCACATGGCGCTCGTGCGCAGCCAGCTCGCCATCGGCAAAGGCCACGGCCCACATGGCCTCCACCACGCGCAGCTTGGCGCCCTCGTCCAGGCGCTGGTTCAGCAGGGTGGTGAACTGGTGCAGGTCCGTGGCGTCCTGCGCTACCCCTTCCGCATGGGCCAGCAGGGTCTCGACCTCATCGGCGCTGAGCGCGAACTTGGTCTGCAGGGCACGCAAGGCGGCCGCACGCTCAGCGGCGCCGATGCCGGCCTCGGCCCGCATCACCTCCACCAGCAGCACGGCGGTGGCCAGCTCCAGGGTGTGCGGGTCGGGGGCGGCGGGGCCTTGGGCGTCGAACAGGGATCCGAACAGGTCTTTGAGGGTGCGCAGCATGGGCGAATGATCGCCCCGCGGCGCGCCCGCCCGGCTCACCACTTCATCTCGCCCTTGTTGACCTTGGCGCCGATCTCCAGCGCGATCCCCAAGCCCGCTTGCGGGTAGGCGGCGCGCAGGCGCTCGGTCAGCGCGGCACCGTTCGCCGCCTGCGGCAGCTCGGCTTCGAAGCGGGCCAGGTAGTCCTGACTCCAGCGGATCGCCGACAGGTCCTGCGCCTGGCCGGGCAGGCTGTGACCGGGGATGACGCGCCGCGGCAGCAGAGCCGCCATCTGCGCCAGCTTGTGCGCCCAGGCGGCGCGCTCAGCGGGGCTCTGCGTGTCGGCCGTCCACAGGTGCAGGCCGGCGAACACATTGACGCCACCGGCAATCGTCTGGAGCGAAGGGATCCAGACATAGCTGCGTTGCGGCAGCGCGTCGTCCAGGCCGCGCACTTCCAGGCGCTCGCCTTCGAGCTCGATCACATCGCCCTGCAGCACCTCGGGCAGGGGCACGGACTGTGGCGCATTGGCGCCCAGGCGCGGGCCCCAGACCTGCAGCTTGGTGGCCAGCGTGGCTTCGATCTTCTGGCGCGTGGCCGCCGTGCTCACCAGCCGCGCCTGCGGAAACTGCTGTTGCAAGAGCGCGGCGCCGAAGTAGTAGTCCGGGTCGGCCTGGCTGATGTAGATGGTCCGGAGTTGCTTGCCGCTGTCCAGCACCAGGGCGGCGATGCGCAGGGCGTCGGCCCGGGTGAAGCCGGTGTCCAGCAGCACGGCCTCCTTGGTGCCGCTGACCAGCACCGCATTGGCGTGAAAGCTGCCGGCCGGCGCGTTGTAGACCTGCAGCTGCAGGGGCTGGGCGGCCGCTGCGGCGGCGGCGAGGCTGAGGCCGCTCAGGGCGGTGGTGATCCGGGTCGTGGCTTGCATGGTGCGGCTGTTCGGGGTTGCGATGGCATGCACTCTAGAAGTTCGATTCACGCAAATAAACCGCAGTCCGTGCGATGCTTTGTTGCGTCAATCGACGCAATCAAGAGAGCCCCCATGGACCGCCATACCGCCGTGCAAGTCTTCGTCGAAGTGGTGGACCGCGGCAGCCTGAGCGCCGCGGCCGAGGCCTTGGAGATGTCGCGGGCCATGGTCAGCCGCTACCTGGAGAGCCTGGAGCGTGAGCTGGGCCTACGTCTGCTGCAGCGCACCACCCGCCGCCTGAGCCTGACCGACGCCGGCGAGCAGGCCCTGCCGCGCTGCCGCCAGCTGCTGCAGCTGCGCACCGAGCTGCACGAGCAACTGGGGCAGCAAGCCGTGCGCAGCGAACCGCGCGGGCGGCTGCGCATCAGCTGCAGCACCTCGTTTGCCATCGCCCAGCTGGGCCCGGCGCTGGTGGACTTTCTGCAGCGCCACCCGCAGGCGCAGGTCGAGCTGCTGGCGGCCGACCGCACCGTGCACCTGGTGGAGGAACGCATCGACCTGGCGCTGCGCATCAGCAACCGGCTGGGCGAAGGCCTGGTGGCGCGCCGCCTGGCCACCTGCCGTTCGGTGCTGTGCGCCAGCCCGGCCTACCTGCGTGCGGCGGGCCAGCCCGCCGAGCCAGCCGAGCTGCGCCTGCACCGCTGCATCAGCCACGCCAATCTGAACCGCGGCGAGTACCGGTTGATGCGCGAGGGCCGGCTGCTGCGCGTGCCCATCAGCGGCCCGCTGCAGAGCAACGAGGCCGGCGCCACGCTGCAGGCGGTGCTGGGCGGCCTGGGCATCGCCATGCTGCCCACCTACCTGGTGGGCGAACTGCTGGCGCAGGGGCGGCTGCAGGCCGTGCTGCCGGCCTGGGAGCCCGAGCCCCTGGGCCTGCATGCGGTGATGGTCTCGCGCCAGCACCCGCCGCAGCTGCTGCGTCTGATGGTGGATTTCCTGGCCACGCGCTTTGCCGGCGCACCCTGGGACCCCCTGCCCTGAACCATGGCAAAAGCGCAGAATCGGCCGCCTCAGCAGGAGACTCCCATGTCCCTCAAGCCCTTGGTGCTGGCCGCCCTGTCGCTCACCTTCGCCACCCTGGCCACCCCGGCCGACGCGCATGAAACCGAGGAGGGCTCGGGCCAGCTCGGCAAGGTCCAGTTCGCCAACTCCTGCAGTGCCAAGGTGCAGAAGGAACTCCAGCGTGGCATCGCGATGCTGCATTCCTTCTGGTGGTCGGCCGGCGAGAAGACCTTCCGCCATGTGCTGGCCGATGACCCCGGCTGCACCGTGGCCCGCTTCGGCCTGGCCGCGCTGCTGATGAACAACCCACTGGCCGGCCAGGGCGCTTCTTTGAAAGCGGCCGAGGCGGCACAGGTCTTGATCGACGAGGGCCGCCGCCTGGGTGCCAAGACGGCCCGCGAGGGCGACTACCTGGAGGCCGTGGCCGCCTACTACGCGGACTTCGCCAACCGCCCCGAGCGTGAACGCCAGCTGACCCGCGCCCAGGCCTTCGAGGCCCTGGCCGCGAAGTACCCCGAGGACGACGAGGCGCAGATCTTTGCCGCGCTCTACATCGCCGGCACGCAGTCGCAGGCCGACCAGAGCTATGCCGCCTACCTCAAGGCCGCGGGCCGGCTGGAAGGGCTGTTCGCCAAGTACCCCGAGCACCCCGGCGTGGCGCATTACCTGATCCACAGCTACGACGCCCCGCCGATCGCCCACCTGGGCCTGCCGGCAGCGCGGCGTTACTCGGCCATCGCGCCCGATTCGGCCCATGCCCTGCACATGCCCTCGCACATCTTCACGCGCGTCGGTGCCTGGTCCGATTCAGTCGCCTTGAACCGCCGCTCGGCGGCCGCCGCCAAGAAGGACAGCAGCACGGTCGACGCCTTCCACGCCGCCGACTACCTCGTCTACGCCGAGCTGCAGATGGGCCGCGACCAGGCGGCCCGCCAGGTCCTGGCCGAATTCCAGAACGCGGGCGGCGCCCAGCTGCCACAGTTCGCCGGCCCCTATGCCGCGGTGGCCATGCCGGCCCGTCTGGCCCTGGAACGGGGCGACTGGGCTGCCGCCGCCCAACTGCCGGTGCAGGGCACGCCCTTCGCGCACACCGAGGCCATCACCCACTACGCCCGTGCCCTGGGTGCGGCGCGGCGCGGTGATGCTGCCGCCGCCGAGGCCGAGGCCCAGCGCCTGCAGGCCCTGCACCAGCAGCTGCAACAGGCCAAGCAGGGCTACTGGGCCACCGAGGTGGAGGTGCAGCGCATCGCGGTGGCCGCCTGGATCGCCCAGGCCAAAGGGCAGGCCGAGGAGGCCCTGCGCCTGATGCGCGCCGCCGCCGATCTCGAAGACCGCAACGAAAAGCACATCGTCACCCCCGGCCGCGTGGTGCCGGCGCGCGAGCTGCTGGGCGAGCTGCTGCTGGAACAGCGCCAGCCCGCCGCCGCGCTGCAGGAGTTCGAGCAATCGCAGCGCCGCGAACCCAACCGCCTGCGCGGCTTTGCCGGCGCCGCCGCCGCGGCCGAGGCCGCCGGCCTGCCCGACAAGGCCGCCGAACACCATGCCCGGCTGGTGGAGCAAACCCAGCGCGCCGACACCGCCCTGCCCGAGGTGGCGCGCGCCAAGGCCTTCCTGGCCCTGCGATGAGCGCGCGCCGCCTGGTCCTGCTGGCGAGCACCGCCCTGCTGGCCCAACTGCTGGCCCACCCACTGGCGGCGGCGCCCTCCCAGGAAGGCGCCGAGCAAGCCCTGGCCGCCGACCCCGACTACGCCGCGGCCAGCGCCGCGCTCAAGGCGCAGGACTTCGCCCGCGCCCTGCCCCTGCTCAGGGCCACGCTCAAGCGCTTCCCCGATTCCGCCCATCTGCACAACGAGCTGGGCTACAGCCACCGCAAGCTCGGCCAGCTGCCCTCGGCTTTCGAACACTACAAACGCGCCCTGGCCATCGACCCGCGCCACCGCGGCGCGCACGAGTACATCGGCGAGGCTTATCTGATGGTGGATGACGTGGCCAGTGCCGAGAAGCATCTGGAGGCACTGCGGGGGCTCTGCGTGCTGGGTTGCGAGGAGCTGCAGGAGCTCAAGGAGGCGATCGAAGCTTGGCGGCGGAGACGCACGCCGCGCTGAGGCTTTGGAGCACCGTCGTTCAGGCCCCCGGGCGCGTGCTTCGTCGCTTCGGCCCGGGTGACTGATGCGCCGCTTGGCAGCATGCGCGGCTTTCGCCTTCGACCGCCCCGCCATGCGCCTGCTGCCCACCCTGTTGCTTCTGTTGGCCCTGCCCGTCCGCGCCCTGACGCTTGAAGCCCTGCCGCTCACCGAAGGTCCCGACGAGCAGGCCTACAACTACCAGGAGCAGGGCGAGCTGCGCGTCTGGGCGCGTTCGCAGGCCGGCTTCAAGGCCTCGCGCATCTGGCTGCAGCGTCGGGTCGACGGCCAGTGGCGGGCACCCGAGCCCTGGGCCCACAGCGCCCCCCGGTTCCGCGATTCCGACCCCTTCCTCAGCAGCGACGGCCGCCAGCTGCTCTTCATTTCCGACCGCCCCGAGGCCGGCAGCGAACCGCTCCAGCAGCTCGATCTGTTCGAAAGCCGGCTGCAGGATGACGGCCGCTGGAGTCCGCCACGCCGCCTGCCCGAAGCCTTGCAGAGCCCCGGCTACGAGCTGGGCCCCGAGCGCCATGGCGGCACGCTCTGGTTCGGCTCCTACCGCGCCCAGGCCCAGGCGGGCGGGCCGGGCAAGCTGGCGCTGTTCCGCGCGCCCGCCGATGGCAGCGGCGTCCCGCAGGCCCTGCCCGCGCCGCTGAACGATGGGGGCGCCAACAGCGACCCCACGCTCAGCCCCGACGGCCGCTACCTGCTGTGGTGGAGCGCGCGCAGCGGCGGCGGTGATCTCTACCTGGCCGAGCGCCTGGGGGATGAGCGCTGGGGCCCGCCGCTGCGGCTGCCCGAGCCGGTGAACAGCAGCGAGGGCTTCGAGTTCACACCCTGGATCGGCGCCGACGGCGAGTGGCTGCATTTCGCCAGCACGCGGCCGGTGGCAGGCCAGCCGGCCGGCCTGGCGCGGGTCTACCGCGTTCGCTGGCCCGCGCTGCTGCAGGAGCTGGGCGCGGCCGCGCAGTCGGCCAGCCAGGCTGAGCTCGACGAAGCCAACACGGCGCTGTGGCAGGCGCTCTCCCACGGCGCCCAGGAGGCCGCCGACGCAGCCGCGCTGCGCCGCTTGCTGCACCCGCAGGCGCAGGTGTGGGGGGCGCTGGCGCGCGAGCGCAGCACGGTGGCCGTGCGGCTCAGCGGCGCGGAGTTCGCGCAGGCCATGCAACGCCCCGACCCACGCCCGATGAAGGAATGCGAGCTGGCACGCGAGGTGCGGCGCTACGGCGCGACCGCCCAGGTCTACAGCCGCGTGCGCAGTGACCGTGAGGCCGGCAGCACCCCTTACACCGGCGTCAACAGCTTGCAGTGGCAGCTCGGCCCGCAGGGCTGGCAGCTGCTGTCGCTGCAGTTCGCGCTGGACCTGCCGGGCGAGCCGCTGCCGGCGACCGGAGAGTGCCTGCGCCGAGCGGCAGCCGGCCCGCCAGAATCGACCCATGCCCCAGCGCTTCTGGGCCCACCCGGCCCTGCCCTTTCTGCACCTGCGCGCCACCGATGACGGCCGCACGCTGTGCTACGGCCTGCACAGCCATGCGGAGTTCTCGGTCGGGTTGATCGAGGCCGGCTACAGCCTCTTTCGCCATGGTCGGGTGGAAGAGCCGGTCGGTCCGGGCGACCTGGTGTTGATGAACCCAGGCCTGCTGCACGCCTGCCGGGCGCGGGATGAAGCGCGGCCCTGGGCCTACACCATGCTCTATGTGGAGCCAGACTGGCTGGCCGCGCTGCAGCAGCCCGGGCTCAATGCGATCGAGCGGCGCTTCCAGCCCCTCGGCGCGGCCGTGCTGCGACAGCCCGCGCTCAGCCAGGGCTTTCGTGACCTCGTGCAGGCCCTGGCCAGCCCCACGCCCGAGGCGGCACCTTGCGCCGCGTTCTTCCGCGCCCTGTGTGCCGCCGCCGGCCGCGCCGCCTGCTCGCCGCAGGACCCACGCCTGCAGGCCGCCATCGCACTGATGCAAGCCCGCCACGACGAGGCGCTGAGCCTGGCCGACTTCGCCGCCGCCGCAGGGCTCTCGGTCAACCACCTGACGCGCCTGTTCCGCGCCCACACCGGCCTCACGCCGCACGCCTATCTGAACGATGTGCGCGTGCGCGCCAGCCGGGCCCTGCTGCGCCAGGGCGAGCTGCCGCTGGCCGAAGTGGCCGCGGCCACCGGCTTTGCCGACCAGGCCCATTGGCAGCGCCATTACCGCCGCCAGCACGCCAGCACCCCGGGGGCCTACCGGCGCGGCCTGTTCAGCGCCAAAGCGCGAGCGCGCTGAGCAGCAGCAGGGCCGCCAGCACACGGTTGAGCCGGCGCAGGCCCGCGCCACCGCGCACCCGCCCGCCCAAGCAGGCCCCGGCCAGGCCCCAGCAGGCCATCGAGGCCAGGCAGACCACGGCGTAGATGGCGGCGAACTGCAGCACCCGGGCCGGTTCGCCACCGCCCGCAAACAGCCCCATGCCGGCCAGCGCGGCCAGCCAGGCCTTGGGGTTCAGCCACTGCGCGGCTGCGGCCAGCCAGGCCCCGGCGCGCTCGCCTCGGGCCGCTCCCAGTTCGCCCGCATCACGCGCCAGCTGCCAGGCCATCCAGAGCAGAAAGGCCAGGCCGGCCCAATGCAGCGCTTCCTGCAGCAGCGGCCAGCGTGCCCAGGCCGACTGCAGGCCCAGGCCCGCCAGCAGCAACAGCGCGGTGAAGCCCAGGGTCGCCCCCCAGGCCACACGCAGCCCGGCCAGCCAGCCGTGCAGAGCCCCGGCACGCAAGGTCAGCAGGTTGACGGGACCGGGTGAGATGGAGGCGGCCAGTGCAAAGCCGGCCATGGCAAGTTCGTGGTGCGCGATCAAGGCGGCAACTCCGTGGAATGACGGCCTGCAGGCTAGGGATGACGGCTTGGGCGGTATTGAACGGAATCACCATGGCGGCCATGGCAGACACTGCCGACCGATGACGAACGATCTGCTCCAGGCCATCGCGACGCTGCAATTGCAGCCCCAGGCCACCCGCCTCTTTCATGGCCGCGGCGGCCGCCACCCGGGCTGCGAGCACCTGACGCTGGACTGGTACCCACCCTGCTTCCTGCTGACCAGCTTCGAGCAGGCGCTCGACGAAGCCGAACTGGCCGCCATCCACGCCGCCCTGGCCGCGCGCTACGCCGAGCTGGCGCCGGGCGAGCCCCTGAACTGGCTCTACCAAGGCCGTGAAGTGGGCGGCGAGGAGCGACCGACGACGCGCCTGATGGCCGGCGCCGTGCCGGAGCCCCATGGGGTGCCCGAGGACGGCGCGCGCTACCTGGTGCACCTGCTGCGCGGCCAGAACCATGGCCTGTTCCTGGACATGGCCGAGGGGCGCCGCCACGTGCGCAGCTTCTGCGCCGCGCACCCTGGCGCCAAGGTGCTGAATCTGTTCGCCTACAGCTGCGCGTTTTCCGTCGCGGCGCTGCAGGGCGGCGCGGCGCAGGTGGTGAACGTGGACATGAGCCCCGGCGCGCTGGCGCTGGGCCGGCGCAACCACGAGCTCAACGGCCTCCCGAAGGGCGCGGCCAGCTTCCTGGCGCATGACCTGTTCAAGAGCTGGGGCAAGCTGACCCGCGGGGGCCCCTACGAGCTGGTGATCGCCGATCCGCCCAGCTACCAGAAGGGCAGCTTCGTCGCCACCAAGGACTACGCACGCCTGGCGCGCCGTCTGCCCGAACTGTTGGCGCCGGGCGGCGAGGCGCTGGTGTGCCTGAACACGCCCAAGCTCGGCTCGGACTGGCTGCAGCAACTGATGGCTGAGCAGGCCCCCACGCTGCAGTTCGTGCAGCGCCTGCCCAATCCGCCAGCCTTTGCCGACAGGGACGAGACGCGCTCGCTCAAGGTGCTGGTGTATCGCGCACCGGGCTGAAGCAGGCAGGGAGCTGTGGGGAGGGGGAGGGCCAGTGGTGCCCATGGCGGGAATCGGACCCGCGACCTCTCCCTTACCAAGGGAGTGCTCTACCACTGAGCCACATGGGCGGCCTGAACCGTTTGGAGCGGGAAACGAGGCTCGAACTCGCGACCTCAACCTTGGCAAGGTTGCGCTCTACCAACTGAGCTATTCCCGCAGTGCTGGCCGGCTGCTGCCGGTCAAGCAAAGGCCCGTC
>JBDHSJ010000001.1:0-64850 GCA_039808065.1 Burkholderiaceae bacterium | reverse complement strand
CATGCCGCCGCCGCGCTCAGATCCAGCAGGGCCGGACCGCCCAGGGCGCAGACCAACAGATCGCCGCCCCGGTCGACCTCGAAGCTCTGGCCAGGCCCGAGCACGATGTCGCGCGGGTCCTGGTCGATGGTGATCCAGAGCGTGCCGGCCGCAGCCTGCAGGCGAGCGTGCCGCGCACCCAGCAAGCGGGTGCTGGTGCCCGGTTCGAGGCGCAGCCGGGTCTGGGCGGTTTCAATCCACATGCGAGTCTCCATCCCGGTCTGCATGCGTTTTGCACATGCTTCTGGCTGGCAGAGGGGGTTCACCACCAGCGCCGGTGGTCGGATGGTCCTTGAGCACAACCCCCATGACAAACGATGATTGAGAAGCCTTCACATTCCACCCGCGCATGCAAAACAAGCCCCAGGAGCGGCTCCCACCGCTTGATCTGCTGCTCTCCTTCGAGGCCGCGGCCCGGCACCTGAGCTTCACCAAGGCTGCGGCCGAGCGTTTTGTGACGCAATCGGCCATCAGCCGGCAGATGCGCGCGCTGGAAGAGGAACTGGGCCTGCCCCTGTTCGTGCGCAAGCACCGCGCCCTGGTGCTGACGGCCGACGGCCAGCGCCTGTTCGCCGCCTGCGGCGACGCACTGGGCCAGCTGCGCGGCGCGCTGCGCGAGATCCGCGCCCCGCACCGGCGCGAGCTGCTGGCCTTGACGACGACGCCGGGCTTTGCTGCGCTCTGGCTGATCCCGCGCCTGACCGCCTTCACGCGTGCCCATCCGGGCATTGACGTGCGCATCGACGCCACGCTGGAGAACCGCAATCTGGCCGCAGACGGCTTTGACCTGGCGGTGCGCTACGCCCGCTTGGGCGCGGCCGGGGCTGGCGCGCGCCTGCTGTTCGCCGAGGCCATGCAACCCGTGTGCAGCCCGCGCCTGGTCAGCGAGCTGGACCTGCCGCTGCGCGAGCCGGCCGACCTGACCCACCACACCCTGCTGCACATCGCCCTGGATGGCGACGCCGCCGGCATGCCGGTGGAGTGGGAGGCCTGGCTGGGCGCCCTGGGCCTGGCCGATCTGCGCCCGGCTGCGCGCCTGAGCTTCACCAGCTACGCCGAGGCGGTGGCCGCCGCCGTGGCCGGCCAGGGCGTGGCGCTGGGCCGGCGCCCGCTGGTGGATGGGCTGCTGGCGAGCGGCCAGCTGGTCACGCCGTTCGAGGGGCCGATCGCCTCGGCCCGCGCGTATCAGCTGGTGATGGACCCGGCCGCGCGCCAGCGCCCGGCGGTGCGCGCCTTCGAGCAGTGGCTGCTGCAGCAGGCAGGCGCGCCGAGCTGAGTCACTCGCTGATCTGCACCCCGCGCACGAAGGCCACACGGTCCTTCAGCGCGTCCAGGCTGGGATCGGGGTGGAACCAGATCGCATCCGGCAGCAGGTCGCCGTTGACGAACAGGCTGAGCCACTGCTCGTCGCCATATACGCCGCGCGAGCGGTGGTTGCTGAAGGTGGTGAACTCCCGCTTCAGGCTGGCGGCGGGGAAGTAGTGGTTGCCGTCCATCACCAGGGTGTCGGCACTCTCAGCCAACACCACGCCGTTCCAGATCGCCTTCATTCCTTGACCCCCGCCACCATGCCGGTGACCTGTTTGAAGCCTTCGACCGGCTTGCCCTTGCGCGCCCGCTTGCCGGCGTGGGCCGCCAGACCCGAGAGGCGCAGCAGCTCTTCCTTGGGCTTGTTGCCGCGCGCCACGCCACTGAGCAGCAGGCCGCTGGCGAAGCAGCACACCGCCTGCAGCGTTTCCTTGGGCGCCAGCTCCATCAGCATCAGGCCGCGGCCGCCCTTGGGCTGCAGCTTGAGCTCGGTGACGGCATAGGTGAGCAGATGGCCATCGCTGGCCAGGCAGGCCAGTTGTGGCTGCACGGGGCTGACCATGCAGGGGCGCAGCGGCAGCTCGTCCTTTTCCAGCGTCAGGAAGGCCTTGCCGACACGCTTGGAAGCCGTCAGGTCGCCGATCGTGGCCACCAGGCCATAGCCGCCGCTGCCGGCCAGCACCACCGATTGCCCGGCCGGGCCGGCGATGAAGTGCAGCAGCTGGGTGCCGGCCTCCAACTCGATCAGGCTGGTCACCGGCGCGCCGTCACCACGGCCGCCCGGCAGGGCCGAGACGGCCACCGAGTAGCTGCGCCCGCTGGAGCCCAGCGCGATCAAGGTATCGACCGAGCGGCAGCGGAAGGCGCCGTAGAGCGCGTCGCCGGCCTTGAAGCCCAGGCCGTTGATGTCCACTTCATGGCCCTTGAGCGCGCGTGCCCAGCCCTTCTGGCTGATGACCACGGTGACGGGCTCGTCCACCACCTTGAGCTCGGCCACGGCGCGCTTCTCGGCCTGGATCAGGGTGCGGCGTTCGTCGCCGAAAGCTTTGGCGTCGGCCTCGATCTCCTTGACCATCAGACGCTTGAGCGAGGCCGGGTTGCCCAGGATGTCGCGCAGCTTGTCGGCTTCCTCGCGCAGGTTCTTCAGCTCCTGCTCGATCTTGATCGCCTCCAGGCGCGCCAGCTGGCGCAGGCGGATCTCAAGAATGTCCTCGGCCTGGCGGTCACTGAGCTTGAAGCGTTCGATCAGCGCGGCCTTGGGCTCGTCGCTGGCGCGGATGATGGCAATCACCTCGTCGATGTTCAGCAGCACGATCTGCCGACCTTCGAGGATGTGGATACGGTCTTCGGCCTTTTGCAGGCGGTGCTGGCTGCGCCGTTCGATCGTGGTCTGGCGGAACTGCAGCCACTCGATCAACAGCTCGCGCAGGGTCTTCTGCACCGGCTTGCCGTCCAGGCCCACCATGGTCAGATTGATGGGCGAGCTGGTTTCCAGGCTGGTATGCGCCAGCAGCACCTGAGTCAGTTCGTCCACGGCCACGCTGCGGCTCTTGGGCTCGAACACCAGGCGCACCGGTGCATCCTTGCTGCTCTCGTCACGTACCCCGTCCAGCACGGCCAGCAAGGTGTTCTTGAGCTGCAGCTGCTCGGGCGTGACGGCCTTCTTGCCGGTCTTGACCTTGGGGTTGGAGATCTCCTCGATCTCTTCCAGCACTTTCTGGCTGGACACCCCATGCGGCAGCTCGGTGATGACCAGCTGCCACTGGCCGCGCGCCAGGTCCTCGACCTTCCAGCGCGCGCGCAGCTTCAGCGAGCCGCGCCCACTGGCGTATGCGGCGCGGATGTCGTCCGGGCTGGAGATGATCTGCGCGCCACCGGGGAAATCAGGCCCGGGAATGGCGGCGTACAGCTCGTCGTCAGCCAATTTGGGGTCGCGCAGCAGCTTCACGGCCGCCTCGGCCACTTCGCGCAGGTTGTGGCTGGGTACCTCGGTGGCCATGCCCACGGCAATGCCACTCGCACCATTCAGCAGCACAAAGGGCAGGCGCGCCGGCAGGGCCTGCGGCTCTTCGGTGGAGCCGTCGTAGTTCGGCGTGAAGTCGACCGTGCCTTCGTCGATTTCTTCCAGCAGCAGGCGCGCCAGTGGGGTCAGGCGGGCTTCGGTGTACCGCATCGCCGCCGCGCCATCGCCGTCGCGGCTGCCGAAGTTGCCCTGGCCATCGACCAGCGGGTAGCGCTGGGCGAAGTCCTGCGCCATGCGCACCAGGGCGTCATAGGCGGCCTGGTCGCCGTGCGGGTGGAAGCGGCCCAGCACATCACCCACCACGCGGGCACTCTTCACCGGTTTGGCACCATTCGCACCGCTCCAGGCCAGGCCCATGCGGAACATGGCGTAGAGGATGCGCCGCTGCACAGGCTTCTGGCCGTCGCTGACGACCGGCAGCGCCCGGCCCTTGACGACCGAGAGTGCGTACTCCAGGTAGGCGCGCTGGGCGTATTCGCCCAGGTTCAGGGCATCGCCGTCTTCGCCGCCCCCGCCACCTTGGGGGGTTTGGGGCGGGGGCACTTCATCCATCAAACTCAACTGCTCGGGCATCGGGGTCACCTCGGGAGGGCGCGCATTGTCTCCAATGCACGCTGCGGCAAAGCGCACGCCCGCCCCGGGGCCGGCGCGCCAGGGGGGACGGACTGGCTGCTACCCTCATGGCCCTATGCCGAAGACAGAACGGGAACACAAGGTGGCAATCGCAATGCAGCGCTGGTTGTGCGGCGCCATTCTGGGCAGCGGCCTGCTCTTGACGGGTTGCGGCGGGGGGCAATCGGCTCCGGAACCCTCAGCCGTGGAGTTGGCTGCAACAGCCCTGCGCGCGCGCGCCCTGGCTGCCACGCCGACTGACAGCGCAGCGGTGGAACCCGAGGAGGCCGCGCGTCAGCTGTTCGAGTTCGCGCAGGTCTACTACCCCGAGTACTTCCCCGGCACGCCAGCGACCGCCAGCGCGCTGGGCTATCTGTACCGCTACTACGAGAGCACTGGCATCTACCTGGGCGTGCGCGAGGGCCAGGTTTACGTGCTCGGCGGCTTCTTTGGCAACGAGGTCAAGCCGGTCGGGGCCCTGTCTCAATTCATCACGCCCCTGCCCCGCACGGCCTCGCGGCTGTGTGATTCCGGGGCCGGGTTCGAGCGCTTCGCCAGCTTTGCCCCCCAGGTGGGCAAGAACGCCGGGGTGACGGTGGCCGGCTGCAGCAGCGCCATCGCCTCGGTGCAATGGCGTCAAACGGGCGGTGCCAGCGTGCCGCTCCCCGCCGACAAGACTCAAACCATCAGCTTCGACCCGCCGGAGCCCGGCAGTTACGGCTTCGAAGTGACCTACAAGGATGCGTTCGGCGTCGAGCGCAAGGAAGCGCAAACCCTGCAGGTGGCAGCCGCCCCCAGTAGCGAGACCGCACGCCTGACCGTACGGGCCAGCCACTCGGTGCGCATGGGCGGCAAGGTCTCGCTGCGCGCCTGGCCCAGCCTGCCCGAGGGCGACAGCCTCAAGACCATCGTCTGGACCCAGTTGGAAGGCCCGGCGGTCACCTTGGACACGCGCAACCCGCGCCAGGCCCTGTTCACCGCACCCACCGTGTCGCGCGACACCCTGATCCGCCTGCGCGCCACGCTCTACACCACGCAGGGCAAGGTGGACAGCGACGAGGCCATGGTGCTGGTGGAATACAAGCAGCAAGCCCCCGCCAGCGACAGCAATGCCATGTGGGCAGGCGACCAGATCTCCCGCACGTACCCGTACAAGCCCAACGGCCCCTATGCGAGCGTGCTGCGCAACTGCGTGTACGACCCCGGCATCTACCACTCAGGGCCGCGCTACAACGTCTGCGTGCTCGGAACCCTGCCTTTCATTGCCCAGCAAAAGGGCGGCGCCACCCCGACGGTGGACGAGGTGATGGACCGGGTGCTGGTCTCGCACGACTGGCTGGGCCGCAATTTCGAGGCCTTCCTGCGCGAGCACGACGCGAATGGAGACATGCGTCGCATGCTCGGCAGCGTCACCGCCATCGTGCTCTCCACCCACATCCGGCCCTCGTTCTACTACGCCGGCACCGGGGCGATCTACCTCGACGGCGAGTCCTTCTGGCTGACGCCCGAAGAGCGCGACACCATGAACGAGGCGCCCGACTACCGCAGCGAGTTCGGCAACGCCCTGCAGTTCGACACGCTGTGGCGCTACACCAAGGACAACCAGCGCCTGTTCAAGTACTACGACCCTGCCGCGCGCATCACCCGCCCGCTGGACGACGTGCGCAACGAGGCCACCTGGCTGATGTTCCACGAGCTGACCCATGCGCTGGATTTCATGCCCCCGTCTGCCTACGCCAGCCTGCAGAACTACCGCAGTGCCTGGGAAAGCATCTACCCGCGCTTTGCGAACTACCAGCTGACCTCGGACCGGGTGCAGGCGCAGTACCCGCTGAGCTCCCAGCCCATGCTGGCCCTGGGCGACGTGCTGTTCCGCGGCAAGACGGCCACCGCCCAGCAAAAGGCCTACACACCCGCCGACATCGCCGGCTTCTTCGCCCCCGACCTGGCCACGGACGACTACGCCTACTCCACTTCGCGCGAGGACACCGCGATGACGCTGGAGGAGTTCCTGATGCAGCGCCGCCAGGGCATCCGACGCGATTTCGCCATCTCCGACGATTTCCCGACGGGCACCACCGGCTCGAACATCGTGGTGCGCTGGGGCCAGCGCGGCCGCATCGGCGAACCCGCCATCCGCCCACGTGCCCGTGCCGTGGTGGCCGAACTGGCGCCCTGGGCGGGCGAGAACGAAGTCGACCTGCTGCCCGCGCCCATCCCCATGCGTGCCGGTGAGAGTTGGACGGCCAATCTGGAGCAACCCGCTGCGACACCGCGTGTCAAAGCCCAGGCGGCCCTCCCCACCCTGGAGCAATGGCAGCAAGTGCAAGCGGAGCAACGCGTCATGCGCATGCGCCATAGCGGCCCCGACAAACCCCTGCCGCCTGCCCCGCCGGGCTGGCACAGCACGGCGCCGCGACGCTGACCCTATTCCAGGCCCATCGCCACCCGGGCCTGGTATTCGCGATCCAGCAGGGACATCACGACCAAGCTGTCATAGCCATCGGCGCCGTCCAAGGTGACACGTACCGACTCGCGCAACCGCCCCTCCTCCACGAAGCCTTCGCTGAGATAGAGCTGGTGCGCGCGCTCGTTCAGCGCCTTCACGTCCAGCCAGAAGCGGTGCGCCTTCAGCTGTGAAAAGGCCATCGCCTTCAGCAAGCGCACACAGGCACGCCCCAGGCCCTGGCCCTTGGTCTGCAGCACGATGCGCTTGAGCTCGATCGAGCCATGCGGATTCCGGCAACCCTGCAGGATGACGAAGCCCAGACGTTGTTGGTCCGGGCTCTCGACGATGAAGTGACGGCTGTCAGGAAAGCGGATCGCACCCTCGTGCTGGGTGCGGTCCCAGGGAGTGATGAAGGGGCGATTGGCGCCATCCTGCTCCACGCCGACGACCCAGTCGAGATCGCTCAGCATGGTGGGGCGCAGGCGTGGTTGGGAAACACCTGGAACTTGGGTAATGCTCACCGCCTTGCTCCGCTCTTGATCGAATCGCGCGCAGCGCGGGCTTTGTCCACGTCCATGATCGCCTCCCTGTACGCAAAGGACTTCGGCTGAGCGGCTGCGGCAATCAAGCGGCGGTTCGCCTCGTGCAGGGCCACCTCGGCCAACTCCAGTGCTCCGCGATCGATGCCGTCCTCGACCGGAAGCTCGTTTGCGCCTTCCAGGGGTTGGTGCCCGCCCCTGCCTCCACCCACCCACCTTTGAACTTCCACCTGCAACTCCGCCGCGCTCAGCCCTCCGCCGGAGCATTCAATGTTGATGACACCAGCTCGATCAAGCAGCAAGAAGAACGGGCCATTGA
Source organism: Burkholderiaceae bacterium (assembly GCA_039808065.1). Lineage (GTDB taxonomy): Bacteria > Pseudomonadota > Gammaproteobacteria > Burkholderiales > Burkholderiaceae_C > Inhella. The sequence goes on along the minus strand of JBDHSJ010000001.1, from coordinate 57,561 downwards.
TCAGGGCCAAAAGCTTGTCGCGTCCCGTCGGCCGGTAGCTGGGCACGTTCAGCCTCAGAAGGATTTGCCCCTTCTCGCCTTCAAATACATCCACGCCCTCGACTTCTCGCCATGGGACAAACAGCCGGCCACCACCTTGGATGCCAAAGCGATCCAGCCGCAGCAGAAACCCATCTCCCAGCAAACGCGCCAAGTGGACGCAGTAGTGCCAAACGCCGAGCACAAGGAGGAGCCAGACCGCAGTAAGCAGGACCTTGACCGCGTTGGCACCTAAACCCCCATCAAACCCATCCCGCCAGAACAGTCCAAGATATCCAATGAGGGGTTGCTGATACTCGCTGAAGATGAGCGAAGTCAGCCCCAGGGGGATGAGTCGCAACGGCCACTTCGATGGAAGGACGAACGGAGTCGCATGACCATCCTCAGTCGCGCGTCCAAGTTCACGAGCCCACATCGCCGCGCGCCGATCCAGCCCGAAAGCCACTAACGCCACGACGAGGCTGGGCAGCAACCAGACCTCGCTGAAGTCCATCAGAACTGCAGCCAACGCGAGCAAAGCCATGGCGGTGGCGGCAACCCACATCCCCTTCGAAACCAAGCGCAAGCCGGCCAGTCTGGACTGCAATTCAACCTTGCCTTGGTTTTCCTCCATCAGATCACTCATTGGGTTCTGCAGCAGAACGGCAGGCAGGTCCGACGCGCGATTGAACTCAGATGTCCACCTCGATCGCGTCCCCATGCCGCTCCATCAACTCGCGCCGCGCTGCGGCCTCATTGCGGCCCATCAGTTGCGTCAGCACCTGGGCCGCCGCTTCAGCGTCCGGGGCGCAGACGCGCAGCAGACGTCGGGTATCCGGGTTCAGCGTGGTGTCCCAGAGCTGCTCGGCATTCATCTCGCCCAGGCCCTTGAAGCGGCTGATGGTCCAGCTGCCTTCGCGCGCACCTTCCTTGCGCAGCTTGTCGAGGATGGCGGTGAGTTCGCCTTCGTCGAGCGCGTACATCTTCACCGGCGGCTTCTTGCCACGTGCCGGGGCGTCGACGCGGAACAGCGGCGGGCGGGCGACGTAAACGTTGCCCGCCTGCACCAGCGCCGGAAAATGCTTTTGGAAGAGGGTCAGTAGCAGCACCTGGATGTGGGCACCGTCGACGTCGGCGTCTGAGAGGATGCAGACCTTGCCGTAGCGCAGACCGCTGAGGTCGGGGTTGCTGTCAGGCGCGTGCGGGTCGACGCCGATGGCCACCGCGATGTCATGCACCTCGGTGTTCTTGAACAACAGGTCGCGCTCAACCTCCCAGGTGTTCAGCACCTTGCCGCGCAGGGGCAGGATGGCCTGAGTTTCCTTGTTGCGGCCCATCTTGGCGCTGCCGCCGGCCGAATCGCCCTCCACCAGGAAGAGCTCGTTGACGTTCAGGTCACGGCTCTCGCAATCGGTGAGCTTGCCGGGCAGCACGGCCACGCCGCTGCCCTTCTTCTTCTCGACCTTCTGCGCCGCGCGCTGGCGGCTCTGAGCCTGCTTGATAACGAGCTCGGCGAGCTTCTTGCCTTGCTCGACATGCTGGTTCAGCCACAGCTCAAAGGCCGGGCGCACATAGCCGGCCACCAGGCGCAGGGCGTCGCGGCTGTTCAGGCGCTCCTTGGTCTGGCCCTGGAATTGCGGGTCCAGCACCTTGGCACTCAGCACGAAACTGGCGCGGCCAAACAGATCCTCGGGCATCAACTTGACGCCCTTGGGCAGCAGCGAATGCAGTTCGATGAAGGTCTTAACCGCCTGGAACAGGCCGTCCTTCAGCCCGGCTTCATGCGTGCCACCAGCCACGGTGGGAATCAGGTTGACATAGCTCTCGCGCTGGCTGGCGGCCTCTTCGGTGAAGGCCACGCACCAGGCCGCGCCCTCGCCTTCGGCGAAGTTCTCGGTGTCGCTGGCCTTGGCGTAATGGGCGCCCTCGAACAGCTCGACGATGGGTTCGGCATTCAGGCTGCCCTGCAGGTACTCGCGCAGGCCGCCCTTGTAGAGCCAGGTTTGCGTCTCGCCCTTCTTTTCGTCGGTCAGCGTGACGGTCACGCCCGGCATCAGCACAGCCTTGCTGCGCAGCAGGTGCACCAGCTCGCCACGCGGCAACTCGGGGGCGTCGAAGTACTTGGCTTCCGGCCAGACGCGCACCCTGGTGCCCTGCTTGCGCGACGCACCCGGTGCCACCGTCACGGGCTGGATCACGTCGCCGTGGGAGAACACGATGCTGGCGGTCTGACCCTCGCGCTGGACCGTCACTTCCAGGCGCTTGGACAGCGCATTGGTCACGGACACACCCACGCCGTGCAAGCCGCCCGAGAAGCTGTAGGCGCCGCCAGCGCCCTTGTCGAACTTGCCGCCGGCGTGCAGCCGGGTGAAGACGATCTCGACCACCGGCACGCCTTCTTCCGGATGCAGACCGAAAGGAATGCCGCGGCCGTCGTCCTCCACCGTCACCGAGCCATCGGTGTGGAGCGTGAGCGCAATGCGCTTGCCAAAGCCCGCCAGGGCCTCGTCCGCTGCGTTGTCCAGCACCTCTTGCACGATGTGCAAGGGGTTGTCGGTGCGGGTGTACATGCCCGGCCGCTGCTTGACGGGCTCCAGGCCCTTGAGCACGCGGATCGAGGCTTCGCCGTATTGAGGGGTTACTGCCATGACTGTCCCAGTGAAGGGCGCGGATTCTAGGAAGCGCCCAGAATCGCGCCTCTATGTCGCACCCCAAGCACCCTTCCGCCACCCAGATCCTGGCCTGTGGCGCCGCCATCGTCACCCTGTCGATGGGCAGCCGGCATGGCTTCGGCCTGTGGCTTCAGCCCATCACCCTGGAGCGAGGCTGGACGCGGGAGGACTTCGCCCTTGCCCTGGCGCTACAGAACCTGGTCTGGGGCGCGATCGGCCCGTGGATCGGGATGTGGGCCGACCGGGTCGGAGCGCTGAAGCCCTTGCTGGCCGGCGCCTTGCTGTATGCCCTCGGCCTGGCCGGCATGGGCCTGGCGAACACGCCCGCCCTGTTCGCCATGGCGGCAGGGCTGCTGATCGGCGTCGCACAGTCCGGAACCACCTACGCCGTGGTGTACGGCGTCATTGGTCGCCAGCTGGACCCCGCCAAGCGCAGCTGGGCCATGGGCGTGACGGCCAGTGCCGGCAGCTTCGGCCAGTTCCTGATGCTGCCCGTCGAACACCGCCTGATCGAGTCCTTCGGCTGGCAACCCAGCCTGTTCCTGCTGGCCGGCGCCGTGCTGCTGATCCTGCCCCTGGCCCTGGGCCTGCGCGAACCGCCTTTGCAGGCCAGCGGGCCGCGCCAGGGCGCGCTGGCGGCGCTGAAGGAGGCCATCGCCACACCCAGTTTTTTGTGGCTGACGGCAGGCTACTTCGTCTGCGGGTTCCAGGTCGTGTTCATCGGCGTGCACCTGCCCGCTTATCTGAAGGACCAGGGCCTTTCGGCCGGCGTGGCCACCTGGGCGCTGGCCCTGATCGGGCTGTTCAATGTATTCGGCACCTATGCCGCAGGCGCGCTGGGCCAGCGGTTCCCGAAGCGCTACATCCTGTCCTTCATTTACGCGGCGCGCTCGGTCGCCATCGTGGCCTTCATCAGCCTGCCCATCAGCCCGGCCACCGTGTATGTGTTTTCGGCCGTGATGGGCCTGCTGTGGCTCTCCACCATCCCGCCCACCAATGCCACGGTGGCACAGATCTTTGGCGTCGCCCACCTCTCGATGCTGGGCGGCCTGGTGTTCTTCAGTCACCAGATCGGCAGCTTCCTGGGTGTGTGGCTGGGCGGCTTGCTGTATGAGCAGACGGGCAGCTATCAGATCGTCTGGTGGATTGCGGTGGCGCTGGGCGTGTTCGCCGCGCTCGCCAATCTGCCCGTGCGCGAGCAGGCGCTGCAGCGCCAGCCGGTGAGGGCCTGATGCTGCGCAGGCTGCTGCTTGGCTTGCTGGCCCTGCTGGTGTTGGGCGCTGTGCTGCTGGCCTGGATCGATCCGGCCTTGATGCAGGCCTTGGCGGAGGGTGTGCGTGGCTGCTTCTGAGTGGGTGCTGCGCTGGGCGCCGCAGTGGCGGGCCGGCTTGAGCGCGCTGGACCTGGCCTGCGGCAGCGGCCGCCACAGCCGCGTGCTGCTCGAGCTGGGACTGCAGCTCACGGCAGTCGACCGCGATGCCCAAGCGCTGCTGCAGATCCCCGAGCCCGCCCGGGTGCTCTGCGCCGACCTGGAGGACGGCCCCTGGCCCTTGGGCGGCGAGCGCTTTGATCTGGTTCTGGTGACGAACTACCTCTGGCGGCCGCTGCTGCCGCTGATCGTCGGGGCCGTGGCCGAGGGCGGCTGGCTGGTCTACGAGACCTTCGCCGTCGGCCAGGAGCAGTTCGGGCGGCCCCGCAACCCGGACTTTCTGCTGCAACCGGGTGAGCTGCTGGCTGCGTGCCAGGGCAAGCTCCATGTGCTGGCCTACGAAGACGGCGTCGTCAACGGCACTCGCATCCAGCGCGTTGCCGCGCGCCGCCTGCGAGCCTCTCAATGGCCGCTCCTAGAATCTCCGGCTCCCCAGGAATCCGCCCCATGACATCCATCCACGGCAGCATCGTCGCCCTCGTCACCCCCATGCACGCCGATGGCGCGATCGACTACGCCAAGCTGCGTTCCCTGATCGACTGGCACATCGCCGAAGGCACAAATGTCGTCGGCGTGGTCGGCACCACAGGCGAATCGCCCACGGTGAGCATGGAAGAGAACTGCGAGGTCATTCGTGTCGCGGTCGAGCATGCGGCGGGTCGCGTGCCCATCCTGGCCGGCACCGGCGCCAACGCCACGCGCGAAGCCATCGAGCTGGCGCGCTATGCCAAGCAGGTCGGCGCCGCCGCGCATCTCAGCGTGGTGCCCTACTACAACAAGCCCAGCCAGGACGGCATCTACGCCCACTTCAAGGCCATCACCGAGGCCGTGGACCTGCCGCTGATGCTCTACAACGTGCCCGGCCGCACCGTGGCCGATATGGCCCCTGAGACCGCCCTGCGCTGCGCCGCGCTGCCGGGCGTGCTCGGCATCAAGGAAGCCACCGGCAACATCGAGCGCGCCGCCTGGCTGATCAAGCATGCGCCCAAGGGCTTTTCCATCTACAGCGGCGACGACGGCACCGCCCTGGCCCTGATGCTCATGGGCGGCGCTGGCGTGGTCAGCGTCACCAGCAACGTCGCCCCCAAGCTGATGGCCCAGATGTGCGCCGCCGCCCGCGCCGGCGAGGTGGCCAAGGCCACCGCCCTGCACTTCCAGTTGCTGGCCTTGCACAAGCAGCTGTTCTGCGAACCCAGCCCGGCGCCCACCAAGTGGGCCCTGAGCCGTCTGGGCCACATCGAGAACCACCTGCGCCTGCCCCTGCTGCCGCTCACTCCCGCCGGCCAGGCTCTGGTCGAAGCGGCGATGCGCGACGCGCATTTGCTCTAATCCGCCTCTTTCCCAAGTCAGGACTGCCCTGCCGTGACGCGTTTTCCCCTTCGTGCCCTGAGTCTTGCCCTTGCCGCCGCACTGGGCGGCTGCAGCTCGTTCGACCCCTTGTTCAACAGCGACAAGGTCGACTACCGCACCCAGTCCAAGCAGACTCCTGGCCTGGAGGTTCCGCCGGACCTGAGCCAGCTGCAGCGCCAGGCCCCGCTGGGCGCGGCCGGCAGCGTCAGCGCTGCGGCCCTGGCCACCCAGCCCACCGCCGTGGCCGTGAACACCAATCAGGTGGCACTGAACAGCGTGCCGGGCGCGGAGATCGTGCGCGTGGGTGCCGTGCGCCTCATCCGTACCAGCATGAGCCCCGAGGAAGTCTGGCCCGTGACCCGCGCCTTCTGGACCGAACTGGGCTTTGACCTGCCCAAAGACCAGGCCGACGTGGGCGTGCTGGAAACCGACTGGAAAGAAAACCGCGCGAAGCTGCCGAAGGACTTCATCCGTCGCACCATCGGTACGGTGCTGGAAGGTCTGTACTCCACTGGCGAGCGCGACCAGTTCCGCACCCGCCTGGAGCGCGTGGATGGCAAGACCGAAATCACCGTGACGCACCGCGGCATGCACGAGGTCTACACGAATGCCCAGCGCGACCAGGTGGTGTGGACCCCGCGTCCGGCTGATCCAGAGCTTGAAGCCGAGATGCTGAGTCGCCTGCTGCTGCGCCTGGGCGGCAAGGCCCCTGTGGCCCTGGCCGATGCCAGCAAGGCACCGGCGGCGAGCATGCCCAGCGCCCCGGCCGCCGATCCGGCCAAGCTGGCACTCAGCGAGGTGCCCAACGAGATCAAGCTCGGTGACGACTTCGAGAAGGCCTGGCGCCGCGTCGGCCAGTCGCTCGATCGCCATGGCTTCACCGTGGAAGACCGCGACCGTCGCGCCGGCCTCTTCTTCCTGCGCTACGCCGATCCGAGTCAGGCCGGCAAGGACGAGCCCAACTTCCTGCAGCGCCTGTTCTCGTCCGACAAGGGCCCGACCACCGGCCGCTACCGCGTGGCGGTCAAGAGTGATGCCAACGGCTCGGTCGTCAGCGTGCAAGACAGCCAAGGCGTGCAGCAGACCAACGACAACGCCAAGCGCATCCTGGCCCTGCTGCTGCAAGACTTGCGCTGAACCTAGACGCTTGACGGACGGCCGGTTCCGGAGACGGACCCGGCCGTTTTTCTTGGTGCGTGCAGTGCCAAGAAAGACAAAGGCCACCCTGGGGTGGCCTTTGTCTTGATGCGACCCGGCGGCAATGCCGGGTCCGCGATCTGGTGCTTCTTAGTTGCTGGCGGGAGCCGAGGCAGCTTCAGCAGCGGCGGGAGCCGAAGCGTCAGCGGCGGGGGCCGAAGCCATTTCCGAAGCAGCGGGAGCCGGGGCCGCAACCGGAGCGGGCTCAGCAGCCGGAGCCGGAGCTTCTTCCTTCTTGCTGCAAGCGGCGAGGGCGACGGCGGCCAGCAGGGAAGCCATCAGGATCGACTTTTTCATTGGGGTCCTCTAGAAGACAGGATGGAAAAACAAAATCACCGGTAATTTCGCGGAACCCGCACCAACCGGCGTGGGGTCCAAACCCAGCCGGTGTTCCCACCGGCCAAGCAAGACAACAGAAACCTCGAGCGCCTCTACTGCCTAGCCCGCCATTATAGGAAGGGAAAACACCGCTTCTTAAAGGCCCAGTTGGGTGAATGGCCAGGCCGGCGAAGACCGTTGTGCAATTGCATCAAACAGCTCGATGGCTGCGTGCCGATCCGCGGCCAGATGAGGGCCGGCGCGAGTCCAGCGCGCCCGGCCGTGCTCCAGCTCCAGCAGGCGCAGCACCGGGCCATGGTCGCTGGCCAGCAGGCCGGTCGGCCAATCCGGCCCCACCTCACCCGGGTCGAAGTCGCCAATGCGCAGCACATGGTCGTAATGGGCCCGCCATTGCATGAAACGCGGGTGGCGGCGCGCACAGGCCTGGTAATCCGGCGCCAGCATCTCCAGGTGGCGCCCGCCCCGGCCCCAGTGGCCCAGGGCCTCCAGCACCGCCGGGTCGGACCAAGGCCAGTGCACGAAGTCCGGATCCAGCACCACCAGGCGGCGGTTGCCTTCGTTCAAGGCCTCCAGCAGCAAGGCCTTCAGACCGGCCTCGATCGCCACCCAGCCCTCCAGCCTCCCACTTTCACCCTCGAGGCTCATGACGGTATCGGACACAACCACCCCCATTCCATCCAGTCGTTGACCAGGGCCTGCGCACCTTCGCTCAGGCGGGCGCGCTCGGCGGCCGCCAGTGTGCGCCGGTCGGCCAGGCCACGCATCAGGCGGAAATCCTGACCGGCAGCGCGGTAGGCCTCGCCGTTCAGGAACACATGCCAGCGGTCGTAGAGCATGCGGCTGGCCGGGGCCAGCTGGACGTCACCGGGAGCTGCAGCGGCGGGCTCAAAGAGCTGCTGCGGCTTGGGTTCACTCAGGTACTCGCCCAGTGCACGCGCCAGGCGCTGCGGGTCTTGCATCACGCGCTGCAGGGCGTCGTGGGCGAAGTTCTGCAGGTCCGCCGGGATCTGCGCCGGCTGCAGGCTGGGTGCCGCGCCAGCGTCGGTGTAATGCTGCTGCAGGGATGAGCTGGGCTCGTCCTCGGGGTCGAGCAGGCGCGCCAGCAAGGCATCGGCCAGCTCCCAGCGCGATGGGGTTCGCAGCCCCACCGAGGCGGTCACGCAGTCGCTTCCCAGGGCCACACCATCGTGCGCCCAGTTGGGCGGCAGGTAGAGGATGTCACCGGGTTCCAGCACCCATTCGAACTGAGGCTCGAACTCACGCAGGATCTTGACGGGCAGGCCTTCCACCAATTCGAGCTTCTTCTGGTTTGAAACCCGCCAGCGCCGCCGGCCACTGAGCTGGCAGAGGAAGACGTCATACGCGTCGGTGTGCGGGCCCACGCCGCCCTGGTCGCTGGCCCAGGAGACCATCACGTCATCCAGGCGTGCCTCGGGCAGGAAGCGGAAGGCGTCGATCAACTCGCGCGCGGCCGGGTGGAGGGCCTCGACGCCCTGCACCAGCAGGGTCCAGCCGGGCTTGTTGAGCGAAGGCAAACGTCTGCGCGGAAAGGGCCCGTGCGAGAGCTTCCAGGCCCGCGCCTCATTGCCCTGCACCAGGCGGGATTCGACGTCCTCGCGCTCGGCCAGCGCGAACAGCGCCGGACGATCCAGCCGGCCGACCCAGGGCAGCGCAGCCTGGCGCAAGACGGCGGGCTTGCGCTGCCAGTGGCGGCGCATGAACTGATCGGGACTGAGGCCGCCGAGGAGCGGCCAGGGGGTATCGAAGGGAGCGTGCATCCGGGCATTGTCCAGGCCCTGTGCGAACATGCCGCGATGGAAGAAGTGCTATCCCCCTGCGTGGTCAGCCTGACCTGGCGCCTTGAAGACGCCCAAGGCGAACTGATCGACACCCTCGATGAGCCGACCGAGTTTCTGGTTGGCGGCGAAGACCTGCTGCCCAAGGTCGAGCAGGCCCTGCTGGGTCAATTTGTCGGTGCCGAGCTCAGCCTGGCGCTGGAGCCGGCCGACGCCTTCGGCGACTATGAAGCCGAGCTGGTCTGTTTTGAACCGCGCCATCTGTTCCCCGAGGACATCGAGATCGGCATGCGTTTCGAAGGCCTGCCCGAAGGGGCGCAGACGCCCGACATGCCGGGCGAGGCGATCTACACCGTGACCGAGCTGTATCCCGAGCATGTGGTGCTGGATGGCAACCACCCGCTGGCGGGCATCGGTCTGCGTCTGCACCTGAAGGTGCAGGCGCTGCGCGAAGCCAGCCAGGACGAGATCGACGCGCGCAGCGTGGGCGACAGCTTCGTCCAGGTGCTGGAAGGCGCCGGCCCGGACGAATCACTCCACTAAGCCTGGCCGGTTGAGCCGAAGCCTCCGGCCCCGCGGTGGCTGGCGTCGAAGTCGTCGACCACCCGGAACTGCGCCTGCAGCACGGGCACGATGACCAGTTGCGCCAGCCGGTCCATCGGCTGGATGGTGAACGCGGCAGAACCGCGGTTCCAGGCGCTGACCATCAGCGGACCCTGGTAGTCGGAGTCGATCAGCCCGACCAGATTGCCCAGCACGATGCCGTGCTTGTGACCCAGGCCCGAGCGCGGCAGGATCAGCGCAGCCAGGTTGGGGTCGCCCAGATGGATGGCGATGCCGGTGGGGATCAGCTCGGTCTGGCCCGGCTGCAAAGTCAGCGCTTCGGCCAGCGCGGCGCGCAGGTCCAGGCCGGCGCTGCCGGGAGTGGCGTAGGCCGGCAGGCTTTCGGCCATGCGCGAATCCAGGATCTTCAGGTCGACGGTGTGCATCAGGCGGTTCTTGCGTTCAGGCGCTGGGAAAGTTCGGCCACCAGTTGGGTGGCCAGTTCGGTCTTGGGGGCACGCGGCAGCTCGCGCGCGCCTTCGGCGTCCACCAGCAGCAGGGCGTTGTCGTCCTGGCCGAAGGTGGCGGGGCCCAGATTGGCCACGATCAGCGGGATGCGCTTGCGCGCGCGCTTGGCCTGGGCGTGCTCCAGCAGCTTCTCGCTTTCGGCCGCGAAACCCACGCAGTAGGGCGGGTTTGCCAGCGCCGCCACGGTGGCCAGGATTTCAGGGTTCTCGGTGAAAGCCAGCGTCGGTGTCTGGCCGCTGCCGTCTTTCTTGATCTTGTGTTCGGCGCACTGGGCGGGGCGCCAATCGGCGACCGCCGCGGTGGCGATGAAAACCTCATGGCCCCGGGCCCGCGGCAGCACTGCCTCCAGCATGGCCTGCGCCGACTGCACATCGATCCGCTCCACGCCGGCCGGCGTGGGCAGGGCGACTGGGCCGGCCACCAGGGTCACGCGCGCGCCGGCGCGCTCGCAAGCCTGGGCAATGGCAAAACCCATCTTGCCGCTGCTGCGGTTGGTGATGCCGCGCACCGGGTCGATGGCCTCGAAGGTGGGGCCGGCGGTGATCAGCACCGAGCGCCCGGCCAGCAGCTTGGGCGTGAACTGGTTGACCAGGGCCTCGAACAATTCCGCCGGTTCGAGCATGCGGCCGTCGCCGATTTCGCCGCACGCCTGATCGCCCGCTGCGGGGCCAAGAATCAGCGCGCCATCGGCCTCGATTTGGTCGACATTGCGCTGCGTGGCCGGATGCGCCCACATCTCACGGTTCATGGCCGGCGCCACCAGCAATGGGCAGCGCTCGATCGGCCGCGCCAGCGCGGTCAGCGACACGATCTCGTCAGCCCTGCCCTGCGCCAGCTTGGCGATCAGGTCGGCACTGGCCGGGGCGATCAGCATCAGCTCGGCCTCGCGGCCGGCGTTGATGTGGTGCATGTTGTTGGGCGCGGCGCCGTCCCACTGGTCCAGGATGACCGGCCGGCCCGAGAGCGCCTGCATCGTCACCGGGGTGATGAACTGCGTCGCCGCCTGGCTCATCATGACCTGCACCTGGGCACCGGCCTTGACCAGCAGGCGCGTCAGCTCCGCAACCTTGTAGCCGGCGATGCCGCCCGAGAGCGCCAGCAGGATGCGCCGGCCCCGCAACACGTCGATCATGCGCCCACTCCCACCGGCCGCTGTGGCTGCGCACGCCGACCCAAAGCAATCAGCAGGCTCAGCAACCCGCCTGCGCCCAGCAGCAGCACCATGCCCACACCCCAGACCAGCCACAGCGCCACGGTGAACCAGGCGCCAAGATCGGGCCAGCTCAGCAACCACTCATGCAGTTGAGGCCAGAAGCTCACGAGCGCGGCCTGGATTTCCTCGATCCAGCCGATGCCGAGCAGGTCTTTCAGCCACTCGGGGAACTCGAACAGCGGCACCTCCTGGGTGATCTCGACGCCCTTGCGCCAGCCTTCCCAGTTGATCAACCCCTTGGCCGCCCAGCACAACAAGGACCAGAACAGGCCCAGCAGAGCCAGCGGAATCCAGACCAGCAGATGCCATCCCATCTCAGCCCCCTCCTTCACGCTCAAAGCCATCGAGCACGGCCACCGCGTTCTGGCCCAGGTCGGCGGTGGCATAGCCCCCTTCCAGCACGAACACCGTCGGCAGCCCCAAGCGCTTCAGACGCGCACCCAGGTTGCCGAAATCGGCGCGAGTCAGCTTGAACTTGGAGATGGGGTCACCCTCGAAGGTATCCAAGCCCAGCGAAACCACCAGGGCGCTGGCGCCCACCGCCTGCACACGGGCGCAGGCCAGCTCCAAGGCTTCGAACCAACGCTCGGCCGTGGTGCCGGCCGGCAGCGGCAGGTTCAGGTTGTAGCCCAGCCCCTCGCCCTCGCCTTCTTCGTCGGCATGACCCAGAAAAAACGGGTATTCGGTCTCCGGATCGCCATGCAGGCTGGCGAAGAACACGTCACTGCGACCGTAGAAGATCGCCTGCGTGCCGTTGCCGTGGTGGTAGTCCACGTCCAGCACCGCCACGCGGGCACGGCCCTGGGTACGCAGGGCCTGGGCAGCCACGGCGGCTTGGTTAAGGAAGCAGTAGCCGCCCATGAAATCCGGCCCGGCATGGTGGCCGGGCGGGCGGCTGGCCACAAAGGCGGCGCGTTCACCCGTCGCCAGCGCCTGAGCGGCGGCCAACGCGGCGTCGCAGCCGGCCTTGGCGGCCGCCCAACTGCCGGCACTCAGGGGGGTGCCGTTGTCAAAGCTGTAGAGACCCAGGCGGGCACTGAACTCGCGCGGTTCGATGTCGCTGCGCAGGCTGCGCACCGGCCAAGTCGAGGGCCAGGGCTGGCGCTGCGCATTGGCCGGGTCACGGGCCAGCCAGTCGGCCCAGGCCCCCTGCAGAAAGCGCAGGTAGCGCTCGGCGTGGACCTGGCCCAGGAGCGCGCGGCTGTCCGGGAAACCGGCGGATTCAATGCGATGCCCGGCGGCCAGCAGGGCCTGGTGGACCTGCTCGGCCCGCGCCGGGGTTTCGTGGCAGGGCACCAGCTGGCCACGGAAGAACTCGTGGCTGGGAGCGTGCTCGGTATGGGTGAGGGAGAAGAAGCTCAGCATGGCCCGCGCATTGTGCGGGGCAGCGCCCTTTCAGCGGCGCTTGAACACCAGATCCCACACGCCATGGCCCAAGCGCAGGCCGCGCGCCTCGAACTTGGTCAGCGGGCGGTACTCGGGCTTGGGCGCATAGCCAGGCGCCGTGTTCTCCAGTTGCGGCTCGGCGCTCAGCACCTCCAGCATCTGCTGGGCATAGGGTTCCCAATCGGTGGCCGCATGGAAGTAGCCGCCGGGCTGGATGTACTGCACCAGCTCGGCAATGAAGGCCGGCTGCACCAGGCGGCGCTTGTGGTGCCGCTTCTTGTGCCAAGGGTCGGGAAAGAACAGGTGCACGCCGTGCAGGCTGCCCTTCGGGATCATGGTGGCCAGCACCTCCACGGCATCGTGCTGGACGATGCGCAGATTGCTGAGCTGGCCTTCTTCGATGCGCTGCAGCAGCGCGCCCACGCCGGCCTCGTGCACCTCGCAGCCAATGAAGTCGATGTGGGGCAGCGTGGCGGCGATCTTGGCGGTGGCGTCGCCCATGCCGAAGCCGATCTCGAGCACGCGTGGGGCCTGGCGGCCGAACACCCCATCCCAGTCGGGCGCCTGGGTGCTGTAGGGCAGCACGTACTTGGGCGCCAGCTCCTGCAGGGCCTTGATCTGCCCCGTGCCCATGCGGCCACCGCGCTTGACGAAGCTCTTGATGCGGCGCTCGTGCACCGGCTTGTCGCTCAGCTCCTCGCTCATCCGATGACCTCGGCAATCAAGGGGGTGGCGGGCTCGGGGCGCTCGTGAATGACGCAGGCGGCCTGGTAGGCGGCAATGGCACGGTCGGCCGAAGCCTCGTCCATGGCATGCACATAGGCCAGGGGCTCGAACTCGTCGATCAAGCGCGCCAGCGGTCGCACGGCCGAGAAGCCGACGCGGTGGTTGATCGCATCGCTGGCCAAACGGCGCCCACCGCCCAGCTCGATGACGGCAATGCCGATGGCGCGGGTGTCCTGAGCGGCCAGCACGCCAGCGCGCGGGCAGGGCACGGGCTTCTTCACCGGCGCCAACTGCAGATGCTTCTCAGGGTGCTCCATCAGATCGGCCGGCCCCCCCAGGGCCGCCACCATCTGACCGAAGCGCTCGGAAGCGGCGCCGCTGTCCAGCGCCGCCTGCAGCTTGGTGCGGGCCTCGGCTTCTGTGGCGGCCAGGCCACCCAACAGCAGCATCTGGCTGCACAGGGCCAGGGTGATCTCGTGCTGGCGGGGTTCGACGTTCAGCCCACGCAGGTAGTTCACCGCCTCCAGCACTTCCAGCGCATTGCCGGCGGTGAGGCCCAGCACCTCGTTCATGTCGGTGATCAGGGCGCGGGTCTTCATGCCGGCGCCATTGCCCACGGCCACGATGCTCTCGGCCAGTTCACGCGCCATGCTCAAGGAATCGCAGAAGGCGCCGCTGCCGTACTTCACGTCCATGGCCAGGCCCTGCAGGCCGGCGGCGAGCTTTTTGCTGAGGATCGAGGCGGTGATCAAGGGCACCGACTCGACCGTCGCCGTGACGTCGCGCGTGGCATAGAAGCGCTTGTCGGCCGGCGCGAGGTCCGCCGTCTGGCCAATGATGGCGCAGCCCAGACGGCGCACCGTGGCGTCGAACAGCGCGGCATCGGGGCGGGTTTGGTAGCCGGGGATGGCTTCCAGCTTGTCCACCGTGCCGCCGGTGTGGCCCAGGCCGCGGCCGGCAATCATCGGCACATAGCCACCGCAGGCCGCCACCATGGGCGCCAGCATCAGGCTGATCTTGTCGCCCACCCCGCCGGTGGAATGCTTGTCCACCACCGGGCCGGGCATGTCGGGCCAGCGCATCACGCGGCCGGAGTCGCGCATGGCCAGGGTCAAGGCCACGGCCTCGTCGCGGTTCATGCCCTTGAGGAACACGGCCATGCCGAGCGCGGCCACCTGGCCCTCGCTCCAGCTCTCGTCGGTCAGGCCTTTGACGAAGGATTGGATCTGCGCCTCGGTCAGCGTGCCGCCGTTGCGCTTGGTTCGGATGATTTCCTGGGCCAGCATCTCAATACCCTTCCTTGGCCGGCGCGGCCGTCTTGCCATCCAGTACGGCCAGGATGTCGTCCAGCAGGCCGGAAGCTCCGAAGCGCAGGCGCTGCGGGTTCAGGCCGCCCTCACCCAGGCTGGCGCGCACCAGATCCAGGTAGGCCGCGCCCTGCTCTACCGTGCGGATGCCACCCGAGGCCTTGAAGCCCGCGGCCGAGAAGCCGCTGTGAGCGATCTCGTCCAGCATCGCGCGCGCCGCCTCGGGCGTGGCCGACACCGCGGTCTTGCCGGTGCTGGTCTTGATGAAGTCGGCGCCTGCGTTCAGGCTGAGCTGGGTGGCACGGCGGATCAGCGCCTCGTCCTTCAGCTCACCCGATTCAATGATGACCTTGAGCGTCAGCGGCCGGCTGGCGTGGCGCACCTCGGCCAGAAATTCCGCCACTTCCTGCACCTGGCCGGCCTTCAGCGCCCGCCAGGGCAGCACCACATCGATCTCCTGCGCGCCCGCCTGGGCGATCGCCTCGATGTCGGCCAGTGCACGCGGCAGATCGAGCGCGCCGTCGGGGAAATTGGCCACCGCGGCCACGCGGACCACGGGCGGTAGCGAAGCACGGGCCTGGGTGACAAAGCGCGGCCACACGCACACGGCCGCCACCGGACCGTGGGCGGTCTGGGCCTTGGCGCACAGGGCGGCCGTGCTCTCGGCCGTGTCGCCATCGTTCAGGCTGGTCAGGTCCAAACAGCGCAGCAGGCTGCGCGCCGTCTCTTGGGCATTCATTGCAGGGAACTCAGCTTCATCAAGCGGTCCAGCAACTGGCCCAGGAACTTCGAAGCGCGCTCGCCGCTGTCCTTGGCCTCGCGCAGCGTCAGCTCGTGGGTCAGCGCTTCAGCCGACAAGCCGGCCGCCATATTGGTGATCAGTGCCAGGCCCATGACGCGCAGGCCGGCATGGCGGGCCAGGATGGTGTCGGGCACCGTGGACATGCCCACCGCATCAGCGCCCCAGGCGGCAAACATGCGGATCTCGGCCGGCGTCTCGAACTGCGGCCCCAGGGCCCAGCAGTACACGCCCTCGCACAGGCGCTGGTCGACCTCCTGAGCCAGGGCCTTGGCGGTCTGGCGCAGCTCCAGGTCGTAGGCGGTGCTCATGTCGCAGAAGCGGTCGCTGCCCGAAAGGCCGACCAGGGGCGAGCGCTGCGGCGCGTTGATGTGGTCGCTGATCAGCATCAGGCTGCCCGGCGGCTGGTGCTGGCGCAGCGAGCCCGAGGCATTGGTGGAGAGCAGCACCTGCACGCCCCAGGCCTTGAGGCTGCGGATGGGTGCGGCCATGCCGGTGCAGTCGCCACTTTCATAAGTGTGGGCGCGGCCGCGCAGCATGGCCACGCGCTGGCCACCGGCGGTGGTACCCACCACCACCTCGTTGACATGCCCTTCCACCTTGGGCAGCGGCCAGCCGGGCAGGTCGGCGTAGCTCAGGCGCTGCGGGTTTTGCAGCTGCTCGCTAGCGCCGGACCAGCCCGAGCCGAGCACGACGGCAATCGCCGGGGCATCGCCAAACACCGCCTTCAGCTTGGCGGCAGATTGCGCAATGGCGGAAGCCAGGGCTTCGCCCTGGAGGTAGGGACTGCTCATGGTCTTGTCCTTAGGAAAAATGTTCGGGGCCGAAGCTGTGGGGCAGCAGATCGGCCAGGGTCCATTGCTGTTCTTGGCCGTCCTCGTTGACGGCCAGGACCTGGAAAGCTTCGGGCTGCGCAAACTCGCGCAGCTTCTGGCGGCAGCCGCCGCAAGGGGTGATCAGGTGGCTGCCCGCCCCCACCACCAGCACGGCCTTGGCCTTGCGCACGCCGGCCAGCACCATGGCCGAGAGCGCGCCGGCTTCGGCGCACACGCCCTCGGGGAAGGCGGCGTTCTCGACATTGCAGCCGCCGAAGATGCGGCCGTCTTCGCCCAGCACTGCGGCGCCGACGAAATAGTGGGAATACGGCGCATAGGCAGCGGCACGGGCCGCGCGGGCCACGGTCAGCATCTCGGTCTTCAGCGCTTCGGTCAGCACGGCTCAGCGCTCTTTCAGGTAGGGCCGGCCCAGCGCCTTGGGCGCAATGGCCTGGCCGATGAAGCCGGCCAGCAGCACCACCGTCAGCACATAAGGCAAGGCCTGGATCAGCTGCACCGGAATCTCGCCGATACCCGGCAAGGCCACGCCCTGCAACTGGATGGCCAGCGCGTCCAGCAGACCAAACAGCAAGCAGGCGAACAAGGTGGGGATGGGCTTCCAGCGGCCGAAGATCATGGCCGCCAGGGCGATGTAGCCCCGTCCGGCCGTCATGTTGGGGCTGAAGTTCGCGTTCTGCGCCATCGACAGGTAGGCCCCGGCCAAGCCGCACAGCAGCGCACCGATCATCAACGCCGTGTAGCGCAGGCGAGGCACCGAGACCCCGGCAGCATCCACCATGGCCGGGTTCTCGCCCACGGCGCGCAGTCTCAAACCCAGACGGGTGCGCTCCAGCAGGAACCAGACCGCCAGCACGGCGCCGAAAGCGGCGTAGACGAGCAGGTTGTGACTGAACAGCGCATGGCCCAGCAGGCCACCCAGCAAGCCTCCGTGAGCCTGCGCCGCCGCGGCCGGCTCGGCCAGCGCGGGCACGAGTGCCGTGATGCGCAGTTCCGCGGGCAAGGTGGGCGTCTGGCCGCCCGTCTTGAACCAGGCAATGCCCAGCACCACGGTCAGGCCCGCGGCCACCATGTTCAGGGCCACGCCGGAGACCACCTGGTCTCCCCGGTGGCTGATGCAGGCAAAGCCGTGGATCAAGGCCATGGCGGCGGCCACGCCGATGGCAGCAGCCAAACCGATGAGCACCGACTGGCTGGCCGCGGTGGCCGCGGCAGCGGCAAAGGCGGCGGCCAGCATCTTGCCCTCAAGCCCCAGGTCGATCACGCCCGCGCGCTCGCTGATCAGACCCGCCAGGGCCACCAGCAGCAGGGGGGCAGTCAGGCGCAGGGTCGAGCCCAGCACCGAGCCAATCAGCACCAACTCATCCACGGTTCGCCCCCTTGACCACTGCGTACAGCTTGGCGAACAAGGGAGCGCTCACCGTCGCCATGGCGCCCGCGAAGAGCACGATCAGACCCTGCACCGTCACCACCATCTCGCGCGAGAACCCAGGAAGCTCGAAGGCGACTTCCACGCCGCCCTGGTAGAGCACACCAAAGAGCAGCGCCGCCAGCACGATGCCGAACGGGTGGTTGCGCCCCATCAGGCTGACCGCAATGCCGGTGAAACCGGCGCCAGCCACGAAATCCAGCGTGAGCTTGCCTTGGACGCCCGAAAGCTCGTTCACCGCCACCAGGCCGGCCAGCGCGCCCGAAATGCCCATCGCCACCAGCACCTGGGCCTTGGGATTCAAGCCCGCAAACTGCGCCGCGCGCGGTGCACTGCCCACCGCCCGCAGTGCATACCCGGCCCGGCTGCGCCACAGAAACCACGCCACGAAGAAGCAGGCCGCGACGGCCAGCAGCGAGGCCGCATTCAGCGGCGAGCTGGGCAGTTCATACCCAAACTTGGCGGCCCATTCGTGCAGCGCCGGCATGCGGGCGGCATCCGGGAAAGGCTCGCTCTCCACCACCATCGAACCACCGCCCACGCGCAGCGCGTTCACCAGCAGGTAGACGTTCAGACTGGCGGCGATGAAATTGAACATGATCGTCGTGATGACGATGTGGCTGCCGCGCCAGGCCTGCAGGTAGCCCGGCACCAGGCCCCAGGCCGCGCCAAAGAGGCCCGCACCCAGCACCACCAAGGGGATCAGCAACCAGGCCGGCAGGCTGGCACCCAGATAGAGCGCGGCCAGCGCCACGCCCAGGCCGGCAAAGGTGGCCTGACCCTCGGCACCGATGTTGAACAAGCCGCCATGGATGGCCACCGCCACCGCGAGGCCCGTGAAGATGAAGGTGGTGGCGTAGTACAGCGTGTAGCCCAGCCCACGCGGGCTGCCGAGCGCACCATTGACCAGCACATCGAAGGCCTGCAGCGGGCTGTGGCCGATGACCTTGACCACCAGGGCCGCCACGGCCAGGGCCACCAGCAGATTCCATAGTGGCAGGACGCCGAGCTCGATCCAGCGCGGCAGGGTTGTGGGGGTGCTCATGAATTAGGCGGCTTCTGCCTGGGCCGCCATCAGCAGGCCCAGCTTGCGTTCGTCACAGTCTTCGATCGGCAGTTCGCCGGTGATGCGGCCGCAGTTCATGACCAGCACGCGATCGGCCAGGGCCAGGATCTCGTCGAGTTCGCTCGACACCACCAGCACCGCACAGCCGGCATCGCGCAGCGCGCGCAGCTGGTTGTGGATGAATTCGATGGCGCCGATGTCGACGCCGCGCGTGGGCTGGCCGACCAGCAGGATCCTGGGGTTCTCGCCGATCTCGCGCGCCAGGATCAGCTTCTGCTGGTTGCCGCCGCTGAACTTGCTCGAACCCAGCTCGGGGTTGCGCGGGCGCACATCAAAGCGCTCCATCATGGCCGCGGTGGCCATTCGCAGCGCCTTGCGGTTCAGGCCGAACAGGCCCGATCGGTATTTGGGCAGGTTCTGGTAGCCCAGGCCGGCCGATTCCCAGGCCGGAAAGCCCAGTACCAGGCCGCAGGCATGGCGGTCTTCGGGCACATGGGCCAGGCCCAGCTCGCGCGCCTGCTTCGGGTGCAGCCAGGCGGCGGGGCCG
Source organism: Burkholderiaceae bacterium (assembly GCA_039808065.1). Lineage (GTDB taxonomy): Bacteria > Pseudomonadota > Gammaproteobacteria > Burkholderiales > Burkholderiaceae_C > Inhella. The sequence goes on along the minus strand of JBDHSJ010000001.1, from coordinate 38,383 downwards.
AAGCTCTTGCCGCCCAGGTTCAGGCGGCCGGCGTCGGGGGCATGCAGGCCGGACAGCACTTCCAGCAGCTCGGTCTGGCCATTGCCCGAGACGCCTGCCACGCCGACGATCTCGCCGGCCCGCAGGCGCAGGCTCACCGAATTCAGCACCGGCACGCCCTGGCCGTTGCGCAAGGCCAGGCCCTCGGCTTCCAGCAAGGGTTCGCTGTCCGGGTGGTGGGCGGCCGAGCCATCGCGGCCCAGCACCACCTTGCGGCCCACCATGGCCTCGGCCAGCTGGGCTTCGTCCGTGTCGGCCGTGGCGCAGCGGTGCACCACGCGGCCGGTGCGCATCACGGTGATGGCGTTCGAGAGCGCCATCACTTCCTTGAGCTTGTGGGTGATCAGGATGATCGTCGTACCCCGCGCGCGCAGGCCGCGCAGCACCTCGAAAAGCTGCTGGGTTTCCTGCGGCGTCAGCACCGCGGTGGGCTCATCCAGGATGAGGATCTTGGCACCGCGGTACAGGGCTTTCAGGATCTCCAGGCGCTGCAGCTCACCCACCGGCAGGCTGTCCACGCGGGCGTCCAGATGCACCTGCAGACCGGTCTCGGCCATCAGCTTTTCCAGGCCTGCGCGCACCTGGGCCTGCGCTTTGGGCAGATAGCCATGCGGCTCGGCGCCGAGCAGCACGTTGTCCAGGGCGGTCAGCGTGTCCACCAGCATGAAGTGCTGATGAACCATGCCGATACCCAGGGCAATCGCTTCGTGCGAGTTGCGGATCTGGGCGGTCTGGCCGTTCACCTCAATGGCACCCTCGTCGGCCTGGTAGTAGCCGTAGAGGATGGCCATCAGCGTGGACTTGCCGGCGCCGTTCTCGCCGATCAGCGCGTGCACCGTGCCGGCCTCGACCACCAGGTCGACACCGTCATTGGCCTGCACCGCACCGAAGCGCTTCTTGATGCCCTTCAGGGCGACTGCAGACATTGAGGAAACGCTTTACTTCTTGCAGGCGGCCGGGTCGGCCATGGCGTCATTGACCTTGATCTTGCCGGCCACGATGTCGGCACGCGCGGCGTCCAGCTTGGCCTTGAGCGCGGCGTCCACCAGCTTGGCGTTGTGCTCGTCCATGGCCGGGGCCACACCCTCTTCCTTCAGGCCCAGGGCGCGCACGCCGGGTTTGAAGTCCTTCAACACGTTGTAGACGGCCACGTCGACGCGCTTGACCATCGAGGTCAGCATGGTGCCGGGCTGCAGGTGGTTTTGATTGCTGTCCACGCCGATCGCCAACTTGCCGGCGTCCTTGGCCGCCTGGTAAACACCCGTGCCGGTGCCGCCGGCGGCCGCAAAGACCACGTCCACGCCTTTGGCGAACTGGGCTTTGGCCAGCTCGGCGCCACGCGTGGGGTCATTCCAGGCGGTGGCGGTGGTGCCCGTCATGTTGGCCAGCACCTCGGCCTTCGGGTTGGTGGCCTTCACACCCTGCTCGTAGCCGCACTGGAACTTGCGGATCAGCGGAATGTCCATGCCGCCCACGAAGCCCACCTTGCCGCTCTTGCTCTTCAGCGCCGCGGCCACGCCCACCAGGTAGCTGCCCTCATGCTCCTTGAAGGTGATCGAGGCCACATTGGGCAGGTTGACCACGCCGTCAATGATGGCGAACTGGATCTTGGGGAACTCTTTGGCCACCTGCTCCAGCGCCGAGGCCTGGGCGAAGCCGATCGAGATGATGGGCGAGGCGCCGCGCTCGGCCATGCGGCGCAGGGCCTGCACGCGCTGGGTCTCATTGCTGATCTCGAACTCGAGATAGTTCTTGCCAGTCTCGGCCTTCCACTTCTCGACCCCGCGGTAGCCGGACTCGTTGAAGCTCTTGTCGAACTTGCCGCCCATGTCAAAGATGACGGCCGGTGCGGCCAGGGTGCTGCCCGAAACCAACAGGGCGAGCACGGCGAACAGGGGACGCATCGAGAGAGCCATGGCGAAAACTGTATACAAAAGGGCGCCATTCTAAGGACGAGCCCCCCTGCCAGGGCCGCCTAGGGCAAGCCCTTAAGGGCCTTGGAGGATGCACTCCAATCGAAGGGGCAACAACCCCTCGTCTAGCATCGCTCATGCCCTTGACGAGCCCCCTGGCCCCTGGCGACCCGCTGCTGCTGCATCCGCGCAAGCCGGTGCAGTGGTTGCTGCTGAACCTGGCGCTGGCCTTGATGTTCGGCTTGGCGGCGCGTCTGGGCCTGGCGCTGGCCATCGGGCCGGCGCAGACCACCACCCTCTGGCCGGCCGCCGGCGTGGCCGTGGCAGCGCTGCTCCTCTGGGGCTGGCCGGTTCTGCCAGGTCTGCTGCTGGCCAGCGTGGGCAACGACTGGTGGGTGGCGCGCGGCAGTCCGGGTGCGCTGCTGGCCGCCAGCCTGCTCAGCGCTGCCGCCCTGGCCCAGTGGGCCCTGCTGAAGCTGCTGCTTGGCGACTGGTGGGCTCGCATGCAGGCCGGCGGCGGGCGCTGGGCGCTGCGCTTCGTCGTGCTGGTGTCAATGGGCTGCGTGTTGGCCACCAGCCTGGGCAATGCGGCCCTGCTGGCCCAGGGGCGCTTGGCGGCGGGAGACCTGGCGCAGGCCTGGTTGACCTGGTGGGTAGGGGACTGCGCCGGCATCCTGGTGGTGAGCCCCTTGATCCTGATGCTGCTTCACCGCGGCGTGCGTGCGCACTGCGTGGCCAACCAAGCCTTTCCGGTGTTGGCGCTGGGCATCGGCCTGAGCCTGACGGGCAGCTTCACGGTGGGCCAGTTGGAGCGCGAAACCGCGCTGGCCGGCAAGCGTGCGGACCTGCGTCTGCTGGCGCAGAGCCTGCAAAGTCAGATGAAGCTGGCCGAGGTCGGGGTGGCCCGCCTGGCGGACCTGCATTTCCGTGTCACGCTCAGCGACGCCGAGTTCGATGCCGCAGGCCGGGAGCTGCGCAACTCTCAGCACTGGATCCGCAACCTCGCCTACCTGCGGCGCGTGCCGCACGCCGAGCGCGCTGCGTTGGAAGCCGAGCTGGGCCAGCACATCGCGAGCCCGGGTCCGGATGGCCGCCTGGGCGTTGCACCCGAGCAATCCAGCTACTGGGTGGTGGTACGGCTCAATCCCTACGGTGGCCAGGAGGCCCGGCTTGGGCTGGACGAAGGCAGCGACCCGCCGCGCCGCGCGGTGATCGACCGCGCGCTGGCCACGCGTCGCCCGGCACTGAGCCCGGTGCTGCGCAATCTGCATTACGCCGAGAACGAGGAACTGGCAGTGCTGCTGGCCGTACCGACTTTCGAGCGCGGCAATACGGCTCAGGCCAGCGGCTTGGTCGAGGCGGGCTTGCCCCTGGTGCCGCTGCTTGAGGCGGCGTTGGCGCAATTCCCGGAATGGCGCGACCCCTTGCTGCTGCTGAGCGACGACGCCGCACCCGCGGGCCTTTTGCAACAAGGCGGTGAGATGCAGGAACTGCATGGCGAGGGCGCACAGACCGTCCTGCAGGGCTGGCTGCGGCAGAGCCATCTGCAGCAGGCGGTGCACTTCGGCGATCACCATTGGCTGCTGCGCACCCAGCCACCCGAGCTCAACCTTCGTCCGAGCGCCCTGCAACTGCTCACCCTCGCGGCCGGCCTGGCCTTCAGCGGCCTGCTGTCGGCCTTTTTGGCCGCGCGCACGCGACGCGACCAAGCGCTCGCCCGCTGGCAGGCCGAGCTGGAGGTGCAGGTGGGCGAGCGCACCCGCGACCTGGAGCACGCCAATGCCCAGCTGCGCGAAGAAGTCGTGGAGCGCCAGCGCATGGCCGACCAGCTGCGCCTGTCCAGCGAACAGCTGATGCATCAGACCGCTCAGCTCCACACCCTGCTGAAGTTCCTTCCCGACCTGGCCTGGCTGAAGGACGTCAACGGGCGCTACACCTTGGTCAACCCGGCGCTGGAGCGCTTTCTGGGTCGCAGTGCCGACGAGCTGCTGGGGCACGAGGCCCAGGAGTTTCTGGACAGCAGCATCCTGGACCATGCCGCCGAGTTGGACGCCAGCGCCGCCCTGCTGAGCACACCATTGGAAACCGAGGTCGAGCTGGTGGATGCCAAAGGTCGCACCCGCATCCACAGCGTCACCCGCGTGGCCATTCGGGATGCCCAGGGCCAGCGGATCGGACTGCTCGGCGTGGCGCGCGACATCACGCAGCGCCGCGAGCGCGAGGCCCTGCTGCAGCGCTTTCGCTGGCTGGCCGACAGTGCGGCCCAGGGCTTTGCCTTTGCCGACCTGCAAGGCCAGCTGGTCTACCTGAACCACACCGCACGGCGCTGGCTCAACGACGAGGACTGGCAGGAGGGCCAGCCTCGCCACGCGCGCGATTACCTGGCTGAAGATGCCCGGCAGCGCCTGCGCGAGGAGATCTGGCCCCAGGTGCAGGCCCAGGGTCACTGGAACGGCCTGCTGCCCCTGCGTGGCCGCCCTGGTGCGCAGCCGCCCGAGCTGCACTCCAGCCTCTTCCTCATGCGCGACGACCAGGGCCAGGCACGCTACGTGGCCCTGGTGATGACCGACCTGAGCGAGCGCCTGCGCCTGGAGCGCGACCTGGACGAGGCGCGCCAGCGCGCTGAAAGCGCCAACCGCGCCAAGTCGGCCTTCCTGGCCAATATGAGCCACGAAATCCGCACCCCGCTGAACGCTGTGCTGGGTTACGCCCAGCTGCTGCGTGAAGACACCCGACTGAGCAGCGGTGTGCGCGAGCGCGTGGAAAGCATCTACAACGCCGGCGCACGCCTGCTGCGCCTCATCAACGACGTGCTGGACCTCTCCAAGATCGAGGCCGGCGCCCTGCAACTGAATGCTGAGCGCGTGGACCTGTGTCGCGAGATCGAAGAATCCGTGCGCCTGCTGCAGGAGCGGGCGCGCTCCAGTGGGCTCGGCCTCACACTCAGCCTGGAGCTACCGCGCCCCTTGCACGTGCTGATCGACCGCGGCAAGTTCGGTCAAGTGCTGCTGAATCTGCTGGGCAACGCGCTGAAGTTCACCGTGCAGGGCGGCGTGAGCGTCAGCGCCCGGCTGGACGACGCCGGTGCGCTGGACCTGCGTGTGCAAGACAGCGGTGCCGGCATGGACGAGGCGGAGCTGAACCAGCTCTTCAGCCCCTTCGTGCAGGGCCAGGCCGGCCAGCTCCGCGGGGGCACCGGCCTGGGTCTGAGCCTGTCTCGCAGCCTGGTGCGCGCCATGGGCGGCGAGCTTTCCTTGAGCAGCCGCAAGGGGGAAGGCAGCTGCGCGCGCATCCAGCTGCCGCTGGAGCGCTGCAGCGCCGCTGAGCTTCAGAGCGAGCCCGCGAGCGCCCCCCCCAGCCGCCTGCGGCTGCGCCCAGGAAGCCGCTGTCGCGTCCTGGTGGTGGAAGATGACCCCGACAGCCGGGAACTGCTCGTGGCGCTGCTGCTGCAGATGGGCTGCCAGGTGCGCGCGGCCGAGCACGGTGCGCAGGCCCTGGAACGCCTGCGCGAAGAGCCGGTGGAGCTCATCCTGACCGACATGCGCATGCCCGTGATGGATGGCGTGGCCCTGCGCCAGCACCTGGCCGCCCACGCCCACTGGAGCCACATCCCGATGGTGGCCGTCACCGCCTCCAGTCTGCTGCACGAGCGCGAGGCCTTCATCGCGATGGGCTTTGCCGACTTCATCGCCAAGCCCTTCGACTTCAGCCAGATCCAGCTGATGCTGCAAACCCATGCAGGCGCCGAATTGGTGCCGGCCCCTGGGCCCGAAGGGAATGGCAGCGCCGCGCAGGCCGCCCCCGCAGCCGACGCCGCGCCCAGCCCACTGCCGGCCGATTGGCCGCAGGCCCTGGCCTGGGCCCAGGCCGGCCGCGCCGTGGAACTGCGCGAGTGGGTGCAAGCACAGCCGGAATCTCCCCTGCGCCGGGATTTGTTGACAGCCCTGGCCCGCTACGATCTGCAAGCGGCAGAGGCGCTGCTGCAAACCCATTGCGGCGGCGCCGCCGCAGAGCCTGAGACCCCCGCATGAGCAAAGCCAAGCTGCTGATCGTTGATGACACGCCGGAGAACATCGACCTGCTGGTGTCCATCCTGGCCGGTGCCGAACTCGACATCCTGGCCGCCAACAGCGGCGAGCGCGCGTTGGAGCTGGTGCCGCGCACGCAGCCGGACCTGGTGCTGCTGGACGTGATGATGCCGGGCATAGACGGCTTTGAAACCTGCCGCCGCCTGCGCACCCTTCCGGGCGGCCAGGACCTGCCGGTGATCTTCGTCACCGCCCGCGCCGAGGACACCAGCCAGGGCTTTGCCGCCGGCGGCGTGGACTACATCGCCAAGCCGGTGCGCGCCGACGAAGTGCGCGCCCGCGTGCACCACCATCTGGAGAAGCGCCGCCTGCTGCGTGATCTACAGCAGCTGAATGCCCAGCTCGAAGCCCGCGTGCGCGAGCGCACCCAGGAGCTGGTGCAGGCCAACCGCCAGCTGCGCGAAGAGATCAACGAGCGCCGCTTCATGCAGGACCGGCTCTCCTACCTGGCCACACACGACTTCGTCACCCGGCTCTACAACCGCGACGCGCTCGAGACCCATGTGCAGGGCCTGCTGGGCCAGGCCAGCCGGGTCGACGACAGCGCCTGCATCGTGCTGGTCGAGTTGGCACGCTTCTCCATCGTCAATGACGCCTGCGGCTACATCGCCGGCGATGAATTGCTGCGTCAGGTGGCCGATCTGCTGGCCGCGCTGGCTGCCAGTGACGACTTCATCTCCCGGCTGGGCGGCGACCGCTTCGCCATCATTTGCTCGCGCAGCACCGACACCGTGCTGGCCCTGGGCCAACGGATCAAGCGCGCCTTCGAAGGGTTTGTGTTCTATTGGGACGGCCGCCCCTATTCGGTGGACGCGCGCGTGGCAGTGGTGCCGATTGGTACCGAGTACTACTCGTTCGAGCAGGTGATGGCCAAGGCCGACGAAGCCAGCTACCTGGCGCGCCGGGAAGGTGGCCCCGGCGTGCGCCTGCACCAGCCCTCCCCTCGCGAAGCGGACCCGCGCGAGTCCGTCAACTGGGCCTACCGCCTGTTGGACGCGCTCAAGTCCGATCACTTCCGCGTCTTCTTCCAGCGCATCGTGCCGCTGCAAGACGAACTGCCCACGGGTTTGCGCTTCGAGACCCTGATCCGGCTGTGGGACCCGGAGCAGCAGCGCGTCATCAGCCCGGCCGTCTTCATCGGCCCGGCCGAGCGCTACCAGATCATCGATCAAGTGGACCGCTGGATGCTGCGGGCTGTACTCGGCCAACTGGCCGCGCTGCCCGCCGAACTCTTGCAGCGCATCGAACTGGTCAGCATCAACCTCTCGGCCTATTCCCTGCGTGATGCCGGCCTGGCCGACTTCATCCTCGGCCTGCTGGCCGATCATCCTTGCGCCCCCAGCAAGCTCTGCTTCGAGATCACCGAGACCGAGGCCATCGTCAACCTGGAGGTGGCGCAGACCTTCATGCACCGTCTCAAGGCTGCCGGCCTGCGCTTCTCGCTCGACGACTTCGGCACCGGCTTTGCCAGCTTCGCGTACCTGAAACGCCTGCCCTTCGACAGCCTGAAGCTGGATGGCGCCTTCGTGCGCGACATGGACCATGACGAGGCCAACGCCACGATGGTGCGCTCCATGGTGCAGATGGCGCAGGCGCTGGGTCTGCCGGTGGTGGCGGAGTTTGTCGAGTCGGCCCGGATTGCCGCTGCGCTGCGCGATCTGGGGGTGCAGTACGCGCAGGGGTATCACTTCCATCAGCCGGAGGGGCTGAGCGAAGCGGCGCTGCGCGCGGCCCCCTAGACGAGCACCTCGGTCACCGCGGGGTGACCGAGAAAGGCCGCCGGGCTGGCGCTGGCGCCATAGGCCCCACTCTGAAAAATCACCACCAGGTCACCGATCTCGGCCTGCGGCAGGGCCATTTTGTCGGCCAGCAGATCCAGCGGGGTGCACAGCGGTCCGACGGCCGACACCGCCTCGCTCGGGGCCCCTTGGCGGTTCCCGATCGTGACCGGGTAGTTCTTGCGGATCACCTGGCCGAAATTGCCGGAGACGCTCAGATGATGGTTCAGGCCGCCGTCACAGACCAGATAGGTCTGACCGCGAGAAATCTTCTTGTCCACCACCCGGGTGACATAGACACCGGCCTCGCCCACCAGGTAGCGGCCCAGTTCAATGACCAGCTCGGCTTCGGGCAGCTCGCGGTGCGCTCGCTCCTGCAGCGCCGCCAGATTCGCCCCGATCGGCGCCAGATCCAGGCGTTGCTCGCCGGGGAAGTAGGGAATGCCAAAGCCACCGCCCAGGTTCAGGAAGCGGATCGGCTGCGGCGTCTGCGCCGCCAGGCGCAGCGCCAGCTCATAGCTCTTCTGCTGTGCCTCGCAGATCGATTCCGGCTTCAGGTTCTGCGAGCCGGCGAACAGATGGAAGCCTTCAAACTGCAGGCCGCGCGCGCGCATCTCGTCGAGCACCGCCGGCACCTGCTCCACGTCCACGCCGAACTGCTTGGGCCCGCCGCCCATCTTCATGCCCGAGCCCTTGAGCTCGAAATCCGGGTTGACGCGCAGGGCCACGCGCGCCGGCAGACCGAGTTGCTCGGCGGCGCGCTGCAGCACGGCCAGTTCGCGCGCCGATTCCACGTTCACCAGCACGCCTGCGGCCACGGCCTGCAGCAGCTCGGGATCGCGCTTGCCAGGCCCGGCAAAGCTGATCTCATGCGGGTCGGCGCCAGCATCCAGCGCCACCTTCAGCTCACCGGCCGAGGCCACGTCAATGCCATCCACCAGACGCGCCATATGGGCCACCAGGGCCGGCATGGGGTTGGCCTTCATCGCGTAGTGCAGCTTCAGGCCCTGCGGCAGGACGGCACGCAGCTCGGCCACGCGCCGGTCCAGCAGGCTGCGATCCACGGCATAAAAGGGCGTGCTGCCGACGCGCGCGGCAATGCGGCTCAGCGGTTGCCCATTGATCAGCAGCTCGCTGCCGGCGCTGGCGAACTGGTCCATCGCCACATGCTGGGGAATCTGGCTCATGCGTTGCCCTTGGGCTCGTGGAGGGCCTTGGCCAGGCTGCTCCGGTCAATCTTGCCGTTCGGATTGCGTGGCAGCGGGCCGGCGCGCTCCTCGATGGTGGCGGGCACCATGTAGGCCGGCATCTGCTGGCGGCATTGCGCCAGCAAGGCCGCCTGGTCGATGTGCTCCTGCCCCGCCGGCGGCGTGGCGATCACGTAGATGGCCTGGCCCAGCTGCGGGTGATCCACGCCAAAGGCCGCGCATTCGCCCACCAGCTGGGTCGCGTACAGCACCTCCTCCACCTCGGTAGGGCTGACGCGGTAGCCGCTGGTCTTGATCATCTCGTCGCGCCGGCCGATGAAGTACAGAAAGCCGTCGGCGTCCTTGCGCACGGTGTCGCCACTGAACACCGCGTACTCCGGCAGTTGGAGGCCGGACAGCCGGGCCGCCGTCGAGGGCGGCAGCAGCTTGTAGCGCTCGGCGGTCTTTTCCGGGTCACCCCAGTAGCCCATGCCCACCAGCGCGCCTCGGTGCACCAGCTCGCCCGGCTCGTCCGGACCACACTCGCTGCCGTCCTCGCGCAGCACCAGGATCTCGGCGTTCGGAATCGCCTTGCCGATCGAATCCGGACGGCGATCGACTTCCTCGGGCGGCAGGTAGGTGGAACGGAAGGCCTCGGTGAGGCCGTACATCAGGAAGGGCTTGGCGGCAGGAACCCGCTGGCGCAGAGCCTGCAGGGTCTCGCGCGGCATGCGTCCGCCGGTGTTGGCGAAGTAGCGCAGGTGCTCATTCACTGCCGCCGGCCACTCCAGCTGCGTGAGCTGAATGTAGAGCGGGGGCACGGCGGTCAGGCCGGTGATGCGCTCCTTCTCCAGCGCCCGCAGCACGTCGCGTGGCAGCAGGTAGTTCAGCAGCACGACGCGGGCGCCTGCGTGGAACGCGGTGGTGAGCTGGCTGAAGCCGGCATCGAACGAAAGGGGCAAGGCTGCCAGCAAGCTGTCGCCCGCGTGGTTGCCCAAGTAGCTGGCCACGGATTTGGCCCCGGCCACCATATTGCGGTGGCTCAGCACCACGCCCTTGGGCCGGCCGGTGCTGCCGCTGGTGTAAAGGATGGACAGCACATCGCTGTCCACGACACGATGCGGCCTGCGCGCCCCGGACTGCAAGGCTTGCGTCCAGTCCAGCACGGCCCAGGGCTGGGCGGATTGCTCCGCGGCGCCTTCCGTCAGGATCACCGCGCGCAGCTCCGGGCACTCGGCCAGCACGGGCAGCAGTTGGAGGTAGCGATCGCCAGATGTCACCAGCACCCGCACACCGCAATCGCGGGCAATGAAGCCAACCTGCTCGGGCTTGAGCAAGGGGTTCATGGGCACGAAAACGCCGCCCGCCGCGGGCGCGCCGAAGCTGGCCACGACCGTCTCGAAACGCTTTTCGAGGTAAATGCCCACCCGGTCGCCACGCTGCAGGCCGAGATCCAACAAGGCATGGGCAAAGCCCTGGACCTGGGTCCAGAGCTCGGCGTAACTCAGCTCTACCCCCCGGTAGCCGAGCGCAGCGCTTTCGGGCGTACGCGCGGCGCTGCGTTCGATCAGGTCATGCAGCAGGTGAGCTTCGCGGGTCGACATCGGTAACGAGGGGGTGACTGGGCGTCGCCAATGTAGCGCAGCGCCCCCCGCAAGATGGGGGCCACCCCGAGGGCGCGGGGGCTTGCACACGTAAGATTTCGCCTCTGCCTTTGACACGCCATTCCAGGGCGTGCCGACCCGTCCTCTCCTTTGATTGCACCATGCCCGCTGACCTTCAGGCCCAAGTCCTGCGCCTTCTCGATGATGTTTTGAGCCTGGCCGGCCGCGCTCAGTCGTTCCAGCGTGAAACCGCGCTGCTTGGGGCTGTTCCTGAATTGGACTCCATGGCAGTGGTCTCCCTCATCACTGCCATGGAGGAGCAATTGGGCATCAGCATCGACGACGATGAAATTGGCGGCGATGTGTTCGCAACGGTGGGCTCGCTAACGGATTTCCTACGCAGCAAGCTGGGTTGACGTGTCTGCTCAGCCTCTGTTGCTGGAGCGTGGCGGGCAGCACCGTTTCGCCCTGCTTTATCGCCCAAGCCAGAAGGTGCGCGCCGCCCTGCTGCTGCTGCCGCCCTTTGCCGAGGAACTGAACAAGACCCGCCGCGCGCTCTGCCAAGCCGCACACGCATTTGCGGAGGCGGGGTTTGCGGTGCTACAGATCGACCCCTTGGGCTGCGGCGACAGCGCCGGCGATTTCAGCGACGCCAGCTGGACCGCTTGGCTGCAGGACTTCGAGCAGCTAGGGGTGGGACTGCTGGATCAAGAGTTCCGCGGTGTGCCGCGGCTGGCCTGGGGAGTTCGGGCCGGCTGCCTTCTGGCATCAACACTCGCGCCCCATGTCGAGGCCCAACTTTGGTGGCAACCCAGCCCCCAGGGTCGCGCCGTGTTGCAGCAATTTCTGCGCCTCCGCATGGCGGCGGAGCTCGACAGCGCTGAACGCATTTCGGTTGCCGCGCTGAAGGCAGAGTTGGCCGCTGGCCATGCTGTCGAGGTGGCGGGCTACTTGCTGGCGCCGGAGCTTGCCGCGGGTATCGAGGCTGCAACCCTGCACCCCCCCGAGCACCCTGCCCTCTGGCTGGAGGCCAGCAGCCAGCAGCCGCCCCAGTTGCTGCCTGGCAGCCAGCAGTGGCTACAGCAGAAGGCGCCGCCAGCGATCAAGGCTTTGGCCCTGGAGAGCCCCGCTCCCTGGAATGCCACGGAACTTGAGGACTGCCCGGCCCTGGTCGAGGCCAGTCTGTGCTGGCTGAACGAGCGCTGGCCTGCGCAAGGAGCTGCAGCATGAGCAGGCCCCAGCTGCTGACGTTTGGAGCCTCGTCCTTTGGCCTGCTGGACCTGCCCCACCGCCCTGCCCAAGTGGCCGTGGTGGTGGTCGTTGGCGGCCCGCAGTACCGCGCGGGCTCGCATCGCCACTTCGTCCAACTCGGCCGCCACCTCGCTGACGCTGGCTACGCCTGCCTGCGCTTCGATCACCACGGAGTGGGCGACTGCCCTGGACCGCTGCCGGACTTCCGGGCGCTGGACACCGACATTGACATCGCCATCAAGGCCCTGCGCCGAGCCCAGCCCCAGCTTCAAGCGATCGTGCTTTGGGGCCTTTGCGACGGTGCCAGCGCTGCCCTTCTGTACGCCCAAAGTGGCGACCCCATGCTGAAGGGGTTAGCCCTCCTGAATCCCTGGGTCCGCTCTGCGCAAGGCCAGGCCCGCGCACGGGTGCAGCACTATTACCTCGATCGCCTGCGCAGCCGGGACTTCTGGGCCAAGCTGCTGCGCGGAGGCGTTGGCCTGGCAGCCCTCATGGAGTGGCTGCAGACCCGCAAAGCTGCACGCCAGAACGCTGTCCCGACTGAGGCCGAAGCGTTCCAACTTCGCATGGCCCGCGGCTACGCGGGCTTTGCCGGCCCGATCCTGCTGCAATTGAGCGGCCGGGACCACACGGCTCGCGAGTTCGAAGCTGCAGGTGAAGTCTTTCCCGAGTGGCGCGGCTGGGCCGACCGCCCACGCCTGACCGTCCAGCGCTATCCGGGTGCCGACCACACGTTTTCGCTCAGGGATGAGCAAAAGGCCTCGTTTGACGGGTTGATTGACTGGCTGCGCCAGAGCTTCGACGAGGCGCCGCAATGATGGCCTGGCTGGAACGCTGGAATCGCGTGCGGCTTGAACTTGGAACCATGCTTACTGGACTGCTGCTGCTGCACCGGGCATTGCAACGGTTGAGTGGTGGACATGCTGCGCTGGTTCCCTACGGCCTGTTCGCGCAGCCACTGGGCACCGGCGGGCTATCGGTGGTGAAACCGGATCCGAATACCACGACGCACCAAAGTTTGGCAGCAGAAATCGCTCGCCAGGCCTGGCCCCGCGCGCCCGAGGTTCTGGCTGAGCGCTGGCGTGAAGGAGCGCACTGCTATGTCACCACGGTAAAAGAAGAATTCGCAGGGTGCATCTGGATCAGCACAGTACGCCATGCCGAGGACGAGGTGGCCTGCGATTACTTGATCCCTTTTGACAGCGTTTGGGATTTCGATGTCTATGTGGCTCCGCGTTGGAGGCTGGGGCGCACTTTCGCTCGGATGTGGCGTGCCGTCGATGAAGATTTAACCCGGCAGGGCTTCCGCTGGTCGCTTTCTCGCATCTCGCTCTTCAATCGCGGCTCAATCACCGCCCACACCCGCATGGGCGCGCGGCGCATCGGGTCTGCCTACTTTCTTAGGCTCGGGCCGGTTCAGTTCGGCTGGCATTTGGGGCGGCCGAGTCTGGCCCTTGGGCAGATCGGCCGGCCAGCGCTGCGCCTGACGACTCCATTCGAACAAGGGGCACCATCTATGGAACTCGCGCCGCCTGCTCAAGAAGCGCAGCCTCGAGACTCAGGCCTGCTGGCGGAGGTTGTACCGCTGCAAACTGAGCGAGTGAACCGTCACCCTGCGCCACGATCACCTGCCGCGCTGGTTCTTGGGGTCGATAGTCACGGGTTGGCCGTGGTCCGGGCGCTCGCCCAGTCAGGCGTGGCCACTTACGCGGTAGAAAAGGACCTGCACAACCCCGGCCTGCAGAGCCGCTACTTGCGCGGCTGGTTCCCGGTCAACAGTTACGAAGCCTCACACCTCGAGCAGGAACTTCCACGCATTCGGGCCAAGCTTGCCGCTCATGACGAAGTCGTTCTGCTGGCCATCAACGACCGTCAAGTCGAGGCACTGGCCAGCATGCACGCGAAGCTCAAGCCCGCCTTCCGCATTGCCTGGTCAGAGCAAGCTGCCACGGTGCTGCACTTGCAGCGAAAAGACCAACTGGAAGCTCGCTGCCGGGCCCAAGGTTTGAACTACCCGCGAAGCCAAGTCTTTGTCCGTCCAGACGACGCCGGACTCGCCTCAGGCTTCCGGTTTCCAATGATCATCAAGCCGGTGCGGCCCCTGTCGTCGTTCAAGACCCACATGGCACGCGACGCGGCTGAGCTGAAGCGTTTGCTGGACCGCTACCAAGCGGACCTTCCCATCCTCGGCCAGGAGTACATCGAAGGCGGCGACGAATGCATCTACTTCGGTGCGTTGACCCTGGACAAGGGCCGGGTGGTGCAATCCCTGACCGGCCGCAAGCTCGCCTCTTATCCACCAGCGCGCGGCCAAACCATCATCGCTGAAACGGTGCACGCACCAGAGGTGCTGGTGGCAACCGAGCGCTTCTTTGACGGCCTCAGTCTCTCTGGCCCCGTATCGCTGGAACTCAAACAAGCACCAGATGGCAGCTTCTGGGTCATCGAGCCGACACTCGGGCGCACTGACTTCTGGGCAGGGCTTTGCATCGGTGCCGGCTTCAATCAGCCGCTGCAAGAATTTGCGTTGGCCCTTGGGAGCGGGCCGCAGGCTGGTCAGCCGCTGCGGGCCTGCGTTTGGTATGACAGTGAACGCGCACCGCTCGCCTACCTAGGGCTGGCTTGGCGTAGCCGAAGCTTGCGACCGCGCCGCGCGCATCAGTACTTTTGCTATGCCGGCCACGGCGATCCCAAGCCGTTTTGGTGTGCGTCACTCCAAATGCTCAGCGCAACCGTACGCCGCGGCCTAGCCAAGCTCCTTCCTCGTGGCCAATAGCAGGAAGGCAGATGTGCACCCTTACCAGTTCTCTGAGCGCGGAAGCCGCACTTTCTTGTTCAGCTTCAATGATGCCTGCCACCTGTGAGCGCCATTTGAAGCACCGTTCAGTCAAACAAGGAATTCCCATGAAACACTGGACGCTCCTGATCGCATTCACCATGCTCAATACCGCCGTGATGGCGGTGGAAAGTGGCGATGCAACTCAGCACCCGTGCGGCAACCCCTTCCGCAATCACTACGGCCCCTACGACTACCGCTCGGCCTCCAACGAAACCAGGCTTGTGGTCGAAAGGGTGCACTTCACCCAAGGCATCGAAATGATGGTCAAGCCGGGCACCACGACCATGGGCAATATGGCCCAAGATGTGGCGTACACCCTGCATGTGTTCCCGAACCATCACCGCGCGCTCATCACCTTTTCGCGCCTGGCTGAGCGGCACAAGAGTGATCCCCCGCCCGGCGCCTCACGCACTGTGGAGTGCTACTTCGACCGTGCCGTGCGCTTTCGCCCCGACGACACGGTTGCGCGCATGCTGTACGCGCAGTTTCTGGACCGCAAGCAGCGCAGGCCGGAGGCACTGAGGCAACTGGACGTCGCCGCTGGCCACGCCAAGGACAACCCGATCAGTCACTACAACCTCGGGCTCGTCTATCTCGAAATGGGTGCCGCTGATAAAGCGCTGCAACATGCCCATCAGGCGCTGGCCTTGGGTTGGCCGAAGACCGAGCTGAAGGAGCGGCTGAAGGCCGCTGGCCACTGGCGGGACCCGACCGAATGAGGACCGACAGTCCCCGCGCCAGCCCGTCTGGTATCACGGTCGTCATTCCCTGCTTCAACGCCAGACGCTACATCGCTGCGACGCTGGACTCCGTGCTGGCCCAGCAGGATGCCCAATTGGAGATCATCGTCGTCGATGATGGCTCGGCCGATGGCTCGGCCGATTTTGTTGAACACGCGTACCCGCAGGTCTGCCTGATCCGACAGAGCAATCAGGGCGTTGCCGTGGCACGCAACCGCGGTGTGCAAGAGGCCCGCCATGCGTGGATTGCGTTCCTCGATGCGGATGACATTTGGCTGCCAGGCAAGCTGAGTGCGCAGCGGGCGCTTCTGCAGCAGCAGCCCTTGGCTCGCCTGTGCTACGCCGGCTGGGACACTTGGGCGAGCCAGGAGCCAACCCCACCGCAGCAACTGCTGGAGGCCGTGCGGCGCGAGCCGGCGGCGACGGCCCACCCTTGCGGACCCTCGGGGTGGATCTATCCGGACCTGCTGCAGGGCTGCTGCGTCTGGACTTCGACGGTGCTGGCCGAGCGTCGCCTGCTGTTGGAGTTGGGGGGTTTCGAACCCGGAGTGCCGGTGGGCGAGGACTACGACCTCTGGCTGCGCGCCTCGCGCGTGACGCCGATCGTGCGCGTGCAGCAACCGCTGGCGCTGTACCGCCTGCACCCCCAGAGCACGACGCGCGCCCTGCCCAAGCGCAATTACAAGGCCGAAGTGATCGAACGGGCCTTAGCGCGCTGGGGACTTGAGGGCCCGGATGGTCGCCGGGCGCCAGGCGGCGCAATCCAGCGCACATTGGCCAGAAGTTGGGCTGACTTTGCCGGCGCGCAGCTCTTGGCGGGTCAGCTGGACTTGGCCCGTCATTCGGCTCGGCTGTCGCTGCAGCACTGGCCGTGGCAGCGTCTGGCCTGGTGGGTGGGTATCAAGTCCCTGCTTTCCCGCATCGGCGGGGGAAAGGCGTGAGCGCGGTGCGCGCGCGCACATTGGTTCAGCAAGCGCTGAGCCTCAACACCCGCTCATTGGGGCGCCGGGTGGCCACGGGAGCCAGTTTCCAGTTCCTTGGCATCCTGCTGCGCACGCTGCTCACTCTGGGCTCCACGGCCATTCTGGCTCGCCTGCTCAAGCCGGCAGATTTCGGGTTCATTGCGATGGCCACCGTGGTGACCGAGTTCGCCGCTCTGTTCGGTGCTTTCGGCTTCACCAATGTACTGATCCAGCGCCGGCGCATCTCGCGTCTGCAACTCGACACCGTGTTCTGGGCCACCCTGGGCGTGGGCGGCCTGTTGGCCCTGGTGGTTGCCCTGCTGTCATTGGGTTCGCACCTTCTGTTTCCGGCCCCTGAAGTTGCGCCCCTGCTGCGAGCGCTCTGCCTGTGTTTCGTACTCAACAGTCTGAATGCCGTGCCCTGGGTGGTGCTCAGCCGCCTGCTTCGCTTCCGCACCGAATTCGTGATCAACATCTGCACAGTCACCATTCGCATCCTGGCGGCGGTACTGGCGGGCTTCTTCGGACTGGGGGTGTGGAGCCTGGTTGTCGGCGCACTCATCGGGGCGCTTGCCAATGCGCTGCTGTGCTTTCTGTGCGTCCCCTATCGCCCCCGGCTGCGCTTTCAGGGGAGCTTTCTGCGAGGCACCTGGCGAACCAGCGGCGGCTACTTCGGCAACACGGCGCTTTACTACATCAACACCAATCTGGATGTGTTGCTGATCGGTCGCGGCCTCGGTGCCACGGCATTGGGCTACTACCAGAACGCCCGCTCCCTGACCGACGAGATTCGTGCCCGCATCGCCATGCCGATCCAGCATGTGCTATTCCCAGCCTTCTCGGCGGTGCAGGGTGAACCGGAGCGCTTCAGGTCCATGGTGCTGCGTTCAGCACGGCTGCTGGCGGCAATCGTCATTCCCATCGGAGTCGGGGTCTCGGCCAATGCCCGGGAGCTCGTGTCGGTGCTGTACGGGTCGCAGTGGCTGGCCATGGTGCCGGTTATGTCCCTGTTCGGCTTGAGCGCAGCGCTACGCGCCAGCACTGCCATTGCCTCACCCCTGTTCAACGCCAGCAATCGGGTCGGCCTGGCACTGCGCTACAACGTCGTCGCCACCCTGCTACTCATCCTCGCGGTGCTACTGACCATGCCGATGGGAATCGGCGCAGTCGCAGCGGGCGTGGCACTGAGTTCGCTCTACTCCCTGCTGAGCCTGCGTGCCGCCTTCGGCCTGATTGGCCTGGGCTGGCAGGCGCTGCGCGACACCCTCGCGGCACCGGCACTGGCTTCGGCCCTGTTCTGGCTCGGCACCTGGGGCCTGCGCGAGCTGCGGTGGACCGAGCGCAGCGGATTGATGCTGCTTGCGCATGTGGGTTTCGGGGCGGCGATCTACTTGATGGCGCTGCACCTGCTCGATCGCCGCTACTGGCATGAATTCAAGCAGGCCCTGGCGCAGCTAAGGGGGAAGTCGTGAATGAGCTGACATTGCTGCGACTCGGCACAGACTCGGTGCAGGTCGTTGGCGCCCCGGCTCGCCAATTCAGCAGCCTGCAGCAGGCGCTGGAAACTGTCCAGACCGACTGGGTGGCGTTTCAGCGCGCTCCTGAGGCTCCGGGCCCCCTTGATGCACTGCTTGAGAGGTTTCGCCATTGGCGCGGTCCTCAACGTGACCTGCCGCACATCGTGCTGGCTTGCGCGCCCGGCGAGCAATCCGACATCCCGCGCTGGGATTGCTGCGCCATCCAGCTTGCCGCGCTGCGTGAGTTTGAAAGTGCCGGCGAGGCGCAACTCAGGCCGCAAGATGAAGCTGAGTGTCGACTCTGGGCGCTGCTGCAAGCGGGGCATAGCCACTGCTGGTGGCCCTTCAAGGGCCTGCCGGCCTGGCAGCCCGGCACTCCTGATTGGCGTGCCGATGACAGCTACAGCCTGCGGCTGGACCGCTGGCTCAACTTGCTGCGGGGGCCGCAGCCCCACGAGTGGCTGCGCCAGGCGATCTCCCAGCATCTCTTGCACTACCTCCGCACCGAGCTCAAACCCGGCACGCCACTGATTTCACAACGACCCGAGCAGTTGGAACCCTTACGCCAGCGCCTGGCCAATTTGGCCCGCGCCCTGGGCCCCGCAAGTCACGCCGAGTTGACCGAGCTTTATGACGAAGCGGCCCAGGCACTGCTGGCTTACGCCGACTGGCCAGCGCCCAGTCCAGTTTGGGTCGACGAGCGCAACCTGCGCCGGGGTCTGCTGCGCTTAAGCTATTGGATCCGCTCCAGTGAATCGCAGGAAGTCTGGTGCCTGGATGGCCACCGCATCGAGCCCCACGCGCACAAGACCCGCAGCTGCAAATTGTTCCAGCGGGTCCAGTTGTACCAGCGCATTGTCTGGCTCGCCCTACCACCGCAAGGCCGGCTCACCCTGGCCCGCAATGGCGAAGCCACCTCGCTGCGAATACTCAGCCGCAGGCACGCGCTTGACGCCGCACCGTCCCTTGACTTGGCAAGGCTGCCAACCGAGCTGTATCGCAATCTGGCCGACCGTCAACGCCCCTTGGGCTGGAACCGGACCGGCCTGAAAGCCCGTCTGCTGCGCGGACTGGCCAGGCTGATGAGCTGGCGCTATCGCCGGGCCTGGCTGTTTACTGACCGCGAGGGAGATGCCGACGACAGTGCCGAGCACCTGTATCGCTGGGTGCGCAAACACCATCCTGAAATCAATGCCTGGTTCGTGCTGGATCCAGGTTCGGCGGATGGACGCCGCTTGGCGGCGGAGGGTTTTCGTCTGGTGCACCCCGGTCTGCCGGCGCGGTTGCTGGCGCTGAACTGCGAGCACTTGGTGTCCTCGCATGCCGGGCAGTATTTCAGTCTGGCCCCGGAGGTCCACGGCGAGCGCATGCGGTTCAGCTACCACTTCGTTTGCCATGGCGTCAACAAGGACGACGCATCGAACTGGCTGAACGCCGAACCATTCGCCAGCTTCTTCGTGGCCAGTCCGGCTGAACTCGAATCCATCGTGAGCGATTTCAGCCCGTACCGCTATATGCGGCAGGACGCCTTCTGTTTGGGCTTGCCTCGCCAGGACGCACTCCTGGCACTGGCAGCGAAACCCAGTGAGGTGAACAAGCCACCTCTGCTGTTGTTCATGCCCACGTGGCGCGCAAGCCTGTTTGACGAACGCAGCGGAGATCTGAGCAAGGAGGAACGCATGAGTCTCGTGCGGGCTTCGGAGTTCGCTCACAACTGGCGTCTGGTGCTGAAGCACCCGGGTCTTCTGGATTGGGCGCGACAAACAGGCGTGCGGCTTGGGTTCATGGCACACGCCAATCTGGTTCCGGTGCTTGATGCCCTTGAGCTGCCCTCCGAGTTTGAGGTGTTCCGCGCCGGCCAAGACCGATTTCAGCCGCTGTTGGTGCAATGCTGTGGGCTGGTCACCGACTACACCTCGGTGGCCTTCGAGTTCGCACTGCTACGGCGCTCCGTCTTCTACTACCAGCCCGACCGTGCTGAGTTTTACGGCGGCGCCCACAACTGGCGTCCCGGTTATTTCAGCTATGACGATCATGGCTTCGGCCCCGTGGCGCGCGATGCCGAAGAGCTCTTGACTGCGCTCCACGCCTTTGGTTGCGAAGGGCTCCACCCAAGCTCCCAGTACTGCGAGCGCATGGAACGTGCCATGCCAGATCGCAACGAAGCTGCGTGCGCCGCCGTATTCCGGACAATCCTGGAGTCCAGTCGGCCGGTAGGTTCAGCTGCCGCGTTCAACAAGCAGAAGCATTCAACTTGAACATCTGCCACTTCAAGCGGCTCAGATCAGGTAGCCAGCGGTTCGAGAAGGGTTGTAAGCCCTGGGAACCGTAGGTTCGAAGGGCTCGCCTGAGCCACCTTGGCCAACTGCCTGCGAGGTCAGTTTGCTACGCACCCCCAGCGCCATTGCATGGCGCTCTCTCATGCGGCCTGACGCTGCTTCCCATCGGTCCCACAGCGCTCGAAGAAAATGAAAATCGCACTGCTCTGCTCAGGACTTGGTCATGTATTGCGTGGCCACGAAACCTTTGCTACCCAGTTGTTTGCCATGCTGCGCGAGCGCTGCGACTACACCCTTTTCAAAGGCGGGGGCCCTGCCGGACAGGGTGAAATCGTTGTGCCCTGCCTCCCGCGCAACTCCCCGTTGCTGGCCCATGTCCACCCCAAGGCCAACCCTCGCTGGGCAGATGCGGTGCGGGAGCAGGAGCGGCACCGCATTGAGGCCGAAACCTTTGCCTATGCCGCGCTGCAGCCCTTGATGGAGGGCGGCTATGACGTCATTCATTGCCTGGAACGCGAGGTCTGCGCAGTCCTTCACCGCGAGCGGCATCTGTTCGAACGACCGCCGCGCCTGCTCTTTTCCAATGGGGGTGCCATTCCGGCCCGCGATCTGCCGCCCTGTGACGCTGTGCAGGAACACACTGAATACAACCGGCGTTACTCAGCCCGCGACAAGGCCTTCATGATTCCGCATGGAGTGGATCTGCAACGCTTTCGGCCTGGGGTGCCCGCCTTGAGCCGTGCCGAGTTGGGCATTGCGCCTCAGTGCAGCAGAGTGGCCATCAGCGTGGGCACGATCTGCCATCATCACAAACGCATGGATCACCTGATCGAGGAGTTCGTGCAATTGCCCGATTGGCATCTGCTCATCGTGGGTCAGGAATCCGGCGAAAGCGATGCGATTCGCTCCCTTGGCCGCAGCCGCCTGGGGGAGCGAGTCAGCTTCCGACGAGCGGCCCACGGCGATCTGCCTGCCTATTACGCAGCGGCCGATGCCTTTGTCCTGGGCTCCCTCTTCGAAACCTTCGGCATCGTTTACATCGAGGCCATGGCCATGGGGCTCCCGGTGTTCTGCACCCGCCACCCGAATCAACGCCTGATCGTGCAGGAGGGTGAGTTTGTCGACATGGCGCGACGCGGCGCCCTGGCCGAAGTGCTGGCGCGCCACAGTCCTGAATCCCTGCGTGCATTGGGGCAGCGAGGCCGGGCCGTGGCGGTGCGCGACTTTGACCTGTCCGGCCTGCCAGACCGCTATCTGGCGCAGTACCGCCGCCTGACGGACCTGCCGCCTCCCCTGCCACGCTGGACCGCCACCGATCAGTGGCGGGCCCGATTCCGCAATCTGGGTCATCGCCTCGAAGACTGGGTGCGCGGGCGCGCTGCATAGGCTCGCAGCCCCCTGCCTGCGGGCCTCCCGGCCTTCGAGGCGAGCCGTGTCCGGGATACTTCCGCCCCCCGTTGCCGCATCACTCTCCATGACACCCGAACCCAACCAGCTGATCTGCTTCGGCCGCCCCGATTTCAGCGCCAGTCCCTGGGCCAGGCTGGCCCAAACCGAAGGGGTCGAGGCAGCCTGGAGGGCGGCACTTGGTGGCGCAGAGTTGGACGCCCTGGCACAGGTGCGCGGCCGCTTTGCGGTTGGCCTGCGCCGCAGCGATGGCTCGGTGCGCCTGGCGGTGGACCGCTTTGGCAGCCTGCCGATGTGCTGGCGACAGACCGCGCAGGGGGTGACATTTGCCAGCCAAGCAACGGAGCTGGTGCAGCCTGACGCCGCGCTTTCCGCGCAGGCATTGTTCAGCTACCTGTTCTTTCACGCCATTCCGGCACCCGAAACCGTGTTTTCCGAGGTGCGGCGCCTACCCGCCGCCCATTGCCTGAGCTGGTGCGCTGATCAGGGGCTGCGGGTGCAGCGGTACTGGACGCCGCATTTCGAAGAGCATGAACGAGGCTCACTGCCGGAGCTGCGCGAGCGCTTCCTAAGCCTTATCGAGGAGGGTGTGCGGGCCGAGCTGGACGGCAGCACACCCGCCTGCTTTCTGAGTGGCGGCACCGACAGCTCCACCGTGGCCGGCATGTTGGCCCGAATGAGCAAGGCTGCTCCGAAGGCGTATTCGATCGGATTTGAAGCCGCGGGTTACGACGAGATGGAGTACGCGCGCATTGCCGCGCGTCAGTTCGGTGTCGAGCACCACGAGCACTATGTGACACCGGACGAGCTACTCGCTCACATTCCTGCGGTGGCAGCTCATTACGACCAGCCATTCGGCAACTCCTCCGTGCTGCCCGCCTTCATCTGCGCCCACCGCGCCCGCGCGGATGGGGTGAGCCGCCTGCTGGCTGGGGACGGTGGCGACGAACTCTTCGGGGGCAACGCGCGCTATGCCAAGCAGAAGGTGTTCGGCTGGTACCAAGGTGTGCCCGGATTCCTGCGCAGTGGGCTGCTTGAGCCCTTGCTGCTCGGCTCACCCTTTGGACGTTTGCCCGGTGCGCGCAAGGCCGCCAGCTACGTCGAGCAGGCACGGGTCCCCATGCCGGGGCGCCTCAATATGTACAACCTCCTGCTGCGCCTGGGCGTCACGGAGGTGTTGAGCGCTGATTTCCTCGCCCGCATCGACACACAAGGTCCAGCACGCCTACAGGAAATCGTCTGGAACGAAGTGACGG
The DNA here is from genome assembly GCA_039808065.1 of Burkholderiaceae bacterium. Classification (GTDB taxonomy): domain Bacteria; phylum Pseudomonadota; class Gammaproteobacteria; order Burkholderiales; family Burkholderiaceae_C; genus Inhella. The sequence goes on along the minus strand of JBDHSJ010000001.1, from coordinate 15,523 downwards.
ATGCGGGCGAGCTCAATCGCACGTTGGCGTTCGATTGGCGTTTCACGCTGGCTGACAGCGATCTGCCCAAGGTGGTGGGAAGCGCGGGCCTGGCCGGTCTATCGGTGGGGTTCCCGCTACTCAGCGACGACCTGCTCGACTTCTCGCTGCGCCTACACCCGGCGCTGAAACTGCGCGGACTCAAACTGCGCTGGTTCTTCAAGAACGCTTTGCGCGGATTCTTGCCGGATGCGATCCTGACCAAGAGCAAACACGGCTTCGGCCTGCCCTTTGGCGTGTGGGCGGTCCAGCATGCGGGCTTGGGCGCATTGGCACGCGAATCGGTGCGCAGCTTGGCAAGTCGCGGTTTCGTGCGGGGCGACTTTGTCGACACCCTGCTGACCCACCACCTGCCCGCACACCCTGGCTATTACGGCGAGATGGTCTGGATCCTGATGATGGCTGAGCAGTGGTTGCGCGCGCATGCGCCCCACGCCAGCTGGAAGGCTTGAACCTGTAGCGCGCACGCTGGCGACACCGACGCTGCTTCACGGCGCAGTGCAGGTTCCTCAGCCCCGGTAGGGGTCCTTCGGACTAACTGACCGCGGCGCCCTGGTGTCCGCGAAGATTCCAGACTTGGCCACCTTGGAAGGGCGGGTCCAACCCGTTTTGCCATCGCCAATATCACTCTCGTCTGCTTGACCGCTCAAAACTCTGGAGAAGTCGCACTGACAAAACCGTGCCTTCGGGTCAGTCCGATAGCCCCGCACGCCGGCGCTGCCAGCAGTTGAGCGCCAGGCGCAGCACAAATCGTCGTGGGTGCTCATCCCACGGGGTAAAGCGCGGAATGCGCAAGGGGTCACAGTCATGCCGGGCCGCGCCAGCCTCAGTCGTGACGGCGGCGGCAAAGCCCATGGGCCTCAGCAAACTGACGACCCGCTCATCAACATCCTGACCCCAGCGTCCATTTGGATAGGCGAACAAGGTCACCGACTGCCCGAGCTGCCGCTCAAGCTCGGCCTTGCTGCCTGCGATCTGAGCGCCGACTTGCTCATCACTGAGCGTGGCAAGAATGGGATGGTCGACAGTGTGCGCGCCAATCTGCATGCCTTGCTCAGCTAGGGCACAGACTTGAGACCAGCTCATCATCAAGTCATCGGGCAGGGCAACACCGGCACGCTCGGCCAAGGCGGTGCAACGCGCAAGCCGCTGTTCCAGCGGCATGTACTTGAACGCGCGCAGCAGGGTTGCAATCGCCGCGCGCCGAGCCTCGATGTGAGGTAGACCGATGCGCCCGAGCTGCCAGTCTTCCAGATCGAGCTCGTTCACGCGGGCGCGCCGGACAGCCTCGATTACACGGTCGTTCCACATGCAACCACCGCCAATGAAGCCCGTGCTGATGAAGAAGGTCGCACACAGGCCATGGCGCCGCAGGATGGGCAGCGCTTGATCGTGGTTGTCGGCATAGCCGTCATCGAAGCTGATGCTCAGCGCCCGTGCTGGCAGGCGGCCCGCGCACAGCAGACGCACTGCCTCGTCGAGCGGCAGCACGTTGGCGGTGCGGGCCAAGATGGCGCACAGCCGATCGAAGCGTTCAGCATGCATCTCACCGGGGAACAGTGGATCGGGCAACTCGGTCACACGATGGAAGGTCAGTACCGACAGTCGCGCCTGAGACCCGCGCCCGGATGCCAGTTGCCAGAGCCCCCGTAGGGCTGCATCACCCAGCCTCATGCCCGCTTCCTCTTCTGCAGATAGCTGATACCTGGGATGCGCAGAAAGCGCCCGCGGACGGCCGGCCGCTCCACCAGCCATGCCTTGCGCTGCAGCCATGCGTAGACCATGACCAAGCAGATCATGACGTTGTAGGGCAGATCGAAATAGGCCAGGCTCAGGAAAGCCCCGCCGACGAAGTAGCCAAACATGGACACCTGGGCCATGTTGGCCAGATCTACGCACCAGCGGGCTTCGGGGACTGTGGCCGCCAGAGTGCGGATGCGCGTCGCCAGGCGCCAGGCGCTAACCCATATGCCTAGCCAAAAGAACAGGCCAATGAAGCCATGGTGCCCGAGGATCTGGAAGTAGACGCTGTGCGCGGCCGGCGTACCGAACTGCAGACCATAGGGCGAATAGCGTATGAACAGCTCAGGACGAGCCGCATTGAAGCCAACTCCGAAGATGTGATCGAAGGCCAGATTCCAGGCAGTCCACCATGCCGCAATGCGGCCCATTGCCGACGCGTCAGCGTCATAGGTCTCGATGGTGGACATGCGATTGGACCAGTTGTCCGGCATGAAGGTCACGAGGGCAATGCCCGCAACCACCAGTACGGCACCCATGGACCCCCGGTTGGGGCTGCGCCACCACATCAGCGCGGCCATTGCGCCCATGGCCAGCAGACCACCGCGGGAGTGGGAGCCCAACGCGGAGGCCGCCAGCAAGACCATGGCCGCCAGCATGGCACGCTGACCCCAGCGGTTGCGCAACTGCAGTTGCAGAAAGCGCAACAGGGGAATGGTCATCACCAGGGCCAAGGCAAGCGAATTGTTTTCCTGGATGAACGATCCGGGCGGCCCATACACGCGGTCGCTGCCGCCGGTCAGGATGGTGAACAGTCCGCCCTTGATGCCAATCAGCGCCATCGATCCCGCACACACCCACATGAAGGCAAAGATCTGCTCCTGGCTGCGCACCACCATCACGGCGACGATGACCATGACCAGGATCTTCATCACTTTGTCCCACTGTGGGTAGTCGTCCGCCGGGCTCATGCCGAGTACCCAAGAAAGGGTCATCCAGACCATGAAGAGCATCAACCAGATTGGCGGGCTGCCCTTGCCAAACGGAGAGTCACGTTGCGTGGTCAGAAGCAAGCCAATGAGCGTGCTGACCGCCGCCAGCAGGGCCACCGGAAAGTCATAGGCAAAGCCGTAGGTGTAGCGGTGCGGGTTCATGATGCTGAGCCAAGTCCACAGCAGCACACCGATCCAGGGTTGGCGCAGCGCGGCCAAGGCGGCCAGCAGCACGATGCTGACGACGAGCAGGTCACGCACGCGGGTTCACCTTGCTGATCACGTAGCGAAACTTGCCCGAGGCTTCGACTGGGATGGCCTCGACTTCACGCAGCGTCACCCTGACGGCCGCGCCGAGTCGTCGCTGGAATCCCTGCACGATGCCCGGCAGGCTGGCGCGGTCGAAGTCGGGCTCCAGCACCAAGAAGACCTCGGTCTCCTCCAGACTGTGTTGCACGATCTTGAATTGCCGCACGCCGGGCAGATCCCGAATGATGTAGATCAGCGCCAAGCCGTGCATCACAGTGCCGTCGGCAGCAACCACGAAATCGGTGGTGCGGCCCTGAATTTCCTTGAGCATCGGCAACCCGCGCCCGCAGGCACAGCGGCTGTGCGAGTCCAACACCGCCACGTCGCCGGTCCGGTAGCGGATGAAGGGGTAATCGCGTGTGGCCAGGTGCGTCACCACGATCTCGCCGGCCTGGCCCTCGGGCACCGGCCGGCCATCGGCATCCACGGTTTCGACCAGGATGTCCTCGGCTGTCAAGTGCATGCCGCCGCTCGGGCATTGGTGGGCAATGAATCCGGCATCGCGGCCGCCGTAGCCGTTCGCCACCGGCGCGCCAAAGCCCAGTTCTATGTCGCGGCGTTGTTCCTCATAAAGCCGCTCTGAGGTCACAAACACCACCCTAATACCCAAATCATCCAGGCGCTGACCGCGACCCTGGGCGTGGCGAGCAATCAGGCTCAGCGCAGAGGGGTAGCCAAACAGCATGGTAGGACGCTGGCGCCGGATCTCGGCCACGAAACCATCCAGCTTGGCCTCGCTCATCTCGAAAGCCGGCAGCAACGCTGTGCGGAGCAGGCGGTCACGCACGGCCTTGATCCTGTCTTGGCGGCCTAGCTCGATCGGCGAGCCCCAGACCACCAGTTCGCGGTCACCATAGTCCACTCCCCACCAGCGTGTGGCGCGCCACTTGGCGGCCACGTCGTGGCTGACCCGCTCTTTGCCAATGTAGAACACCAACGGTTCACCCGAGCTGCCGCCGGTGTTGAAGCGCGCCAGGGCGCGCGCCTTCGGATGACGCAGCTCATTGCCGTGGGCACGGATATCGGCCTTGGTCAGCAGCGGTAAGCGGGGCAGGTCGTGCAACCCGCGCAGCTCGCTCTCGTTCACGCCTTCGCGGGCAAATCGATCCCGGTAATACGGCACCTGTTCGGCTTCGCGCAACAACGCCTGCAGGCGCCGCCATTGCAGCGTCTGCAGCTGTTCCGGCGTCCACCACTGGCTTTTCTCCAACGCGCGACGGATGCGCACACTGTCATGCTGCTTCAGGTGTTCGTGCAGCGGAAACAGCAGGCCACTGACCAGGCGGGTGTAAAGGGACATCAGGGCTTGGGCGGTTGGGCCGCGCTGCCGCGGCCGATGGCGTGGTACTCGATGCCCAGCAGCTGCAGCAAGCGGGGATCGAAGAGATTGCGCCCGTCGAACACCAGGGGCTGGCGCAGCGCGGACTTGAACAGGTCGAAATCAGGGCTGCGAAAAACCGCCCACTCGGTCAGGATCACGAGCGCGTCGGCCCCGTCCAGCGCCGCCTCTGGCGTGCCGGCATAGCTCAGACCCGGGCGCGGTCCGAAGACGCGACGAGCCTCGTCCATCGCCACCGGGTCATGCGCACAAACGGTCGCGCCCAGTCGCAGCAGCGCGCCGATGACCACCCGCGCCGGCGCTTCGCGCATGTCATCGGTGTTGGGCTTGAAGGCCAGGCCCCAGACTGCCAGGCGGCGCCCTTGCAGGTCCGGACCCAGGCGGGCTCTGACCTTGTCCACCAGCACTTGCTTCTGACGCTCGTTGGCAGCCTCGACGGCCTGCAGCACACCCAGCTCCAGCCCGAGCTGGCGTCCGCTGTGGATAAGCGCCTTGACGTCTTTGGGAAAGCAGGAACCGCCATAGCCGGCACCTGCATAGAGAAAGTGGGTGCCAATGCGCGGGTCGCTGCCGATGCCGCGCCGCACCATTTCCACATCCGCACCCACGCGCTCGGCCAGCTGGGCCATTTCGTTCATGAAACTGATGCGCGTCGCCAGCATGGCATTGGCGGCGTACTTGGTCAGCTCGGCGCTACGCGTGTCCATCAGCTGCACGCGGTCGTGGTTGCGATTGAACGGCGCATACAGCGTGCGCAGCAGCAGGATGGCGCGCTCGTCCTCGGCGCCAATGACGATGCGGTCGGGCTTCATGAAATCCGCCACCGCCGCACCTTCCTTTAGAAACTCCGGGTTGCTGGCCACGGCAAACTCCAGGCTCGAACCGCGCTCCTCCAGGGCCGCGGCCAGAGTGGCACGAACCCGGTCAGCGGTACCCACCGGCACGGTGCTCTTGTCCACCACCACCTTGAAGTCCTGCATGTGCAGGCCGATGGTGCGTGCGGCCGCAAGCACATGCTGCAGATCGGCCGAGCCGTCCTCGTCCGGTGGCGTGCCCACACCGATGAAGATCAGCTTGCCATGCGCCACCGCGGCCGCGGCATCCGTGGTGAAGCGCAAGCGCTTTGCGGCAGCGTTGCTGCGCACAAGCTTGTCCAGCCCGGGTTCGTGAATGGGCACCTCGCCGGCCTGCAGACGGGCCACCTTGCCTTCGTCCACGTCCAGACAGACCACCTGATTGCCCATCTGCGCCAGGCAGGTGCCGGTCACCAAGCCCACATAGCCCGCACCGAAGATCGTGACTCGCATGAAAACCCCAAAAAAGCCGGACCTTAGGACCGTGACATGACAGGCGTTCGAAGGACTCAGCGCATCGCCTGCCGGTAGGCTTCGGCCAGCCGCGGTGCCACCTGCTGCCAGGTGTAGCGCTGCGCCTCCAGCAAGCCGGTCGCGCGCAGAGACTGCCGCAGAGCGTCATTGTCGAACAGCTCCTGCACTGCCGCGGCCAAGGCGGCCGGGTCCTGCGGCGGCACCAACCAGGCGCTGCGCCCGTGCTCCACCATGAAGGGCACGCCGCCAACATGGGTCGACACCACCGGCACGCCAGTGGCCAGGGCTTCCAGCAACGAGTTCGGCATGTTGTCGGCCAAGCTGGGGTTGAGCAACACGTCCGCGCTGCGCAGCAACTCCGCCAGGGCCTGGCGGTCCAGCCGGCCAGTGAATTGCACCGCATCGCCCAGGCCCAGTTCGACCACCAACTCCTCTAACTCGGCGCGCTGCGGGCCACTGCCGGCCACAGTCAGGTGAGTGTCGGGGTAACTCTGGCGCAGCGTGGCCAGTGCGCGGATGGCGCTGGCGTTGTCGTACAGCACTTCCAGGTTGCGCGTCACCACCAAGTGGTGGCCGTTCGGGCGCGTCGGGCCGGGGTGAAACAGACTCAGATCCACCACATTCGGCACCACCTCAGCCTTCCAGCCAAAGCGCGCAAACACCTCGACCAGGAAACCCGAAGGAACCACCAGCGCCTGCACGCGGTTCAAGCTCAGGCCAACGATGCCGCGCGAGCGCGCCAAGAAGCCCTCGGCCTCGCCGCCACGGTAGTTCACCAGCACCGGCACGCCACGCAGACGGGCAATCGCGATCGCCGGGGCGGCAAAGAGATGCCAGGACCAACCCGAGTTGGCCATCAGATGCACGACATGCGCCCGGCCGCAGGCGCGCCAGAGCGCCCCCAGATAGGGCAGCAGCCGCGCCAGCGCCCGGACCATCGGCACCCGGCCGAACCAGGTCGGCCAGTACGGCGCATTCGTCTGCACCAGCTCGACCTGCACGCCCTCGCCCTCCAGCAGGCGCTTGAGCTGCGCAGTCTGGGTGGCCATGCCTCCGGCCGGTGGCGGCAACGGACCAACTAGCGTCAGGCGCAGGCCGGTCAACCCCATCAACGACACAGGGCCTCGTAGACCGCGCGGTAACGCGCGGTGGACACGCCCCAGTTGCGCTCGGTCTCGACGAAACGGCGGCCTTGCTCACGCATCTGCGCCCAGCCGCCGCGCTCCTTCAAGGCCTGCTCGACCTTGGCGGCCAACGCAGCCACGTCATCCGCCTTGAACAGGTAGCCCGTTTCGCCATCGCGGATCAGCTCCTGGTGCCCGCCGACGTCCGAAGCCAGCAGCACCCGCCCCTGCGCCATCGCCTCCAGCGGCTTCAGCGGCGTGACCAACTCGGTCAGGCGCATCGAGTGGCGCGGGTAGCAGAGCAGGTCCACCAAGTCGTAGTAGTGACCCACCTCGGCATGCGGCACCCGGCCGGTGAAGACGACCTTGTCGCCCACGCCCAGCTCCTTGGCCTGGGCCTTCAGGGCGGCGTCCTGCGGTCCGCCGCCGACCAGCAGCACGCGCAAATCAGGGTGCTGCTGAAGCAGGACGGGCAGGGCCGCGATCAGCAGGTCCAGGCCCTCGTAAGCGTAAAAGGAGCCGATGAAGCCGAGCACCGTGCAGCCAGTCAGGCCGAGCTGGGCCTTAAGAGATTCGTCGGGCGTGCCGCCGGGCTCGAAAGCGCCGATGTCCACCGCATTCGGAATGACGGTGACCTTGTCGGCCGGGATCCCGCGGGCCACGATGTCGCCGCGCAGCCCCTCGCAGATCGTGAACACGTGGTCGGCCTTCTTGAGCGCGTGGCTCTCCATTTGCCGCGTCAGCTTGTAGCGCAGGCTGCCCTCCTGGGTGGAGCCATGGTCAACAGCCGCGTCCTCCCAAAAGGCGCGCACTTCGTAGACCACGTGAAGGCCCAGGCGCTTGCCCACCTTGAGGGCAGGCAAGGCATTGAGCACAGGGGAATGGGCATGCAGGACTGTGGCCCTGACTTGGCGCGCCACCTGTTCGATGCGCTCTTCCAGGCTGCGCATCAGCTGGTACTCGCCCACACCCGGCAGGCTGGAACGCGGCAGCGAGGGGGTGCGGAAGAAGTGCCAACCGTCGACCTCGTTCTCGAGCGCGCCGTCGGCCTTGTCGCCGAGTCCGGCCGTGTGCTTGGGACTGGTCAGGTGGAAGGTTTCGAAGCCGAGCGCGCGCTGGCCTTTGAGCAAGGCCAGGCTGCGGAAGGTATAGCCGCTGTGCAGCGGGATCGAATGGTCAAAGACGTGGAGCACTCTCTGGGTCATGCCGTCATCCTCTCGGCTTGCAGGCCCTGCAGGCCATCGGTGTCGGCGCGGTCCACGACCTGACGCAGGAAGGCCTCGAACATCAGCAGCGACCACAGCGAGGCGCTGTAGTCGCTCTGGCCCGATTGGTGGGCATCGACCAGGTGGCGCAGATAGGCCGGGTTGAACCAGCCGGTGCTGGCGAGGCGCTCGCCCAGCACGGCGTCACGCACCCGCTCCTTCAGCGGCCCGCGGAACCAGCGCGCCAGCGGCACGGAGAAACCCATCTTGGGCCGGTACAGCACGTCCTCGGGCAACCAGGGCTCCAGCGCCTTCTTGAAGAGGTATTTGCCTTCCTGGCCGCGGATCTTGAGACTGGACGGCAGGGTGGCCAGCCACTCGATCAGCGGGTGGTCCATCAGGGGCTCGCGCACCTCCAGCGAATGCGCCATCGAGGCGCGGTCGACCTTGGTGTTGATGTCGCCGACCAGGTAGGTCTTGTAGTCCAGGTACTGGATCAGCGCCAACGGGTCCTCAGTGCCTGCCTTGGCGCCATGGCGCTCAAACACCTCGTAAGCGTTGTAGTCGCCCAGCTCGCGCTTGAACTGGGGCGAGAACAGCTGCTCGCGCATCGGCCCGCGCAGGATCGAGACCGAATGGAAGTAGGCCTGCACCGAACTGCGCGCCAGGCCCTCGAAGGTGGTCTTGGCACGCAGGAAGCGCGGCGCCCAGTCCAGCTTGGGGTACAGCTGGCCCAAGGTGCCGAATACAGGCTTGCGCACGCCATAAGGCAAGGCCTGACGTAGGCGCTCCTCCATCAGGTGCAGGCGGTAGCGGCGGTAGCCGCCGAAGGTCTCGTCGCCGCCGTCGCCGCTCAGGGCCACGGTGACATGCTGGCGCGCCAGCTGGCAGACCCGGTAGGTCGGGATTGCCGAGCTGTCCGCATAGGGCTCGTCATAGAGCCGGGCCAGGGTGTCGATCAGGTCGAAGTCGTCGCTCTTGACCACCTCGATGCGGTGGTTGGTCTTGTAGCGGTCGGCCACCAGCTGGGCGAAGGCCGATTCATTGAACTTCGGGTCGTCGAAGCCGATCGAGCAGGTGTTGACCGGCTCGTCCATGAGCTGCGCCATGCTGGCGACGACGCCGCTGGAATCAACACCGCCGGACAGAAAGGCGCCGAGCGTGCGCTCGGACTGCAGGCGCAGCTTCACGGACTCGTTCAGGCGCTCGCGCAGTTCCACCAGCGCATCGGCCTCGGAGATCTTGCTGTCGAGCGTGAACTTGACGTCCCAGTAGGGGCGCGGCTGTGGCTCGCTGCCCTGGCCCACCTTCCAGAGCACGCAATGCCCGGGTTCGAGCTTCTTGGCGCCCTTGAAGGCGGTGCGCGGCTCGGCCGCGTAGCCGAGCGCGAAGTACTCCTCGATCGCCAGCGGATCGAGCTCGCGGCTCAGGCCTCCATGTGCCAGCACCGACTTGAGCTCGGAGCCGAACAGCAACCAACCATCGGGCAGCAGCGCGTAGTGCAAGGGCTTGACGCCCATGCGGTCGCGCGCCATGAACAGGGTTTGGCGGCGCCGGTCGTGGATCGCGAAGGCGAACATGCCGCGCAGGTGCTGCACACAGTCCTCGCCCCAATGCTCCCAAGCGCGCACGATGGTTTCGCTGTCGCTCTTGGTGCGGAAGTTGTAGCCAGCGGCTCGCAGCTCCTGCATCAGGTCGAGGTAGTTGTAGATCTCGCCGTTGAAGACCAGGGCCACGCTCTGGTCTTCATTGAAGATCGGCTGCTGGCCGGTGGCGATGTCGATGATCGACAGGCGACGGTGGCCGAAGCCCAGTCCGGGCTCAAGGTGGAGCGCGCCCTCATCCGGGCCGCGGTGCCATTGCGAGTCGTTCATGCGCGAAAGCCGCGCGCGCTCGACCTCGCGTCGGCCCTGGGTATCAAAGAGTCCGGTGATGCCGCACATGGAGTTCTCTCAACGTTGCCGGTGCTGCTGGCCCTGCAGCAGACCGGTGTAAAGCGCATCGTAGGCGCTGACCATTGCATCCAGGCTAAAGCGCTCCTGGGCCCGGCGCAGGCCAGCCTCGCCCAGGGCTCGCGCCTGGGCCGGCTGGCTGGCCCAGTCGATCAGCACCTTGGCAAAGGCCGCCACATCGCCAGCCGGCACCAACAGGCCGGTCTGCGCATGCGCCACCAGTTCGGCATTGCCGCCCACGTCGGCGGCCAGCACCGGGCGGCCACTCGCCATGGCCTCCAGGATGGTGTTGGAAATGCCCTCGGCCAGCGAGGGCAGGACAAAGGCATCGAATGCCTGCATGAGCTGCGGCACGTCGCGCCGCTCGCCCGGCAGCCAGGCCAGATGCGCCAGATCGGCCTGCTCCAGCATCTGCTGGCATTGAGCGCGCAAGGGCCCCTCGCCCACCAGCACCAATCGCAAGGTTCGGCGCAGGGAAGGTTTGGAGGCCAGGGCCTTGATAAAGGACTGCACCAAAAGGGTCTGGCCCTTCACAGGCTGCATGCGCCCGACCGCCCCGACGACAAAGAGACCCGGATCGTTGAAGGGCGATCCCTCCAGCGCCTGCCGCTGTGGGCGCGCCTGAAATCGTGCGATGTCCACGCCATTGCAGATGCGCGTCACCTTGGCCGCGGGGACGCCCACGCGCCGCACCAGGTACTGCTCCAGTTCGCCCGACAGGGCCACGTAGCGCTGCACGAAGGGGCGGTAGATGCGGCGCATCCACTGGTGGCGCTTGGATAGACCGTGCAGGTCGTCGCTGTCGCGCCCATGCTCACCATGTACACGGGCGGCCGTCCCGTCCCACCAGGCCGGCGCCTGCAGTTCCAGGGCTGCCAGATTGCGGGTATGCACCACGCCCGGGCGCAGCCGGCGAACTTCGCGCAGAAATTTCGGCATGACCTTGACCGTCTGGCCGGGTGGCTTCTTCAACGCGATGAACTCGGTGTCGCTGCGCTGGACGCGGGCACAAAAGCCAGGCACGCAGTCGTCGATGGCCAGCACGGCGTGCCGATAGTCCTCGAGCCGGTTGATCAGATTGACCACCCCGTTCTCAAGCCCGCCCGTGTCGAAGCGGTAAAGCACATGCAGGATCAGCGGCTTCAAGACAAAACCTGGTTCAGAAACGAAATCAGGGCCTTGGGGCCCTGAGCTTGGCGCGCGACGAAGGCTTAGAGACGCCAGACGCCGATGCCGGCAGCACGCAGCGCTTCGGCATCGAAGGCCGCCTTGACGTCGACAAACACGCCCTCGGGAAGCAGCTTGTCCTTCAACTGAGCGACCGACAAGGCCAGGAACTCACGGTGTGAAACAGCAGCCACGATGGCATCCGCGCGCGGCAAATCTTCCCAGGGCGTCAAGCGCACGCCGTACTCGTGCACGGCCTCCTCGCTTTCGGCCTGCGGATCGGCGACAAAGACATCCACGCCGTAACTTTCCAGCTCACGGATGATGTCGATAACCTTGGAGTTGCGCAGATCACCGCAGTTCTCTTTGAAGGTCAATCCGAGCACATTGACGCGCGCGCCCTTGACGTGGCTGCCGGCGGCAATCATCTGCTTGATGGTCTGCTCGGCAATGAATTTGGCCATGCCGTCATTGATGCGCCGGCCAGCCAGGATCACCTGCGGGTGGTAGCCCAGCATCTCGGCCTTGTGGGTCAGGTAGTACGGATCCACGCCAATGCAATGGCCACCCACCAGACCCGGCTTGAACTTGAGGAAGTTCCACTTCGTGCCGGCGGCCTCCAGCACCTCGGAGGTGTCGATGCCAATCTTGTCGAAGATGATGGCCAATTCGTTCATCAGCGCGATGTTCAAGTCGCGCTGGGTGTTCTCGATCACCTTGGCGGCCTCTGCAGCCTTGATGGAGCTGGCGCGGTGCACGCCGGGCTCAACGATGCGCTCGTACAGCTTGGCCACGGCCTCCAGGGTCTCGGGCGTGTCACCACTGACGATCTTGAGGATCTTGGTCAGCGTGTGTTCCTTGTCGCCCGGGTTGATGCGCTCGGGTGAATAGCCAACGAAGAAGTCCTGCTTCCATTTCAGGCCCGACTCCTTTTCCAACACGGGAATGCACACCTCTTCGGTCGCGCCAGGGTAGACGGTGCTCTCGTACACCACGATGGCACCCTTCTTCATGTGACGACCGACGCTGGTGCTCGCACCAATCAGAGGGCGGAAGTCAGGAATATGCGCCTCATCAACCGGGGTGGGAACCGCCACGATGATGATGTCGGCCTCGGCCAGCAGCTTGCCGTCCGAGGTGTAAACCGCGTGCGTCGCCAGCGCCATCTGCTCATCGCTGAGTTCACGCGAGGGGTCGGTACCGCGCAAGCAGGCATCCACCTTGGACTGGGCGATGTCAAAACCGATGGTACGGATTTGCTTGCCGAACTCCACCACCAAGGGCAGGCCCACATAGCCAAGGCCGATCACTGCCAACGTCGTCATTTGCTTCTCCGCGCTCTGGGGCACTTGATGTAATCCTGCACCGGGGCTTGCTAGGCCTCAGCGACAGCGGCCGGCATTGTGGCCTCGGCCCCCTGTGGAGAGCGCCGTCAGGCATTCATTCAAGGGGGCGGATGCCGCCTGCCAGAAGGCTTGCAGGCGTGCCTGGGCCTGCGCGTCCGCCGGTGTCAGCAAAACCACCAGTGCAGCCGCATCCCCTCCTCCGCGAAGCAGCTGCCAGACATGGGCCAACTTGGCCAGGGCCGGGCTCTCGATGAGATGTCCGTCCACCCAGTGACGGCGCTGCAGCAAGAATCGCTGCTCCTCCTGGCCTTGTCGTTTCACCAGCCAGCCGTCGCCCCCTCGCTCCAGGACCTTCCAGTCCCTGTCATCGGCGCGAACCAGAACATTTTCCCCACTGACGGCCTTGGAGCCGGCCTGCTGACGTGGGTAATAGGCAACGAAAAACTGCACCTCTCCGCCAAGGCTTTCGAAGCTTGCCGCCCATTTCGCTGGCGGGTTTTCGACCGCAGGCTGCCAGTTGGGATGCGCGACTCGCTGAGCCCAGCCCGGCACCGTCAATTCCAGCGAAGACGGGCTGGGAGCAAGCATGCCGCCCCGCAGGGTTGCGGCCACCAGCATAGGAGCGACGAGCAGCACCAAGGAAGCCAGCGCGGTCATCCAGCCAGACGGTTGCTTGTGCCCGCCCTGTACAGGACTCGGCCCGGACACCGGTTCGGCAAAGCGCGCACCCACTGTAAACATGAGGGCCATGACGAGACCGAAAAACACCCAGCCGTAGACCAAGTGGTCGACTCCGGTTGCCAATTGGTTGTTAGACAAGTGGCCTAGCATCACGATGCCAAAAGCCCGCAGCCAGTTGGCCAACAGCGGAACGGCAACCGCCACGGCGACGAATCCAAGACGCTTGCTCAATCGCTTGAAATTCAAGTAGGCAAACAACGTCCCGACCATCACCGAAGCCATCAGGTAGCGCACGCCCGAGCAGGCCTCGACCACGGACCAGTGCCCGGAAGGAATGACAAAGTGAAGGCCTTCCCGGTAGACGGGTACACCGACCAGCCGGAGCGCCGTGATCGTGAAGTCGGCGGTCCAAGCCATCATCCAGGGCAGCATGAACTCCCCGATGGGCACGGCGAACAAGAGGAACAGCAGGGGGAAAGCCAGAGCCCGGGTCACGGCTGGCCCCAGGACCACCAGGGTCAGTGCCTGTAGGGCCAGAACCAGGGCCAATTGGCTGGCCGCAGCCACCTGCGCCAGTTCGCCCAACAAACCCAGCACAGCGGCAGCTGCCAGTGGCACAAGGCCCCAGGCCCAGCGTCGAGGCCTCAGCGCCAACCAGCGGACACGGTCCCGCCAGACCAGCCAAGCCACGATCGGAGGCACCAACAGGCAATGCGCAAATGTGTCGCTTCGCCACCAGATGGTCGCCATGGCCGCCGCAGTCGGGAACCAACTGGCCAGCAAGACTAAGCTGACCAACAGCCACTCCAGCCCAGCACGCCGCCAAGGATGTTCGTTCACGCTAGGGCCTCCAGGTCGCGGTCCAGGGGGGCCAACTGGGCCGCCCAGGCATAGCGCGCGAGTACCCGCTGACGCGCCGCAGATCCGACGGCACGAGCTCGATCAGGATGAGTGAGCCATTCACTCAATTGCTCGACGTACTCCGCAGCAGTTTCAGCTCCAGCCAGTTCTTGTCGTGGACAAGCGTCAATGGCGGCCACACATGTTTGCGCCGCCACCACTGCCTGTCCCATGGCCATGGCTTCCAGTACCTTGTTTTGGATGCCGCGCGCCAAGCGCAAGGGAGCCACGACGGCAGCTGCATGGCGCAAGTAGGGCCGCACATCCGGCACGGTCCCGGTCACGCTCACGGCTTCGCCCGCCAGCGATTGCACAGCCGGAGTCGGGCTCCTTCCAACAATGTGAAACCGTAGGCGCGGAAAGCGCTCGCGCAGCGGCACCAGCATCGCCTCAACAAACCATTGAACGGCATCCACATTGGGCCAGTAGTCCATGGCGCCCGTGAACACCAAGGCCTGCTCATCCGCGCCAAACGGACTCGGGTACTCGCCTGCAGGATCAAAATAGGTCGCGTCAACGCCATTGCACAAGGTAGCCACACGCTCCGCCGCCTCCGGAGCGGCACTCTGAAAGAGCGCACACTCGGCATCCGTCACGAAATAGCTGGCACGCGCCCGTCGGGCAACGCTGCGCTCGAATCGCAGCAACTCACGGCCTTCGCGCGCGTAAAGCCAGGACAGTGGCCAAGAGTGGCGGGGTGCATAGTCGCGCCACTTGGCGCTATCCATGTCAACGAAATCGACCCATAGCGGCAAGTCAAGGTCGAGAACGTACTGCGCCATCGTTGACGAGAAGACCAACACGGCGTCAACTTCGTCAGCCGCACGCTGTACCCATTGGCGCAGACCGGCGTGACGGTAGTAGCTCAAACCCAGAGCCTCGCCGCGCGCCAGGCCCACCAAGCTACGCAACTTCGCCCAGCTTGGGCGCAGCCCGGCGAAGTAGCTGCTCTGGCACCAAGCCTTGACGGTTTCCACGTGCTGCCAGTCCTCTGGATCGTCCACGAAGGTGCCGAGATGTACCTCATGCCCACGCTCTCGCAGGTGCTGCAGCAGGTGATAGGAACGCACCTTGTCACCCTTGTTGGGCGGGTAGGGAAGTCGGTGGACCAGGAAGAGGATCTTCATCCGAGATTTCGCACCACAAGCGGACCCAGGCGATTCACCAACCCGCGCGGCAGGCGTCGCCAGGTCTTGATCAGTGCCTGGTACTTTGGATTGTTCGGGTTCTGCTGCGGAACACTATCCTGCCCCCCATAAAGGCGGAATTCATAGCTCAAGGCTTGCGGCTCGAAGCCCCAGTTCTTCTTGAAGCTGTAAGGTCCCGTGCCGAGCTTGCTGCGCCCGTAGTCAAACAATCGCGCGCCGCGCGCTACCGCATGGCGCATCAATGCCCAGTACT